>CACXGW010000129.1 GCA_902767325.1 uncultured Ruminococcus sp.
GTAGTAGGAAGCGATCGCCGCCTGGCTGCCGAGCATTTCGTCAAACACCTGATCCATTGCGTATTTTTTCAGCAAAGGCTTTTGCTCTTTGAGCTTAACCACAGCCTTGTCAACATCTGCCTTGGTGCAGCTTGAGGGGTCGATACCGCACTGCTGCATCGCGATAGCCATCGCGTCGCGGCTGTTGTCAAACATCAGGATCTCGCCCTTAAGGTCTTTGTCCCACAGCGCGTCCCAATCCTTCGGAGCGTTTTTGACCTTTGTTTTGTCGTAGATCATTGCGGTAACGCCCCAGGAATAGCAAACGGTGTATTTGTTGTCTGGGTCGCAGGGGAGATTTTTGAACTTGTCGCTGATATATTTGTAGTTGGGGATATTGTCGTAATTTAGCTCCTGAAGCAGGTTTTCCTTTATCAGCTTGCTGATCATATACTCTGAGGGGAGGATAACGTCATAGCTGACGTTGCTCTGGGTAAGCTTGCTGTACATTTCCTCGTTGGTGTCGTAGGTGGTGTAATCGACCTTGATTCCGGTTTCGTTTTCAAACTCGTCGATGACGTTTTTGAGCCCATCCTGACCCAAGGCGAGATAATCGCCCCAGATAAACACCTTAACTTCGCCTTTGCTGCCTGAGGATGAGCCGCAGCCTGCAAAGCAGAACACAGCTGAGCCGATAAGAACAGCTGTCAGAAGAATACTTACGATTTTTTTCATTTTTCAACCTCCAATATTATTCGCCGCGTTTTGCTTCACGCTTTTCGGCGCGGCGGTCAAGAACATTTATCAAAATCAATACGATTATGATCGCCAGAAACAGCAGGGCAGAGAGCGCGTTGATCGTCGGCGGCACCTGCCTTTTCAGTTTTTCGAAGATTTTTGTGGACAGGTTGTTGAAGGTCGCGCCCTGAGTAAAGTGCGTTATAACAACGTCGTCCATCGAATAGGTGAAGCTCATCAAAAGACCCGAGAAGATGCCGGGCATAAGCTCGTGGAGCACCACCTTGTAGAACGCCTGCCACTGGTTGCAGCCCAGATCGAGCGCGGCGTCATATATGCTCTGGTCCATTCGCCTCAGTCTCGGCGTAACGTTAAGCACAACGAACGGCACGCAGAAGCAAACGTGGGAGATAAGCACTGTCCAAAAGCCCATTTCAAAGTGGAAGATCACTCCGAAAAAGCTGAACAGCAGCATAAGCGACACACCCATCACAATATCGGGGCTTATTATCGGCAGATTCGACACGTTTTGGATAACCGCGCGGGATTTGCCCTTGAAGTTGTGTATGCCGATTGCCGCAGCCGTTCCGAGGATCGTCGCGAAAACGGAAGCCAGAAGAGCGATTATCAGCGTGTTGCCGAGCGCGTTCATCAGCTCGCTGCTCTTGAACAGCTCTCCGTACCATTTCAGCGAAAAGCCCTTCCACACCGTGCTCGTTTTGCCGCTGTTGAACGACATAAAGATTAGCACTCCGATGGGGATGTACATAAACAAAAATATAAGTCCGATATATATTTTGGAAGCGACGCCGATTTTGTTCCTTTTCATTACGCGATCGCCTCCTCATCTCCGAACAGGTTCATCAGTATCAGGAATACCAATATAAATACCATCAAAACAAGCGAGATAGCGGAGCCTGTGCTTTGGTCGGTCAGGAATATCCGGTCAATAACGTCGCCTATCATGGTGTCGTCCTTGCCGCCGAGCTGTTCCGCAACCAAAAATGTGCTTGCTGTGGGAACAAATACCATTGTTATTCCCGAGATAACGCCCGGGATACTCAGCGGGAATATCACCTTTCTTAATACGGTGATGTTGTTTGAGCCCAGATCCTGAGCCGCTTCGATCAGCTGACCGTCGATTTTCGACATAACCGTGAATATCGGCAGCACCATAAACGGAAGATACTCATACACCATTCCGACCACAACAGCGCCGGTGTTGTTTATGTATGTTCCGTGGATGCCCAAAAGCGAAAGCGCCATATCGAGAGGACCGTTTTTCTGTAAAAGAATTTTCCACGCGTATATGCGCAGCAGAAAGTTCATCCACATCGGCACCATTATGAGCATCTGCACGACTCTCTGTGTCGAGGATTTCATTTTTGTAAGGAGATACGCAAGGGGATAAGCGAGCACCAGACAGATGACCGTCGATATCAGCGCTATCCACAGCGATTTCATAAACACGCCCGTGTAGCCGAACGCCTTGGAAAACGCTTCAAGCGAAAAGTTGCCGCTCTTATCCTTGAAGGCGGTGATGCCGATCATAACAATCGGGATCATCGTAAAAATCACCATCCAAGCGATGTAGGGGATAGAGAGCTTTTTTGATTTCATTTCCCGCCCTCCTTTTCTCCGGGCGAGATTATCTCAAAGCTCGCCTTTGAAAAATCGAAGTACAGCGGTACATATGTCGCAACCTGCTCGTCGGTATCGCTGAGCATAAGCCACTTGCGGGTGTCGGATTCGAGGATTATCTCGTTGTGCTCGCCCTTGTAGACGACAGATTCGATATACACATCGGTCAGGTCGCCCTCGCCCTCGCCGGTGATGGAAAGCGCGTCAAACGGCAGATAGATCCTGACTTTGCTGCCCTGCGGGATGAATTTGTCTTTAACCGTGACGGTTTCGTCCTCAAGCTCAAACTCAAAGTAACGCTCGTTTTCGTCGGCGTAGGTTACAACGGCGTCGATAGTGTTGCTCTGGATTGGCAGGAGCTTGTTCATGATCTGTATATTAAAAGGTATGACCCTCATACCGACGGTGCTGTTAAGCTCGGCACAGCGGGTGGATTGAACAAGTATCTCGCATTTCCCGACTCTGATGCTCATTTCGTAGTGAACGCCCTTGAAGGTGACGCTTTCCACCACGCCGGTGAGCTGACCGTTTTCGGGAGGTACGATGATGATATCCTCGGGGCGGATAACAACGTCCACCGGTGAGTTTTTGCCGAAGCCCTTGTCAACGCACTCAAGCTCTTTTCCGAGTATGCGCACGCGGCAGTCGTCGATCATCGTACCGTTGAGGATGTTCGCCTCGCCGATGAAATCCGCGACAAAAGCGTTGACGGGCTCGTTGTAAATGTCCTCGGGCGTACCGATCTGCTCGATAACGCCGTTGTTCATGACCACGACGCGGTCGCTCATCGTAAGAGCTTCCTCCTGGTCATGGGTAACATATATAAAGGTTTTTTCCGTTTGCTGCTGAATTTCCTTTAGTTCAAGCTGCATACTCTTTCTAAGCTTGAGATCGAGCGCTCCGAGAGGTTCGTCCAGAAGGATTATTTCCGGGTCGCAGACGAGAGCCCTCGCAATTGCGACACGCTGCTGCTGACCGCCCGAAAGCTTTGATACCGAGCGCTTTTCGTAGCCCTTTAGGTCAACGATAGCAAGCATTTTCATTACTTTTTGTTTGATTTCCTGCTTCGGAAGCTTTTTGAGCTTCAGTCCGAAGGCAACGTTGTCAAATACATTAAGATGAGGGAACAGCGAATATTTCTGAAAAACGGTGTTAACGTTTCTTTTGTGAGGAGGCAGGCCGTTGATACGTTCGCCGTCAAAGATTATGTCGCCGCTCTCAGGCTCCAAAAAGCCGCCGATAACGCGCAGGGTCGTTGTTTTGCCGCAGCCGCTCGGACCGAGAATAGTGACAAATTCCTTTTCGTGAATGTCAAGGTTGATATGGTTGAGAATAACCTCGCCGTCAAACCTTACAAAAATATCATTTAATGATACGATCACCTTTTTTTCTTTCTGTTCCATCTATTCACCCCTTTTGCGGCGCAGCCGCCCTTATTTGATTTCAGTCGCAAAAAAACCAAATTACATTATATGATAAACCGTCAAAAAAGTCAATGATTTTTGCATTTTAGAAAAATATTTGTAACACACGTAATTATGCACAAAAAAATAGCAATCAATTTGTAATATAAAACATATACAAATTATTCATAATTTGATATAATAATAATGAACTTTTATGAAAGGATGGTTTTTTGATGAAAATGTTCAGAAAACTCGTAAGCATTGTTGCAGCTGCAACCTTACTTACTTCGTCTTTGGCATTCACATTTTCTGCAAATGCCGCTCAGGTGGAAAAAGATTCCGCTGTAGCGAGCGAATCGAATTTGCAGGCAAATGTTGAAGACGGTGTAATCTTGCATGCCTTCAACTGGTCTTACAACGCAATCAAGCAGAACTTGCCGCAGATTGCCGCGGCGGGCTATTCTACCGTTCAGACATCGCCCGTTACGCAGCCTAAAGACTACGGCACATCTTCTGACGTCGGCGGACAGTGGTGGAAACTATACCAGCCTGTCAGCATGTCCATCGCTCAGTCTTCATGGCTCGGCACAAAGGCTGATTTGACCGCTCTGTGCGCAGAGGCGGACAATTACGGCATTAAGATTATTTGCGACATCGTTGCCAACCACATGGCTAACTATGTAAACGCAAACGGCGTTGAAAACGCCAACGCGCTCAGTAAAGAGGTTCTACAATATGAACCTACTCTTTACAACAGCTACGGCACGTATTTCCACAGTGAAACCTTCACGGCAGGCGACGGCGACGCTTCCAATGTTACCCGCGGTCACGTTTCGGCTTGCCCCGACCTGAACACCGCAAACACCACGGTTCAGACCAAGATCTACAACCTGCTGAAAGATTGTATCGACTGCGGCGTTGACGGCTTCCGTTTTGACGCAGCGAAGCACATCGAGGTAGAGGACGACGCAAGCGTAGGCTCGCAGTTCTGGGTAAACACCCTCGACGCTGCAAAGTCCTATTATTCCGCTAAAACAGGCAAGACCCTGTTTGCTTACGGCGAGATCCTTAACAAGCTCGGCGACGGAAGAAACCTCGGTTCTTACACAAAGCGTATGCGCGTAACCGAGAATAAGTCCAGTGACAACGTTCTCGTAGGCGTTAACAACGGCAGTGTAAACGCAGCTTCCGCTTCCAACTATCAGCTCAGCGGCGACGCTTCCAAGGCTGTCCTTTGGGCAGAGTCTCACGACACCTACATGGGCAACGCCGGTTCTGCCGGTATGACAAATACCGCAGGCGTTTCCGATGAAAAGATCGTCAAGGCTTGGGCTATCGTTGCTTCCAGAGCTAAGGCAACGGCTCTGTTCTTTGCCCGTCCCGGCAGCGCTTTGATGGGCGAAGCTGCAGGCGACCTCACCTACAAGAGCAGCGTTGTTTCCGAAATCAACAAATTCCACAACGCGTTTGCTAACGTTACCACCGAAAAAGTCGGAACCTCCGGCAGCATGGTATACGTTGCTCGCGGCACCGGCGGCGTCGTTATCTCCAACCTTAACGGCAACGCTGCAAGCGCTTCCATTTCCGGCACAGGTCTTGCGGACGGCAACTATGTTGATACCGTTACCGGCAACGCCTTTACCGTAAGCGGCGGCACACTCACCGGTCAGATCGGCAGCACCGGCGTAGCAGTCGTATACAACGCGACCGCTACTCCCAAGGCTACCGCTTCCGTTGAGTCGGGCGGCTTCACCACAGACACAATGACCGTTCAGCTCGCTCTTGAAAACGCTGTTTCCGGTACATATGCTCTTGATGATTCCACACCCGCAACCTTCACCGGCACACCCACCATCAGAATCGGCTCCGACTACAATGTTGGTGAGACCATCACCCTCAACCTGACCGCGACTGATGCAGCCGGTACAACCAAAACCAATACCTATTATTATACCAAGAAAGCTTCAACCGCCTCCGGCGTATATGTATTCCTCAATCCCACGAGGCTCACAACCTACAGAGACTTCAACTGCTACATCTACGATGAGGATACCAATAATAAGGCAATCACCTACTCCAACGGCGGCTGGCCCGGAGAGGCGATGAAGATCGATTCCGCAACAGGTTATTATTACTGCGAAGTTCCCGCTACTTGTGTTCAGAGAGTTGCTTCCACAGGCGTTACCTCCGAATCCAACTTCAACCTGGCAACTTCCTCCAACACCTGCGTAATCATCAACTACAACGGCGGTTCGGCTCAGTATCCCGGTTCCTCCAGCTCCACAAAGCTGAAGCTCAACGGCAAGTCTCATATGCTGGGAACCAACTCCAGCGGTACCAAATGGGCTGAGACTACCCTGACTCCTACCGTTCAGACCGTTGAGGCTACAGATGTAACCCGCGGCCAGGGTGGCGGCGGCGGAACGACCGCACCTCCCGAAACCACAATTGAAGAAACCACAATTGAAGAAACCACAATTGAAGAAACCACAATTGAAGAAACTACAATTGAAGAAACCACTCAGAGCTCCACAAAGTATGTTGAGTACGGCAGGCTCGGCGACGTCAACATGGACGGTACCGTAACAATTACAGACGCTACCGCTATCCAGATGCACCTTGCTGAATATACTCCTCTTCTGAGCGGAACACCCGCTAAGCTCGCAGACGTTGATCAGGACGGCGCAATCACCATCAAGGACGTAACCTACATCCAGATGTTCTGCGCAGAGTATGCCAACTATGCTCACGTAAATGAGATCCTCGGCGAGTATGTTCCCATCGACGGCGAAACCTTCAGAGTAGACGCTAAATCAAACCTCTTTGCAGATCACTTTGCAAGATTTGATACCGATACTCAGACCCTCACCGTTACCTACTTCATCAACAGTGAAAAAGACTTCCTCAGCACCGATTGGCTGCTGACATATGACGGAACAGTCCTCCAGCTCCAGGGCACAACAGGCTTTATGCCGTTTGCAAGCGGCGCTACCTACAACACCGATTTTGATTCCGTTGATTACGGCGTACACGGCAACATCTCCATGCTCGGACTTGCTCCTCTCAAGACAGCTAACGGCGGCAAGGTCGCATTCGTAACAGCTACATTCAATGTTCTCAAGGCTGAGGACACCACGGTCAACCTTAACGTTACAGACCTCTGCGTTTCCAAGCTCAACGCAGGTGAAACCACCTCCAAAGAAGCTAACGAGACCGACATTATCGATGGCGGCGTAAAGGGCACACCCGACTCGGCTTACACCCTCACCACCTCCATCTACAGCGGTGCTTTCAACGCAGACTACACCAACGCAGGCGATCCTACCGTAGTTTACGATCCTAACGCTCCCATCACCGATCCTATCATCACAACTGAGCCCACCGATCCTATCATCACAACTGAGCCCACCGATCCGCCCACGACAAGAACGATCGAGTTCACCGACAACCAGGGTTGGGGCGCAGCTTACATCTACTATGTAGTAGGCGATGATGAGAATGCTGCATGGCCCGGCGTTCCGATGACCCTCAAGGGCGACAACGGATTCGGCGGAACAAACTACACCTATGATATCCCCACCAACACCGATATGTTGATCTTCAACAGCGGTTCCGGTATTTATGAAGGCGGCCAGCAGACCGTTAACATTCCTTACAGCAGCACAGCTGCAGGCTGGTATCCCACCGTGCAGGATGCAGAAGGCAAGTGGGAAGTTGATTTCTGGACCGACGGCGGAGAAGATCCCACAGTTAATCCCTCCGATCCTTCCGGTACAAGAACGATCGAGTTCACCGACAACAAGGGTTGGGGACAGGCTTACATCTATGTATACGGTCCCGACGGCGAAAATGCTGCATGGCCCGGCGTTCCGATGACCCTCAAGGGCGACAACGGACTCGGCGGAACCAACTACAGCTATGACATTCCCACCGACTGCACATTCTTCATCTTCAACAGCGGCCAGGAAGAAGGCGCTGCTCAGACTGTAGACATTTACTACGACAGCGCTGTAACAGGCTGGTATCCGCTTGATCAGACCGATGAAAACGGTCACTATCTGGTCGGCACATGGACCGACGGCGGCGGTGGCGGCACCTCCGGCACCTACTACCTGATCGGCTACATCGACGGCGCTGACTACGGCGACGGCGAAGACTATGCGAATATGGGCGACTA
>CACXGW010000130.1 GCA_902767325.1 uncultured Ruminococcus sp.
GATTTTGCAAAATCGTCATGCGATAGATGTGTCCAATCAACAGTGTCGATTTTTTGCCAAGCCGCTTTCAAATCTCTGTCGATATCTTCCCAATTTGAATACCAAACACTTTTTCCGGCAAGGAGCGGTTCGCGTTTCTGAATGTTGATAATCCTATATTCTCCTGCCCAATCGTAAACATCACCGAAAACCGCTTTGTGAATTTTACAAACACCGGAAGGGGAGAAGTCGGAAAAACCACTATCCATTAATTCCATCATGCTAATACTTGCGAATTCAGACTCTGCTTTGTCAAGTTGGGCTTCATCTTTAATTCCAAGCTTGTTTTTCAGGACTTTGCAATCTTCAAATAAGTAAATGTCATATTTCATTAGACTGCCGACTTGTATTTCTTTGTAAGCTCTTTTTTGATTTGTTTAACTGTAATCTTTCCGTAAACCCATTGATCAGAGAGCTTTTTTACTTCATCAGATACAGGAACGCCCTCAATGCTATTGATGGCATAAGCTATTTTTTCAGCGCGTCTGCGTTTTGCAATATCATCTGTAGTCATTTGAGCGACCTCCCTTCATATTATTATTTTAATCAATTATATGAGAATAGTCAAGCGAATAAATTAAAAACAGTATTGGCAAATCATCACCGAATCAGATCGGTCACTGGGTATAAGTTCCGAAGCCCTCGATAGCTTTGTCGATGGTCATCGCGCCTGTTCCTACACCGTAGACCGCCATCCTCAGCTGTAAGACCGCGTCGTCCGTCAAGCCGACTACCTCGGGCGAAATGACACGGGACTCCGGAACGTCTCCGAACGCGGCGTACATACTGTTAAAGGACAGGTCTTTTGTAGGCGACATAAGTCCCTTGTTCTGCGCCATCTCGTTGAGTTCTCCCGACGTGATAAGGAAGCGCATAAATTCGTTTGCCATATCCAAATTCTTGCTGTCTTTGTTGACAGAGAACTGCAGGTTGGGCATATCAAGGAAGATGGCGCCGTCGTCCGACATGGGAACGGGGACAAAGGTGTATTTGAAGGGATTGGCGATAAACGCCTCGGAGCGGCTCTCCCTCTTCTTTGTTCCGGAAACGGTATCTCCGGAGCAGGTCATCATAGGAACGTCGCCCTCAAAGAAGCGCAGGATAACGGCGTCATAGTTGTTTTCGATCTTTGCGCAGGCGTCGAGGTCCGCACAGCCGTCGTTCAGAAGCTGCTCCATCTTTTCAAGGGAGGGGCGCATATACTCGCCGGCTGACGGGTCAAGGGCGTTGAGCTTTTTGACAGCCTCTTCATTATCCGCCACGGTTCCGCAGAAGAACGGGTAGATCGTCAAGGTGAAGAGCGACGTCTTTTCCTCGTTGGTAAAGCCCATCAGCGGGCTCTTATAGCCCTTATCACTGAACGCCTTGCACACCTCCACCAGTTCCTTATAGGTCGTGGGAACGCTCAGACCTTCTTTTTCAAAAAGGTCGTTGTTCACGAGCATACCGTAGGTGTTTGAAAAAACCGGTACCATCGGAAGCGTGCCGTCGTCGGTATTCAGAATGATATTGCTGCGGATGCAGTCGAGATCGAGCTTCAGCGAGGGATCGGACAGATCCTCGGCGTGATCTATGGAAGCTTTATACTGATCCCTGCCGTACATCCACGAGTAGTTGACGTAGATGTCGGGTGCGTCGTTTCCGTTGAGGACCTTGCCGATCATATTGTTATAATCGTCGACCTTCGTGAACTTCAGCTCCACGTCGGGATAGTACTCGTTGAAGCGGTCGAATTCGGTTTCCAGCGCCTCAAAGTTGTCGTAACCGCCGGCAATGGTGATCTGACATTTGGATGAACTGTCGAGAGCCGTCTTGAAGCCCTTCTCTGCCGTCGACTCCTTTTTCTCCGAGTTACAGGCAGCCAGCCCCAAGATCATCAGCGCAGCTAAAATAATACATATGGCCTTTTTCAAGATTATTCCCTTCTTTCTTTGGTCCTTCGTATCTCTTTGATGACTAATTTTATATCAACGGGCTTTGCGATATGCCCGTCCATTCCCGCGTTAAGGCAATCCGCAACGTTCTCGGAGAAGGCGTCTGCCGTCATCGCTACGATCGGGATAGAGGACGCCCACGGGCTCTCCAAGCTTCGGATCGCTCTGGTCGCGTCGAGTCCGTTCATCTCCGGCATCTGCACATCCATAAAGATGAGCTCATAGCTTCCTTCTTCCGCGCTGCTTATCATATCCACGCAGACGCGTCCGTTTTCCGCACGGTCGGTAGCGATGCCGTACATATCAAGCATTCCGGATATGATCTCCCAGTTGATGTCGTTATCCTCGGCGATGAGGATACGCAGCCCCTTCAAATCGGAGTAATCGTCCTCGGGCTCCTTGGAGTCGGACTCCTTACCGATCAAGTCGTTGAGCTTATCATAGAGCACGGAGCGGAAAAACGGTTTTCTGATGAAGCCGTTCGCGCCCGCCTTTTTTGCCTTGTCCTCGATATCCGACCAGTCGTATGCGGAAATAAGCAGGAACGGAATATTGATTTCTGTCTTGGCGCCGATGAGTTTGATCGTCTCAACGCCGTCTGTTTCGGGCATCTTCCAATCGACGATAACTGCGTCGTAATCCTTGCCCGAAAGATGCTTGTGCTCGATCATACCGATCGCTTCAAATCCGCTTCGAGCATGCTCCGCCGTTGCGCCGAGACATTCGAGGATCTCAACAGCCGTCTTGAGCGTGCTCTCATCGTCGTCAACAACTAAAACGTCGATGGGCTCTAGCTGCATATTGTCGCGCTGCCTGTCGGCTACAGGGATATCAAGCACTACGGTAAAGGTCGTGCCCTTGCCCTGCTCGCTCTGACATTCGATCGTTCCGCCGATAAGCTCGACCATCTGCTTTGTGATCGCCAGTCCGAGACCGGTTCCCTGGATGCTGTTGACGCGGCTGTCTATCTGGCGCGAGAAAGGCTGATACATAGTCGCCATAAACTCGGGACTCATACCGATGCCCGTATCGGCTACAACATAGGTAAGCTGTATGCAGCCGGGAATGGCGCTCTTTTCCTCGCTCAGCTCCACGCTCACGCGGCCGCTCGGCTCGGTGTATTTGATAGCGTTGGAGAGGATGTTGATGTAGATCTGATTGAGGCGAAGCTGATCCGTATATAGGAATTCCTTTTCAATATGATTGATATGGAAGCTGAAATCGATGTTCTTTTCCTTAATCATCGGCTGCGAAATGTTTATGAGGTTTTCGACCGTTTCCGCAATAGAGAACGTCAGGGGACTCAACTTCAGTTTTCCGCTTTCCACCTTGGATATATCCAGAATGTCATTGATCAAAGTCAGCAGATGATTGCTCGCAAGCCTGATTTTTCTGAGGCTCTCCCCCGTTGACTCCACATCCCCGAGATTATTCTCGGCGATAGTAGTAAGCCCTATTATGGCGTTCATCGGGGTGCGGATATCGTGGGACATCGTGGAGAGGAAATCGGTCTTTGCCTTGTTTGCGTATTCCGCCTCCTTAGCCGTGACCTTAAGGCGCTTGTTCAAATGGTGCAGATAGAACAGGTCGCAGATGAACAGGATCAACAGACCTGCGGAAACGACGATGACAAGCAGCCAGTTTTCTATGCCCGCGTTGAGATCCTTTGCCGGCACGAAGCCGAGCAGCGTCCATCCGACAGTGTCTGCAAGAGGGGTAAATGCAAGTATGCACTCCTGTCCGTGTGAATTTTTCATTGAAACTGAGCCGGTCGAAGAAGTAATCTTGTCGAACAATTCCTTAGACGACGCGGGATCGGATGAATTATAAGACTTGTAGAACTCAAAAAAGTTGGAATTCTTAAAGCTGTATCCTTTGAGGATATAATCGCCGTTGGAGTCGATCATGGTGAGCTCGGCATTTGCGAACTCTTCCTGCGGATAAACCCATTTCTGCTCAAGCTCTGAGATGGGGATCACGCGCAGAAGGATCGCCTCCTCAAAAGCGCCGCCCTTCTCCGCTTTCAGCGTGACCCTGTTGCAGAAGGCAAGCGACTGCTCACCGTTCATCGGATTGGTATAAGCGCGCGAAACATTGATTGACTCCCCGAGCGCGTTGATCCAGCTCACATCCTCGAGAAGCGCCACCCGCTTATACGAAACAGCATAGTCGTCCTCGGTGCCCGGCTTCGGGCGCGTGGACAGACCGGTAAGCGTGTCGGGAGAGATCAGATGCGCCGAAGTGTTCGTAAGCACGTGCGTATCGCGGATATAATCGGTCGCCTCTTTCATCGTCATAGACCTGTTGTTAATAAAGCGCGCCCAAATATCGCAGATCCCCTGTTCGCCTTCCATATAATTCTCAGTCACATGCTCCATGGTGACCGTTATATTTTCAAAGTGCTCTACCTGCCTTGAATACGTATCTCTGCTTGAAAATCCGGAGTAGAGGATAACAAAGATCACTATGGCAGTCATAATAATCACATTGACAGTAACAACAACCTTTTTCATACTCCCGGCTCCTAAAAACGATAACTCATGACTCCGGTATTCGAATACCCGGATCAAGAGGATAATAAACCTAATTAATATATAATAACACACGGCTATCATGTTGTCCAGTCCCCATCTGCAAGCCGCATCGCAAAAATTGTAAATTAAAAACAGTATTGGCATCTTTCTGGTATCAATAAGACATGAAAACCTGTTGCGATAGATTTGTAAAAATCAAGTAGACATCCGTTACATAATTTTTACACCTCTTTTACCCCTTAAATTACCCGATTTTCTGTTAAAATCAAATTGTTTTTGGGTTGTTTTACAAGGTGTAACGAAAGTACTTAACTTCAGTTACAAATTACGCTATTGTTATCTTCCGCCTCCATACAGATTTCGGGGGTAGTTTTACTATAAAAACAAACATTTCATTTACATTTTTTTCGATGTCCGAAACTGATAATAAACCATTAAATAGAGTCCAATTATATAAAAGAAACTATTGACACCATTTTGTTTATACGATATGATAGTAATACCCAATTTTCGGAGAGGAGTTAAAAAAATGATATACGGATATGCAAGATGTTCTACAAGCGAGCAATATCAGGATATCAACAGA
>CACXGW010000131.1 GCA_902767325.1 uncultured Ruminococcus sp.
ATCGTGGCAACAAAATGGCAACAGAATTTTTGATAGCCTGTATTTTATTTACAATACAAATAATAGAAATACTCCGTGCTAAAATCCCTAAACAAATACTGTTAAGATTATTTTGCAGGGAGCGAGTGGGAGTGATTTGCGAAGCAAATCAACTATGTTCGCCTTCGGCGAGTTATCAGTTATGAATTGCTTCGCAATGTTATGAGTTACTGTTTATCGTTAGTATTATATTACGAACATATCATAATCTACGCGCAGCGTAATAATAACTATTCACTGATAACCAAAACAAAGCAAAGCCCTTAGTTGCAAGCAAATGCAGCTAAGGGCTTTAAATAATTATGCTGAAACATTATTATCAATTATGCTCTGATCATTTTTGGCAATTGTATGATTTTTATATGTATTCCAATCAGGTTCATAGTTTGCATTAGCCTGATTTCCCCACATATCCCAACCTTCTCGATCTCCACGAGCAAACAATTCAATTCGAGCTGGTTGACTGCAAGATTCTATAATAGGGATAATTTCATCAGGTTTCCTACTGTGTTCTCTCTTTTGTGAACGAACAAGATTAACCTGAGACCTTGCTGGTGATAAAGTTCGGTTTGGTGAACTTTTTTTCTTTATTCCAAAAAGGAGCAACTCTGTTACATTTCGGAAATAAAAACCTACACCTCTACCGTCTGGGAACCCATCTTTGCGTATTTTTTCCCACACGATATTGCCTTTGTACTCAAATCCCCAAGCATCCATAACCTCTAAACCATTAGGTAACAATGCGTTAGGGATCCATAAATAAAGATGTGCTTTATCGTCAGCAATTTCTGATACTGGTAGTTTTTTTATTTCTTCTAATGTCATAGTTTCGTATCTGTTTAGCCTTTTGTGTTCAGGCGCTACTTTACCTGTACGATTTTGAAACTGCCACGGGGGATCAGCGTAAATTGTATTATATTTTTTTCCGTTTGTAAAAGATAATAGATCCTTTACTGTTTCATCAAAACTATTCATATTATTCAACACAACCTTTTTTTATTCCTATCGCTAAAATAGGACATCCTCCATTACGACGGCTATCCAATCTATATAGCAGTTTACCTATCCATGTTGTTGATGCGCCATACTTAGCCATTATACCCATTTCTTTGAATATATCATTTAGATCTTTTGATCTTGTAACAATCACGCCTACATCAATTAGTCCACAATCAAAATAGGTTCTCATTGCCAATAAATCTCTGTCAAAAGTTTGATCTTTACTATTCCATTCAAGGTCGAATGCAACTTTATTTTTTAAAAAATCTATATTATGACCGTCAATATAACCTTCGATCATCTCTGTTTCAAAAGGCTCATTAGCAAAGCGTCCTCGGCGTTGCGCTGTTTGCCGCGGATATTTCTTAACCAACAAATCCCCAGAAATTCTGATTTCGCGCCATCCGAGTGGATATAAAACATCATCAAATTTCTTGGGAATTGGGGATTCGTTTCCACCAGCTTTGGTGATATCTGATGTTGTTAGTTTAAGCTTTTTTAGCGCTTCTTGTATTTCTTTCCATTCTTCAGGAAAGCTTTCGTGAAGTATTTCAAGTGCATGACCATAATCATAAAACTCAAATTTTTCTAATAGGTTAAGGTCAATATACTTTTCTTTTTCCATCATATCACCTGTGAATAAGTAGATTATTATCAATTGTATTATATCATTCATTTTATGAAATGTCTATGCTTTTTGTAAAATAGGGTTGTATTTTGCTGTTATCAACACTGATAACAAGATGGAAAATATGATGAATAATAATTTATACTCAAAGTAAAACCGCTGAGCAAAAATACCTGCTTAGCGGTTTTTGATTTGATTATTTATTTTCTTCCTTACCGATTTTTATTGACGAAACAGCAACATATATTATCACACAGATAATAACAGGAATTTGCAGATAATCTATCATGTAGTTTCGCAGAATGACCGATATTCCGATTATGATAAACACTATGCTCAAAAGGCAGAAAACGATTGCGGTCTGTCTGTAATACGGCTTTTTGTTCATTGTTTTGCGATCTTCTTTTGATGCGTAAATATAGGCATTGTTAAGTATAAAGCCGCGCTGAAAAAAGCTTAATATGCCGAGCAATATCAAAATCCCGGCTATTGTAAACATAACGATTGCTATTACTGTTTCCGCTGTAGTCATATATCCATCTCCATATATCGTCTGTATGTTTTGAATCCCGCCGCATCGTAAAACTCGAGCGCGTATTGATTGAACTCCCACATATTCAGCTCTATTCGATGAAATCCTCTTTGTAATGCGTATTCACGGATAAAATCGATCATAGCGCTTGCGACGCCCTGCCGTCTGAATGCTTCATCTACGCCGAATTCATCTATATCCAGATAGTCGCGCTCATACATAAACGGGTTTTCTGGCTTGTTGATATGATGGAGCACAGCATAACCACAGATCGTTTCGCCGCTTTCCGCGACAACGATCTCCTGTTCAGGGTCATTCCAAATAGCTTTGATAAAGTCCTGCAGCTCATTTGAAAACCCGGGCTTGAAAACTTCGCTTTTCCCCGAAACGTGGATGTCGTTTACCTGCTTTCTCAGTTCGTTTATCCTGTCCAGCTCATTTTCTTTTGCAAATCTAACGTTCATTTATATGTTACCTGTCTTTAGCCATTCTTTTATATTTGCGTAATCTTCCTCGTGGACTATGCCGTGGATATCATCGTCGTAGGTGATAAGTGTGCAGTCGGTATGATCCTTAAGTTTCTTATACAGGCTCTCAGCCTGGCTGTAAGGAACCTGTGCATCGTTCTTTGCGTGGAACATCAGCACGGGGATATTTATCTCATCCGCCCAATACACAGCCGAGCGATTTTTGTATTCCTCGGGCTTTTCCTCGGGCGTGAAGCCGATAGTTTCCTTTAATACGGTCTTCATATCATCGCGGGAATCATACGCCTCAATTAAATCACATACTGCGCTTATAGCGATGATCCGCTTGATCCTGCTGTCTTTCCTTGCGGCGGGATATGTCATAACGCCGCCGCGGGAAGAGCCGATCGCGCAGAGATCATCCATATCGATAAACGAAAAATACTTTTCGCAAATATCGATCAGCTTGATAACATCGTTGAGGTCGTCGCCGCCGAAGTGATCCTCGCCCTCGGAGCCGCCGCAGCCCCTGTATTGTGAAGCGACAACGATGCGGTCGCATACATAGCTGATCGCTGCTGTCGTATTGTTTTCCAGCACTCCGAGAGTTCTGTTGCCGCCGTGATTATAAATCACGCATTTGCCGGGCTTCTGCGTTTCCGCTATAGAGCTGGGGATCGAAATGTAACCCTCGATTTTAAGTCCGTCGGAGAGGTAGTTGAATTTATACGTTGAGCAGAAATCATCATATTTTCCGCCCGAAAAGACCTTCACGATATCAAAAACCTCGCTGTTTTCGTACTTTTCAAAATCATAAATATCGCTTTTTTCGGTTGAGCTTGTTTCAGTAGCAGATGTTTCCTGTGCCTGCTGACAGGCGGTAAATGACATTAAAATGAGCGTAAACGCCAATAATATGCCGATAATGCTTTTTCTGTTCATAAAATCTCTCCTTGCAGTATTTCTGCAATTAAGTATATCATATTATTTTTTTAGGTTCAATATAATAGCCCTCGGTTTTTTACAACCAAGGGCTGATATTATCTCTTTTTATACAAAACAAGCTCGGGATTTTTGCCATCCGCTTCATATGTGCAAATCAGGATGAAATCCATATTCGCCAACACACCGAAACAGCGGTCGCCTCCGAATTCATTCTCCAGTTGATTTCCGAGATATGTCGTGTCGTCATTCAGAAACTTCGCGCTCATACCGCTCGGCAGGGGATACTCGAGATTCACATAGCTTCCGACAAGAGCGTTCAGCTTTTTGACTTTGGGCATACCCTCGATATGAAGCTCGTTTATCTCTTTTATAAGCTGCTGTTTGAATTGCTCAAACTCACCGTTGTCGCTTAATTCTTCATATCTTTTCCAGTAATCGAGCTTCGGCAATTGCTCTTTCATAAAAGCTCGCGCCTGTTCTTCGGTAAAGCCTTCCTTTACCATATGAGGAATACAGACGTCGATAAGGTTATCCATATCGCTGTAAGTGTAATTTCCGTCGGCGTAGCACCATTGGCAGTAATCCTCGTTGAAGCTGCCGTCCTTTTCACGGCTTATAACGCTGTCCTCGCTCAGCGGCATACCGCAGCATTGGCAGATAAGCGGTCTGGGCGAGCCGAGCAGCGTGTTGACGGAAACGTTGAATTCCTTTGAAAGCAGCATCAAGGTATCCGTATTAGGCTGCGTTTCGCCTGTTTCCCAGCGGCTCACAGCCTGACGCGTTACAAGCACGCGCTGCGCAAGCTCCTCCTGGGTCAGTCCGCATTTCTCCCTGAGATTCTTCAGAACATCTTTTGTTTCCATCTTAACAGCTCCTTTCTTTTTACACTTACATTATAGCATCATAATGCTTGATAAACAAGCAACCCGCTGTTGCTATTTATGGATATACATCCTTGTCATATCGGGTTCGCCGTCGCCCTGAACCATGCACAGGAACTCCCAGCCGTACCTTTCATAAAATCCTGTGTGGTCGGTAACGAGATACACGGGAGAAATGCCTTTAGCTCTCATATCTTCAACAGCCATATTAAGCAGATTTCCGGCAATACCCTTGCCGCGGTGATCTTCTTCGGTATAAACGGCACAGACGTTGGGGAAGAGGTCCTTTCTGTCGTGAAAGTCGTTCTCGATAACGCCTAATCCGCCGACGATCTTTTCACCGTCCGTGCACAGATACCAGCCATATTCGGTCTCGCCGCTCAGATAAGCGTCCATGCATTCCAGATAAGCTTCAGCGGGAACGCCCCACTTATTGTGGAACCACTCTGCCGCGTCAATTTTGATTTCCGGTCGTTCACGCAGTGTAAAATAGTTATATTGTTTCATATTATCAAGTCCTTTCGTACTAATATAATACAATATCCTTTCGTAAAAATCAAGAAAGGCGTGACATTTTTACACCTTCATGTTATAATATAACCGAAAAATATAAAAGCAGGTGTCTGTATGAAAGATTTAGAGCATATCGTACTACTCATAGACGCTGACAACACCCAGGTCAGCAAGCTTGAGGACGTCATTCAGGAAATATCCAAGCACGGAAGAATAGTTGTAAAGCGCGCTTACGCTAACTGGAGCAAAAACAATCTGAAGAATTGGGAAAGCGAGCTCAAGCGCCTTGCCATCAAAGCGGAGCAGCAGTTCGACTATGTCACCGGCAAAAACACTACCGACATAGCCCTTGTTATCGACGCTATGAAAATGCTCCACAAGGGGCTATACGACTGTTTTGCCATCGTTTCAAGCGACAGCGACTACACGCCCCTTGCGATAAATCTTCACGAATCGGGCGTTTATGTTATGGGCGTCGGCGAAAAGAAAACTCCCGAGCCGTTCATCAACAGCTGTGATGAGTTCATTTTGCTTGAAAATATCGGCAAAAAGCGCGTCAAAAAGCCGTCCAAAAGCAACAAGCAAGACAATGCTCCTGCCGATAACGCTCCGAAAGCTCCCGCCGACCCGATGGATGAGATACATCAGCTTCTCGCGACCGCGTGGGATTCGTACCAGGACGACGACGGCTACGCGTTTATCAGCAACGCGGGCTTCTATCTCAAACGCGTAAAGCCCGATTTCGACGTCCGTTCTTTCGGCTATCCCAGACTTACTCAGCTTATCGAAGCGTTCCCCGACAGATATGAAACAAAGGCGTCGTCCTCGTCAGACAACGCCGTAAAAATGTACAAATGCAAATGATAATTAAAGCGGGCTCGTCCCGCTTTATTTTTTGTCTGTTAATTTGCGAATAATTCGCAAATCTATTGACTTCACAGTATATTTCTGATATAATGATTTGCGAATCAGTCGCAATTTGGAGGTGCTACTTTGCCAAAGTATATGACAAAACAACGAAAAACCCTGATTTCATATTTATCTGCTCACGCCGACGAAAAGCTTTCGGCTAAGCAAATCGAAGCCGATCTCAGCGGCGAAGGAATCAGCATCAGCGCCGTATACCGCAATCTTTCCGATCTGGAAAAGGAAGGCAAGGTAAGGCGAGTCAATCAGAGCGGCAGCCGCGAGGTGTTCTATCAATACACCGACGGCGCTCATTGCAGAGAATCTCTGCACCTTTCCTGCCAAAAATGCGGCAAAACATATCATATGAATACGCTCGGCGCCGATATGCTCGTTAAAAACCTCGCGCAGAGCGATGAATTCACGATCGACAAGGCGAACACCGTGCTTTACGGCGTTTGCAAGGATTGTCAGAAACAGGGAGTATAATATGAAAAGAATATTGGCTGCATTATTAGCAGCGGTGATTTTGATCGCGGCTTTTACCGGCTGTTCGTCATCTAAGAAAGACAGCGGAAAACTAAAGATAATCGCAACTATTTTCCCCGAATACGATTGGGTAAAGAATATAGTCGGCGACGTTGATAACGCGGAAGTCAGCCTTCTGCTCGACAAGGGCGTTGATATGCACAGCTATGAGCCCACAGCCGACGATATAGTAAATGTTTCAAGCTGCGACGTGTTTATATATGTCGGCGGAGAATCCGACAAATGGGTTGATGACGCCTTAAAAACCGCCACCAATAAAGATATGGTCGCTATAAACCTTCTTGATGAGCTTGGTTCAGCCGTAAAGGAAGAAGAGATCATCGAGGGAATGGAAGCTGTTGAGGAAGAAGAGGAAGGCGACGAGACCGAATACGACGAGCACGTCTGGCTTTCTCTGAAAAACGCTTCCACGCTCTGTCAGGTGATCGCGGACAAGCTTGGCGAAAAAGACAGCGCCAATAAAGACGCGTATGATAAAAACGCGAAGGAATATATCACAAAGCTCAACTCGCTCGACACCAGGTATTCCGAGATGTGCAAAAGCGCGAAAAACAAAACGCTGATCTTTGCCGACCGTTTTCCGTTCAGATATATGACCGACGACTACGGCTTAAAATATTACGCCGCGTTCACGGGCTGTTCCGCGGAGAGCGAGGCAAGCTTCAAAACGATTGTTTTCCTTGCCGAAAAGCTTGATGAGTTGAATCTCAAAAAGCTTATCATTATCGACGGCTCCGATAAAAAGATCGCGAATGCTGTAGCTGACACAGCTCTTACGGAAACCGTGGAGCTGCTTCCGCTTGATTCAATGCAGTCGGCGATAGATGACGGCGACACATATCTCAGCATTATGGAAGAAAATTATGAGGTGCTCAAAGACGCCCTCAATTAAGGAGTAATCAATGGCACAATTGATTTGCGATGATCTCGCCCTCGGCTATGAAGGTCAGGAGATAATCTCCGGACTCAGCTTCTCGGTCGACAGCGGCGATTATCTGTGTATTCTCGGCGAAAACGGTTCGGGAAAAACCACGCTTATGAAAACTATTCTCGGCTTGCATAAACCGATGAAAGGCAAGATCCTCACGGGCGACGGTCTTAACCGTGACGAGATCGGTTATCTGCCGCAGCAAAATTCCATCCAAAAGGATTTTCCCGCTTCGGTAAAGGAAATAGTCGTCTCGGGTTTTCAGGGACGCTGCGGTCTGCGCCCGTTTTACAATAAAGAGGAAAAAAAGCAGGCAGAGCAGAATATGCAGCTTATGGGGATTTCCCATCTTAAAAAACGCTGTTACCGCGAGCTTTCCGGCGGTCAGCAGCAGCGTGTGCTTTTAGCCCGCGCGCTGTGCGCGACTCGGAAAATGCTTCTGCTCGACGAGCCTGTGGCGGGCCTTGATCCGAAAGCTACCGAGGAGATGTATTCTCTCATTCAGGACCTCAACAAAAATCACGGCATCACGATCATAATGATCTCTCACGACGTAAAAGCCGCGCTTCAATACGCAACAAAGATCCTGCATATCGGCAGTGAGATATTCTTCGGTTCGCGCGACGAGTATCTTAAAAATGTAAACGGCAGAGGGGAGAGCTGATATGGAAATTTTCGACACCCTTGCTTATTACTTTCAGTTTCCGCAGGTTCGCTACGCGCTTATCGTCGGCGTGCTCGTCGCTCTTTGTGCGTCTCTTTTGGGCGTTACGCTGGTGCTCAAGCGCTTTTCGTTCATTGGCGACGGTCTTTCTCACGTCGCGTTCGGAGCTATGGCTATCGCTTCCATCACAGGCGTGTTGTTTTCACAGCTTCAGCCGATAATCGATTCCACCAATAATATGATTATCATAATGCCCATTACCGTAATCAGCGCCGTGCTTCTTTTGCGCACGGGAAAAAACGCAAAGGTAAAGGGCGACGCGTCCGTGGCGATGATCTCGGTCGGAGCGCTGGCGATCGGTTATCTTTTGATGAACCTCGACGTTTTCCCGAAGTCCGCCAACATTTCCGGCGATGTCTGCTCCACTCTTTTCGGCTCTTTGTCGATCCTTACTCTGACTCCGGGGGAGGTGTGGTTCTGCGCGATCGTTTCGCTGATAGTTGTAGTTGTGTTCATTCTCTTCTACAACAAAATCTTTTGCGTCACATTCGACGAGGATTTTGCCCGCGCCACAGGTACAAAGGCAGGGCTTTACAATCTCCTTATCGCTATCATTATCGCGGTAATCATCGTCATTTCAATGAACCTTGTCGGCTCGCTGCTCATTTCGGCGCTCGTTATTTTCCCGGCGCTTTCCGCAATGCGCGTGCTCAAAAGCTTCAAAGCGGTCACGATCTGTTCCGCTTGCATTTCCGTGTTCTGCGCCGCTTTGGGAATCTTGCTTTCGATCCTGTTCAGCACACCGGTCGGCTCAACGATCGTCGCGGTCGATATAGCCGCGTTCATTGTCTTTACGATAATCGGCGGCGTAAAAGGAGGATTTAAACGATGAAAAAAGCAATAATAGCGATAATATCCTTTTTGATTGTGTTATCGTTATTTGCGGGTTGTTCCGGCAACTCTCAATCCGAAAACAAAGCCGCTCAGGGCAGCAAGCTCACAATAAACGATATTCTCGCTTCATCTCAGGCGCAGGAAACCACCGTGCTCGGAACATCTCCCGATTCTCTTGATTATCCCGAGCTTGATTATACCGCAGAGGTCGATCTGACAGTGCTTAACAGCAATATGGTTTATTCCACGGTTTATAATATGGTCAATTCTTCAGAGGATTATCTTGATAAAACCGTGAAGGCAAGCGGCACCTTTGACGTGTACACAGACCCGAACACCGGGCAAATGTATTACGCCTGCCTGATTGCGGACGCCGCGGCTTGCTGCTCTCAGGGACTTGAGTTTTCGTGGAAGGGCGATCATAAATATCCTCAGGATTATCTTCAGGTCGGCGACCCGATTACCGTCGGAGGAGTCTTTGAAACATACGAGGAAGACGGAGTTAGATACTGCCGCCTAAAAGACGCCCAACTCGCGTTATAAAACAAAAGCATTCGTTACCGTTTGGCATACGAATGCTTTCTTTTTATATTTTGCTTTGAATAACCGCTTCGCAAATGAGCTTTACTCCGTTTTCAAGCTTTTCCGGAGATATTCCCGAAAAGCTCAGCGCGATGGCTTTTTCATCCTTCTGATATGTCATAAGCCTTACCGATTTTGCTTCAAGCTCTTTTTCAAGTGACAGACGGTCATATTCATACGGAGGTTTTACCGTGATATAAAGCGAGGTCTCGTTAAAATGAAGCTCAGCATCAGGCATAAATTTGTTAAGGCATTCAAGCAGCAGGCGGCTCTTTTCAAGATACACCCTTCTGGCTCGTCTCAAATGCGCTTCTATCTTACCGTTTTCAATGTATTTAGCTAAAGCGAGCTGTTCGGTTTTGGACGCGGTCTGGTTCGTTTTTTTCTTTTCGGTTTTATAAATCTCCAGCAGCTTTTCAGGCAAAACGGTGTAGCTTATCCTCACCGACGGCAGCAAAACCTTTGAAAACGAGCCGATATAAATCGTGTTTTCAATATCATAGTTTTGAATGCACGGAGTCGGTCGCGTGCGGTATCGCAGCTCACCGTTATAATCATCCTCAATTATAAGCGCGTCGTGTGCTTTTGCCCATTCAATCAGCTCAAGCCGCCTTGTAACGGGCATATTGTCGCCGCGCGTTCCCGAAAAGTTAGGGTTTAAAAGTATGATTTCAGGCTGTATCCTTTCAAGAGAATCAACGGTTGCGCCGAATTCGTCACAGTCAAAATAATAAATATCATAATCAAAGCTTTTGAAAACGAATTCCGACTGCACAAAGCTCAGCTTTTCCATAGCTATTCTTTTACCGAAGCCGATTATCGAGCACAATAAAAACAGCACAGCCTGAGTTCCCGCGCCAACAACGATGTTATCCGCCTGCGCGTTAACGCTGCGGATCCCGGCGGCGTATTTTTGCAAAGCCGTGCGCAGAGCTTCCTCGCCCTGAGCGTCACCGTATGAGGTCATAAGATAGTTTCGGTTAATTATATCCTTGATGTTCTTTTTCCATTCGGCAATGTCGATTATCTTTTCATCAATGCTTTTGCCGCTGAAATCATACTCATAATACTTGCTGGTGTTCTGCTTCCCAAAGTCACTGTTCGCTTCTTTCGGAGCGTTTTCAAACTGAGCCGCCACATAATAGCCGCTCTGAGGCTTGTTTTCGATATATCCTTCAGCGCAAAGCTGGTCATATGCGCTTATCACCGTAGTCTTGGAGATCCCGAGGTCAACGCTTAATTTGCGCAGCGACGGCAGCTTGCTGCCTTTTTTCAATGTCCCGTTCTCAATAGCCTTCCTGACGGAAAGATATATTTGCTGATACATCGGTTTTTTAACGTTTTTTTCGGCAAGGATAAATTCATAGAGCATATAATCACCGCCCTTATTTTATCATTTATCAAATATTATTGCAACAACCTTGTCATAACAGTTGAAATTTTTAACAAGAGTTAGTATAATAATAAGCGTATGAATTTCTTAGATTAGAGGGATTTTATGAACACTACGGTAAATTCTTTTTTTAATTCTGTATCCGGAAAGACTGTCGCGTTTATCGGCATCGGCACCAGCAATCTTCCGCTGATCAAACAGTTCGCCGAAAAGGGAGCAAAAGTTCTCGCCTGCGACCGCAAGGATTTTGAAGCCCTGGGGGAAAACGGCGTAAAAGCAAAGGAATACGGCGCCGAGCTTATTCTTGGAGAGGATTATCTTTCGGACATAAAAGCCGACATCGTTTTCCGCAGCCCCGGAACCCCGTTTTATAAAGAAGAGCTGTGCCGCATCAGAGAGCGCGGAGTAGTTCTCACATCCGAGATGGAGGTCTTTTTTGACCTCTGCCCGTGCCAAACCATAGCCGTTACCGGTTCCGACGGAAAGACCACCACAACCACGATCATTTCCGAAATGCTCAAAGCTGCCGGCAAGACCGTTCATCTCGGCGGAAACATCGGCAAGCCGCTTCTTCCCGAGATCGAGAGCATTTCTCCCGAGGATTACGCGGTCGTCGAGCTTTCGAGCTTCCAGCTAATTTCCATGCGCAAAAGCCCGGACGTAGCTGTCGTTACCAATCTTGCGCCGAATCACCTTGACATCCACAAGGATATGCAGGAATATGTCGACTCAAAGAAAAACATCATTCTTCACCAAAACGCTTTTTCAAAGGCGGTTGTCAATCTCGACAACGAAATCGCCAACGGTTTTTCAAGTGAAGTCAGGGGCCGTCTTGCAAAGTTTTCCGTAAAAGAAATGCTTGAAAACGGCGCTTATCTCGACGGATTCAAAATCGTTTACAACGATTACGGCAAAATCACCGAGGTCATGGATTACCGCGACATCAAGATACCCGGTATGCATAACGTCGAGAACTATCTTGCGGCGATTTCATCCGTTTGGGGCATTGTGGATGTCGATGTTATAGTTGACGTTGCAAAAAACTTCGGCGGCGTTGCTCACCGCGCCGAATTTGTCCGTGAATACAAAGGCGTAAAGTATTATAACGACTCCATCGCTTCAAGCCCCACCCGCACTGCGCTCGGAACACTTTCTCTTTACGATGAAAAGATCGTTATCATCGCAGGCGGTTACGACAAGCATATTCCGTACGAGCCTTTAGGACCCGTAATCAATAACAAGGTCAAGACGCTGATCCTTCTCGGCGACACCGCTCCGAAGATCGAAGAAGCGGTAAAGAATTCCGATAACTATAACTCCGATGAAATAACAATCATCAATGTTTCAAATATGGAACAGGCTGTTCAGGCGGCTGTTAAAAACACAAAAGAAGGCGACATCGTCTCGCTTTCGCCCGCAAGCGCCAGCTTCGGTCTGTACCGCAACTTTGAAGAAAGAGGAAACCATTTCAAGTCGATCGTCAATTCCCTGAGGTAACGCAAATGGATTTGGAAAAATGCTTATTTGATTTATGCCTGTGCCACGGCGTTTCGGGGGTTGAGAGCTCGGTGTTTGAAACGGCGTCAAAATATCTTGCGCCATTTGCCGAAATATCCACCGATCCAAACGGCAATCTTTATGCTGTTCTCGGTAAATCTACCGCCGATAAAACTATCCTGCTTGACGCTCATCTTGACCGCATAGGCTTTATGATAACTGACATCAACGACGACGGCTTTGTCAAGGTCGATAAGGTAGGCGGAATCGACGCGCGCGTTTTGCAGGATTCCATCCTTGTCAGCGAAAGCGGTCTCAGCGGCGTGGTTTGCTGCCTGCCGCCTCATCTTACCGACGGCGACGAAAGCAAGGCGACGCCTCTTTCCAAAACCTGGGTAGATTTTGGACTTCCTGCGAATGATATAAAAGAAAAGCTTTCTGTCGGCGACACGCTCACCTTTGCGCCGAACCCCGTAAAGCTTATCGGCGATAAAATTTCTTCACCCGCGCTCGACGACCGCTGCGGCGTCGCGTCTCTTATCAGAGCCGCCGAGCTTATAAACACAGATTCATATAAGGTAGTTATTATGCTGAGCGCTCAGGAGGAAACCTTCGGAACAGGCGCTAAGACCGGCGCTTTTCAGATCGACGCCGATGAAGCCATCGCCGTGGACGTCAGCTTTGCTTCTCAGCCCGATATAACCGGTCAGTATTCAAAGATCGCCCTCGGAAAAGGACCGATGATCTGTATTTCCTCCGTGCTCGACCGAGCAATGTCGGATAAGCTCATCGCTGTTGCCAAAGAGCAGGAAATCCCTTATCAGCTCGAGCCGATCGCGGGCGCCACAGGCACCAACGGCGACCACATCGCCGTCAGCAAAAGCGGAGTAAAAACCGCTGTGGTGTCCATTCCTCAGCGTTATATGCACACTCCCTGCGAAGTGATCTCCGTTGCAGATGTTGAAAACACCGCAAGGCTTATCGCCGCTTATATCAACTGCGGAGGTGCTTTCAATGATTGATTATTCGCTTCTCAAAAAGCTTTGCGAAGCCCGCGGCGTGTCCGGTAACGAAAGCGCTGTACGCAAGCTTATCATAAACGAAATCAAAGATCACGCCGATTATCACATCGACAATCTCGGTAATATTATCGCTCATAAAAAGGGCAGAAATCCCGCGAAAAATCGCCTGATGCTCTCCGCTCATATGGATGAAGTCGGGCTGATGATAACCGACGTCACATCAGACGGCTTTCTCAAGTTCGACGAGGTCGGAGGAATAGACCGTCGCGTTTTACTTGGAAAAACCGTTGCCGTCGGTAAAAATCAAATACACGGCGTCATCGGAGTAAAGCCCGTTCATCTCTGCAAGGGCGACGAAAACAAAACTATTCCCGAGTACAGTGAAATGTATATCGACATAGGCGCCGCGTCAACGGAAGAAGCCTTGTCTTTTGTCAATATCGGCGATGTTGTCAGCTACTGCTCAAATTACACCGAAAACAATAACACAATCTGCTCCAAGGCGATCGACGACCGATTCGGCTGCTATGTCCTGATAGAGCTGATTAAAAGCGATTTGGAATTTGACGCCGACTTTGTTTTCGCGGTTCAGGAGGAGGTCGGACTTCGCGGCGCAAAGGTCGCGGCATATTCCGTCGACCCCGAATTTGCGCTGGTAATCGAAACAACAACTTCCGCCGAGATCCCCGAGGTCGACAAATCCGCTCAGGTCTGCAATCTCGGCAAAGGCGCTGTCATATCTGTTATGGACAGGCGCACCATCTATGATAAAGAAATGGTCGATCTGGCGTTTTTGACCGCAAAGGAAATAAATGTCAAAGCGCAGCATAAGCGTGCCGTAGCGGGCGGAAACGACGCCGGAGCCATCCATCAGTCGTGCGGCGGTGTTCGCACTCTTGCCATATCCCTGCCGTGCCGCTATCTTCACGCTCCCAATACCGTCGCTTCCAAAGCGGATTGCGAAAGCGTGCTCGCTCTTGCAAAGAAAATGTGCGAGCTTATCGCGGGAGGAGAACTGAATAAATGATTGTTTCAGCTCAACAGGCTCCCGACTTTGTTTCGTCTTTGCAAAAGCTTGCGCCAAACGATCCGTTTGTCTGCCGAATACTGTCTTTGTTTCACACTTACGATCCCGAGCTTGCGTTTGTCGACTATTGGATGACAGCCGACGAAAACGGCATCTGCAACGGAGCCATCGCGAGAAACGGCAGCAGCTTCATTCTGTTTTTGACCGATAACAGCGATCTGGACGAAATTTCTTCATTTCTCCGCGTTTCCGGAGCTTCGGGAATCCTCTGTGACGGCAGATACCGCCTCGATTTCACAGCAAAGGAAACCGAGGGCGTTATTATGAAAACCTCTTCGATGATCCCGTCAGAAGGGGAAGAGACAAACGTCATCGTGCCCGAAATAAAAGACGCATACGAGCTTCTCGTGAAATGTGCCGACGACGGCTTTACGCCTCCGTCATTTGAAGATTTTTACGTTGATGTCAATCACCGTCTTAGACATCGGTCCATACGAATGTACGGGATCAAGGACAATGAAAAACTAGCCGCGGTCGCGATGACGGTCGCCGAAAGCGATAACGGCGCCGTATTGGGAGCTGTTGCCTGCGACCCGGAATACAGACGGATGGGCTACGCTTCCATGGCGGTCAGGCATATCGTGAACCGCCTTGTAACAGAAAATAAAACCGTGTTTTTACACAGATCACAAAACGCTAACGCCGCTTTTTACAATAAGCTAGGTTTTGCCGATTGCGGCGTATGGCGTGAATATAATGCCGAGTTCCGTTGATCGGGCATCGGTATAAAGGATGATTATTTGCAGTTTTTTAACATTGATGAAAAAATACTCCGCGCCGCCGAAAAAGCTATGGAGCTTTGCTCCGACAAGCTCAGGAAGATCGACGAAATACAGGAGTACAATCAAATAAAGATGATCAAAGCGTTCCAGAACGCCGGTGTCAGAGAGAGCTTTTTCAGCGGCTCAACAGGCTACGGCTATGACGACTTCGGCAGAGACGCGCTCGATAAAGTTTACGCGTATGCTTTCGACGCCGAGGACGCGCTCGTCCGCCACAATTTTGTCAGCGGCACTCACGCGCTTACCGTAGCTCTTTTCGGACTTCTGCGTCCAAATGACACAATGCTCAGCGTTACCGGAATGCCTTATGATACCATCCGCTCAGCCATCGGCATCGAAGGCGATTATCCCGGTTCTTTAAAGGATTTTGACATCCGATTTGAAATGACCGGGCTTCTGCCCGACGGCACGCTTGATTACGCTCAAATCGAAAAAGACATCGCCCAAAAGCAGCCGAAAATGGTATATATCCAGCGTTCGCGCGGCTACAGCGTCCGCCCAACGCTGACATGGCGGGAGATCAAAAAAATCTGCGATATTTCAAAAAAAGCCTCTCCTAAATCTATTATTATGCTCGACAATTGCTACGGCGAGTTTGTTGAGAAGGTCGAGCCGCTGAGCGTCGGAGTCGATGTTATGGCAGGCTCTCTTATAAAAAACGCCGGCGGCGGCATCGCTCCCACGGGCGGATACATAGCCGGCAAAAAAGAATTGGTCGAAGCCTGCGCCTATCGCCTGACCACTCCCGGAACCGGCAAAGAGATCGGCGCTACCTTACAGACTAGCCGCGAGCTGTTTATGGGTGCCTATCACGCCCCTCACGTCACCGGAGAAGCGCTCAAAACCGCTGTGTTCGCTTCCGCTCTGTTTGAGCTTCTCGGATACGAAACAGCCCCTAAGTACAGCGACGACAGGGGAGACATCATCCAGCTCATTATGCTCGGAGACGAAAAGAAGCTCTGCCGCTTCTGCGAAGGCATCCAGTCCGGCTCTGCTGTCGACAGCTTCGTATCACCGGTGCCTTCCGATATGCCCGGCTATGAAAGCAAGGTCATTATGGCGGCGGGAGCCTTTACTCTCGGCAGCTCCATCGAGCTTTCGGCTGACGCTCCGCTCAGAGAACCCTATGCCGTCTGGATGCAGGGCGGGCTCAACTTCCACGGCGGAAAGCTCGGCGTTATGCTCGCTGCTGATAAGATATTAAAAGGAGGCAACTGAATGATTTGCGACAGCCACACCCATTCCGACAACTCCTTCGACGCAAAAAGCTCTGTTGAAGAGATGTGCCGCGCAGCTATTTCTCAGGATCTTTATGCCCTGACGATTACCGACCACTGCGAAGCGCCTTTCATCCGCTTCGGAGCCGATTGCGAGTTCGGCTGCTTTGACGAGC
Organism: uncultured Ruminococcus sp.; assembly: GCA_902767325.1. Lineage (GTDB taxonomy): Bacteria > Bacillota > Clostridia > Oscillospirales > Acutalibacteraceae > Ruminococcoides. The sequence goes on from CACXGW010000131.1 coordinate 16,702, forward strand.
TTATCCCGAAATCTCTTGAAGATACAACGCGCGCCGCAGAGCAGTTCTCAGGCAAGCTTAAGGTATTGCGCGGCTTAGAGCTCGGCGAGCCGGTTCAGGACAGCGACGGTGCCGAAAGAGCGCTTTCCTACGGTGAATACGACTTCATCCTCGCCTCAGTTCACGGGCTGAAAAATATGCTCGATTTCTATTATCTCGATTACACTCATATCGATATCGACGACCTTTTGAAGAAATACTTTACCGAGCTTTGCGAAACGGCGGAATATCCTCATTTCGACAGCCTTGCGCACCTTACATATCCGCTGCGCTATATCATCTTGAGATCAGGCAGAATGCCCGACCTTTCAAAACATTCGGATATGATCGACGAAATATTTAAAATTCTTATAAAGAATAATAAAGCCCTCGAAATCAATGTTTCGGGACTGTTCAAAGAGCTAAAGACAACCATGCCCGACATAAGCTTTGTCCGCCGTTTCAAAGAGCTCGGCGGCAAATACATAACCCTCGGCACCGACGCGCATTCTGCCGACGCGGTGGGGAAGGGACTCGTTCAGGGCTTAGCCGTCGCAAAAGAAGCAGGCTTTACGCACTACGCTCTTTATGAAAACCACATCCCTCAGCTAATACCAATCGACATATAAAAAAGACGACCGCTCGGTCGTCTTTTTTACTATAGCTTTGTTGCCAAATCTTTTATATATTCTTTTAATTGATCCTTCGTTTCGGGATGGTCAAGACCGACTTCGATCTGCGCCTGCAAAATGCCGAATTTGTTGCCCATATCATATCTTGTGCCTTCAAATTCAACCGCGGTCATACCCTTTGTAACAGCGATCTCACGCATAGCGTCTGTCAGCTGGATCTCACCGCCGATACCGGGCTTTGTGTTTTCCAAAATACCGAAAATATCCGGCGGAAGCACACAGCGGTCAATGATGGAATACAGAGAAAGCACCTCTTCTTTTGTCTGCGGCTTTTCCTTCATATCGGTGCAGGCAAAAACATTGTCATGCAGGTTTTCAACTTTCAGCGAGCCGTACTTGTGGATCTGGCTTTCATCGACCTTTTTAACACCGACAACGCCTTCACCGAACTCGCCGTAGTGTTCAATAAGCTGCTGGATAGCAGGCTTTTTCCTGCTAACGATAACGCCGTCGCCGAACAGCACCGCAAAAGGCTCGTTGCCGACAAACGACTTAGCCTTCAGAATAGCGTGACCCAAGCCCAGCATTTCCTTTTGGCGGATAAAGCTGATGTTAGCAAGCTCCGATATTCCTTTAACGATATTCAAAAAATCGGTTTTGCCGTTTTTTTCAAGGATATGCTCCAGCTCTGGCGAGCGGTCAAAGTGATCCGCAATAAGTCCCTTGCCTCTGGTTGTGATGATTAAAATATCCGTGATCCCTGCGGCAACGGCTTCCTCAACGATATATTGAATAGTAGGCTTGTCCACGATAGGGAACATTTCCTTCGGAAAGCTTTTTGTAGCCGGCAAAACTCTTGTGCCGAATCCCGCAGCGGGAATGACTGCTTTTGTGATTTTCATAATTATTTTTGCCTCCTAAGACCATAAGCTCTGGCTGCTGACCAGGAAGTTGCAGATCTCATAAATAACAACGAACGCCGCGAAAAAGCTTATCGCCATCGGCAGATTAACTCCGCCGCGAGCTTCAAGCGTTTTGTTTACGTCAGCTTCGTTTTCTTCTTTTTTTGTTTCTCTTATAACATTCATGCTGTAGTTGTAATATGTCCGGTTTGCTTTCAGTCCGCAAAACAGCATGATCAAAAGCCTCAGTGACGAAAGGATCGTGGGGATCAGCAGGCTGATCATCTGTCCGGAAAACATATTAGTTACTTCGCCCTGCTGAACGCTTTGCAGCAGATTGTTATAATTTGCGTACCAGTCGCTCGAAAGCATAATGTAAGACGAACCCACACTCAAGCCGATCATCAGCAGGATAATGATGATACCCTGAACATACATTTTTCTGTAAAGGAAATATGCTCCCGAAAACAGAAAAGCGGAAAAGTTGAATTTACTGGAGCCGGTCGTCTTTATGCGGTTAAACACAGTAAGATAATACTGAGTATTTTTGCCGATATACTTCGCCGCTTCGCCGACCTTGACGCCCTCGGCGATCTCATCCTCGCTGTTAAAGCCCGCAAGCGGGTCAAACGCGGGAGCGCCCGCCGCTCCGAATCCGAACGGAGGAGCCTGTCTGCTTTGGTTTTGCTGAGCATTGTTAGTATCAGCCTGTTGCTGTTGATTTCTGTCCTGTGCGCTTAAAGGCATACCGCATTTGCAGCAGTAAAATGAAGTTTTTTCATTTTCCGCCTTGCAGTTCGGACAAATCACGGTATCGGGACTTTGCGTTTCCTGATCAGGCTGCTCGTTGTCAGCGTTTTCAAAAGAAAACCCGGGCGAGTGCCTGTCCTCATAAAAACAATGTCCTAACTGTTCAAAGCATTCTCTGTGATGAGGCGCGCCGCATTCGGGGCATACCACAACGTCGTCGCCGTTGATAAATCGCTTTTCACATACGGGACAAAAATAATCGGTAAATTCCATAAAATCCTCCATGGTCATTCGTATTTATATATTATAACAAAAATCTTAAAGAATTGCAACAAAATTTCAAATTATAAATCTCGCAAAACACGTTTACATTTTTCCCATTCTTTGTTATAATACTATCTTAGAGTAAAAAGAGAAGGTGCGATATGGTACAGTTTGAAGAATTATTGCTTTCCCTGCAGGCGTTAAAGCCCGAAATCGACGATCTATCCGACGCTTTGGGAATGAAAAGTATGAAATCCGAAATAGAACAGCTCGAGCTCAAAGCGACCGAGCCGGGATTTTGGGACGACGTTGAAAAATCCCAGCAGGTTTTGCAAAAGACCGGAATGCTCAAGGGCAAGGTCGAGGCTTACAACAACCTTGTTTCAAAATACGACGACGCTCAGGCGCTTATCGAGCTTGCGAACGAGGAAGAGGACCTGTCCTTGCTTGAAGAAGCTCAGTCCGAAGTTAACGGCGTAAAAGAGGAGCTTGAAAAGCAAAGGCTCCAGACGCTCCTCACCGGCGAATACGACAAAAACAACGCTATTCTGACCTTCCACGCGGGCTCCGGCGGCACCGAAGCCCAGGATTGGGCGGAAATGCTTTACAGAATGTACAACCGCTGGGCTGAGGCTCACGGCTTCAAGGTCAAAGAGGTAGACTATCTCGACGGCGACGAAGCAGGTCTCAAAAGCGCCGTGCTCCTCATCGAGGGCGAAAACGCCTACGGCTATCTCAAAAGCGAGGCGGGCGTTCACCGTCTTGTAAGAGTTTCTCCGTTCGACTCCCAGGGCAGACGCCACACAAGCTTTTCGTCGCTTGAAGTAATGCCCGAGATCGACGATAATATCGAGGTCAATATCCCGCCCGAGGAAATCAAAATGGACGTTTACCGTGCCAGCGGCGCGGGCGGACAAAAGGTCAACAAGACCTCATCCGCTGTCCGTCTTACTCATATCCCCACGGGAATCGTAGTCGCTTCGCAGGTCGAGCGCAGCCAGTACCAGAACCGCGACGTCGCTATGAAGATGCTTGTTTCCAAGCTGATGGAGATCAAAGAGCGCGAGCATCTCGAGCGCATCGAGGACATCAAGGGCGTTCAGAAGGAGATAACCTGGGGCTCACAGATCCGCAGCTATGTCTTTATGCCGTATACTATGGTAAAAGACCACCGCACCGGCTTTGAGACCGGCAATGTGCAGGCTGTTATGGACGGAGACCTCGACGGCTTCATCAACGCTTACCTCAAATGCGCGAGCCAGGGAACTCTCCAAAAATAATTATTAAATTTTTAAGGCGTGCTTCGGCGCGCCTTTTCTAAATAATATTATTTTTTCTTTTTTTCTTTTTTATTATTTCAAACCGATTTCTTTGTGATACAATAAAAATCCACTACGAAAAAAGAAGCTGATTTTATGTCAATTAAAATAAATCTCGGAGCATGGCGTTCGGTTTTTGCCGTGCCCTCTAAAATAGTAGACGAAGGACTCAAATTTGCCGACGGCGTGAAGCTCAAGGTTTTGCTGTATGTTCTCCGCAACGCCGATTCCGAGCTATCTCTTGAGGATATTTCCAAGGCGACAGGCGTCAATGTCACCGATATTCCCGAAGCGCTGGAGTATTGGATAAATATGGATGTGCTTCAGAAGGACAACGGCGTTTACGCTCCTTCTCATACCGAAAAAGAGACAAAGCCTAAAAATAATTCCGATAAAGAAAAAAAGACCGTTGAAGAAGTATCAAAGGATGTAGAAGAGCAAAAACAGCATTTTCTTGTTTCAAAGCCTCAAAAGCCCGACTATATCTTCACCTCGCAGCGGCTTGCCGTAGACGAGGAGCTGAAGATCCTCGTAAGCGAGGCTCAGACCTCTCTCGGAAAAACCCTTTCAAATTCCGATATCGCGACGCTTCTTATGCTCAAAGACACCTGCGGACTCCGTCTTGACGTAATTTTGATGCTTATCCAGTACTGCGTCAGCATCGACAAGGGTAATATGCGCACTATCGAAAAAATCGGTATATCATGGGCTGACGAGGGAGTAAATTCCGTTGAAGCCGCCGACAATAAAATCGCGCTTGCCAACCGTGCTTCAAAGTGTTTTTCCGTTGTTTCATCGGCGTTCGGTCTGAAAAACGTCGGCTCTCCCACAAAAAAACAGCTTGAATACAGCACGAAGTGGGTGGGCGAGTGGAAGTTTTCCTCCGCAATGCTGCGCGAAGCGTATGAGCGCTGCGTCGACAACAAGGGCGAAGTAAAATTTAATTACATCGACGGTATCCTCAAAAAGTGGGAAGCTCAAGGCATCAAAAACCTCGATGACCTTAAAGCCGCCGAAAGCACTATGAAAAAACCTGCAAAGCAGCAGAAATCGTCGTATGACATCAAAGAACTTGAAAAAATAGACACACTTGACTTTATTGAGTGAGGTAAAAAATGGGATACAGCAAAAGCGTTTTTGAAAACGCGTTAAATAAACTTTACGAAAACCGTATTGACGCTGAAAAGAAGGCAGATAAACGCCGCAAAGAGATATACTCAAAGTTTCCTTATGTCCGGGAGCTTGAACACGAAATAGCCTCCTGCGGCGTAGAGGCGGCAAAAACCGTCCTCCGCGGAGGCGATGTTGTCAGCGAAATGACAAAACTCAAGGATAAAAACCTCGGCTTGCAGAAAGAACTCAAAGATATACTCGTTCAGAACGGATATGACGAAAATGTTCTCGAGCCCCGCTATTCCTGCGAAAAATGCAGTGATACGGGATATTATGAGGATCACGGCAACACTTTGATGTGCACCTGTTTGAAGCAGCTTCTTGTCAAGTATGCCTGCGAGGAGCTCAACCGCAGCGCTCCGTTGTCATTGTGTACTTTCGAGAGCTTCAAAACCGATAAATACAGTGATGTCAAAGATACCGCAACTGGTATAGTTCCGCGCGTTCATATGGAAAAGATCCTCAAATTCTGCAAAGCCTACGCTCAGAATTTTACGACTTCATCCGAGAGTGTTCTTATGAAGGGCGCTACCGGCTTGGGCAAGACCCACCTTTCGCTTGCTATCGCCAACGAAGTAATCAAGCGCGGCTACGGAGTTATCTATGTTTCTGCTCCGGCGCTGCTTTCAAAGCTTGAAAAAGAGTATTTTTCCCGCAGCTCTTCCGACAGCGACACCACCGAAATGCTCAGCACCTGCGATCTGCTTATCATCGACGACCTCGGCACGGAATTCCGCACTCAGTTTTCCGTTTCGCAGATCTATAATATATTCAATTCGCGCGTGCTGCAGGGCAAACCGGTCATCATAAACACCAATCTTACGATGTCAGAGCTTGAAAAAGCATATTCCGACCGCTTTGTGTCAAGAATAAACGGAGCCGCTCAAAAACTGGATTTTTTGGGTGAGGACCTTCGCATCCGTAAAAAATAATCGCTAAACCTATTGACAAACGCTCAAAATTACCGTATAATAAATGACGTTGCATACGGGATGTAACATATTTTGAGGAATAGTGTAACGGTAGCACGACAGACTCTGACTCTGTTTGTTGGGGTTCGAATCCCTATTCCTCAGCCA
>CACXGW010000132.1 GCA_902767325.1 uncultured Ruminococcus sp.
AATCAGCAAAAAGAAAAACGAGCTTTTACACGCGGTGTTTCTTGCTAAAAGTTGACGTTCATCATAATTTGCCTTTTTAACTCTTTTTGAGCGCACTATCGCAACAAATACAACAATTGCAACAGTGAGAATAATTGGAAAAATAACATAAATATTCATAAATACACTCCCTTTTGAAACAATTATATCATATTAACATTATATGCAGTGTATCATATCATTTTCATTTAGTCAAGTAAATTTTACATAATATCAAATATTTTTTTGAATTCCTAAATATCAAAAACGCCGCCAAGCAGGAGATCATCCCACTTGGCGGTATAATTATAATTCTATATTAGAATTTTACTCCCACTCTATGGTTCCCGAGGGCTTGGGTGTCAGGTCGAAGAGAACGCGGTTTACGCAATTAACTTCGGTCGTGATCCTCTTGGTGATGTGCTGAAGCAGGTCGAAGGGAACGTTTTCAACGGTTGCGGTCATAGCGTCTCTGGTGTTGACGGCGCGGATTATAACGGGATACGCAAAGGTGCGTCTGCCGTCTCTGATGCCTGTGGATTTGAAGTCGGGCACAACCGTGAAGTACTGCCAGACCTTGCCCTCAAGACCGTTTTTGGCGAATTCTTCGCGAAGGATCGCGTCGGATTCTCTAACGGCTTCAAGTCTGTCGCGCGTGATGGCGCCGAGGCAGCGAACGCCGAGTCCGGGACCCGGGAACGGCTGACGGAATACCATATTATCGGGAAGTCCGAGCGCCTTGCCGACTACTCTTACTTCGTCCTTGAACAGCAGCTTAACGGGCTCTACAAGCTCAAACTGCAGGTCCTCGGGAAGTCCGCCGACGTTGTGGTGAGCTTTTACGCCGTCGTCGCTTTCGAGAATATCGGGATAGATGGTTCCCTGAGCGAGGAACTCGATTCCGTCGAGCTTTCTGGCTTCTTCCTCAAACACGCGGATGAACTCAGCGCCGATGATCTTGCGCTTCTTCTCGGGCTCAGCGACTCCGGCGAGCTTATCGAGAAAACGGTCGACAGCGTCGACATAGACGAGGTTTGCGTCCATCTGATTGCGGAAAACTTCGATTACCTGCTCGGGCTCGCCCTTGCGGAGAAGTCCGTGATTTACATGGACACAGACGAGGTTTTTGCCGATGGCTTTAATAAGCAGCGCGGCTACGACTGAGCTGTCAACGCCGCCGGACAGCGCCAAAAGCACCTTCTTATCTCCGATCTGCGCCTTGAGCTCACTGATCTGCTCGTCGATAAAAGCGTTGGCAAGCTCGGGAGTTGTGATTCTTTCCATTGTTTCGGGTCTTACATTACCGTTCATAATATCCTCCGTATAGACAATTATTTTGACAAATAAATTATAACAAAGTAAATGTATCTAGTCAAGGCAGGCAACATAAAAAGTCCCCGGAAACCGAGGACTTTTACTGCGTTATTTTGTTTTTCCGTCCCAAATATAGCGCGGCAAATCGACTTTGCCGTCAACAAACTCAACGCCTTCGCTCTGAAGAAGCTCGATCTGACGGTTGGCGCCGCCGAAAACAAAAGCGGGCGACGGCTCGCCGAAGCGGTTGACTACACGGTGGCACGGGATAGTGGATTGGTCGGGATTGACGTGCAGCGCATACCCAACCACGCGGCTCCATCGCGGATTGCCGGCAAGAAAAGCGACCTGACCATAGGTGGCGACTTTTCCGCGCGGGATCTGCTGCACGACGTCATAAATCATTTCATAGGAGTTTTTCATGTTCTTTAAGTAAATTAGTCCTTATTATTTAAAGTCGTAACCGAAGAAACAAGCATTCTGCGTAATTCGATGATTTGTCCTTTTAATGTATCAAAATCATCCTTGGACAAACTATTAATTTCGTATAATAAATCGATCCAATAATCGCTTTCATTACATTCCTTTATTTCTATTATTTGTATTGTAAATAAAATACAGGCTATCAAAAATTCTGTTGCCATTTTGTTGCCAAGATACAAGATTATTATAGCATAAACAATCGTTAAAATCAACACTTTAAAGCGATAAATTAATTATGCTTTTTAAGCTGAGTAACACA
>CACXGW010000133.1 GCA_902767325.1 uncultured Ruminococcus sp.
ACCGAAGAGCAAAAGAAGCGCGCGATAGAAGAATATCTTGCGCAGCAAAAGATGCAGACCGAAGACCTCGCACAGGACAGCGAACCGGAGGTACAAACACCTGCCTTTGAGGACGCGACCGTTCCTGAAAGTACTGCCGACGATATGGCGGCAAACGACGAGACAGCCGAGACGGCTGACTCGGAATGACATTATAATTAATTTGTCCCTATGCACCTAGTGCGACTAAAAGATACGGAGAATTCCTTCCGGCGAAGCCGCCGGAAGGAAGACCGTAATCTTCATAGGGGATTTGGAATTTGAAATTTGGAATTTGGAATTTGGAATTACTCTCCAACCTGGACTTCGAATTTCAATAATCAACAGAAGTTTTGAAAACCCCGGAATTTAGAATGATGGATTTGAAGTTATAACAGCATATAATTCCAAATTTCAAACTCCAAATTCCACATTATTAACGATCCTGCACCAAGAACGAATCTCCCTGAAGAGCCGGGCTTGCGCAGGGGTACGCAAAAGCGTTCCTTAACCCCTTTCCACATAGAAGTAAAATTTTACAGATAGATTTTTTTAAGGAGACGACACCGTGGATACAGTATTTGACTTTCTGTTTCAATTTTTAGGCCAGTTCTTCGGCTCACTGTGGTCGATCATAACCGGCATTGCAAAAGGTTTTGTGGGAATGTTCAATTTCCCCAAGTATTATAAGATCATAAACGACTTTACCGGCGAACTGGGCGGACTTGCGTGGGTAATCGCAATCGTCGCCATCGTTCTGCTTGCCGCGGTGCTTGCACTTGTTGTATGGCTAATCATCGTCGCCATAAAAAAGTTTATCAAGTCTCGCCAGAGAAGAAAAGATACCGATTCGCTCGTTAAAGAGGTTCAGGCGCTCAACAAAGAGGTTATGCGTCTTAACCTTGAAAAAGACAAGATCCTCTCTATGAAGGTTTCTCAGATCGGACTCAACCCCAACGAGATCGCCGAGCTTACCGGCGAAGAGATCGAAGCTCTCAACAAGGGCGAAGAAGAGGATACCAGCGGTCAGCGCTTCTACAAGCTCACCGAAATCGACGAGCTTTGGGCAGATTATCAGCCGCCCGTATACGACAACGAGATCACACTTCCCGAGTTCTGCGACCGCTTCAGACTGTTCGCGTGCTCCAGACTCGGACTCTTCTACGACATCAGCCTTATCCGTTCGTTTGTTGCTTCCTTCGGCTCCAACCGTCTTATCATCCTTCAGGGTATTTCCGGTACAGGTAAAACCTCGCTGGCATATGCCTTTGGTAAGTATGTAAGCAACCCGTCGATCATCGCGGCTGTTCAGCCTTCGTGGCGTGACAGAACCGAGCTGTTCGGCTACTTCAACGAATTTACCAAGAAGTTCAACGAAACCGAGCTTCTCCGTGCTATGTACGAGGCTTCTTACAACGAGAACGTTTACATAGTTATCCTTGACGAAATGAACATCGCGCGCGTAGAGTACTACTTCGCAGAAATGCTCTCTATTCTTGAAATGCCGCGCCGCGAAGAGTGGATAGTAGACATCGTTCCTTCCTCTTGGGAATCCGACCCGAAGCATATCGTAAGCGGTCAGCTCACCATCCCGCCCAATATGTGGTACATCGGCACCGCGAACAACGACGACTCTACCTTTGCCATCACCGATAAGGTATACGACCGTGCGATGCCCATCAACATCGACACCAAGGGCGTTCCCTTTGAAGCTCCCGACACCGAGCCTGTTGTCATTAGCTATCATCACTTTGAGGCAATGCTCAACGACGCAAAAGCAAAATATCCGCTTTCGGAAGAAAACATCAGAAAGATCGGTCTTCTTGACGACTATGTTATCGAGCATTTCCGTATTGCTTTCGGTAACCGTGTCATGAAGCAGATGCGCGACTTCGTTCCGTCCTACGTAGGCTGCGGCGGCACCGAAATCGAGGGTCTCGACTATGTTCTCGCGCGCAAAGTATTCAGAAAGTTCGAATCCCTCAACCTGGCGTACATCCGTGATGAAATCGACGGTCTGTGCGCGTATATGGACGAACTTTTCGGTTCCGAAAATATGAACGAATGTAAGACATATCTGTTAATGCTCAAGAAGCTTGTATAAGTTGAAAAAGGGCGAATGACCTTCGCCCTTTACGTGCTGATTATCAGCGGGGCAGTAATAGGTAGGGAGAATACATTATGGCAGTAGATTATACGAAATACTATAGGGGCTACAAATATATGCAGTCGCTCCTGCAGGATGATTTTACTTACAATTACATAAATGAGAACCTGAAAGACGGCGACGCTGGAAAGGACGTTCTCGTCGGCAGAACCAATGAAAAAGTTATTGATATGGAGTGGGTCGAGGCGATCGAGGACACCCTTCCCTATATTGAGCGCGCCATTGATCAGCAGCGCCGCTTCATCAAGCAGATCGAAAATGTTGTTAAAATCGAGCTGGCTCGCAAAACCGGTCCCGAATCGGTAAAGCACCTTTCGCAGCACTCCAATTTCATTGCGAAAATCGAAAACGACAACGTTATTCCAAACAAGCTTTTGGTCACCGAGCGCGAGGAAAGCTTTGCCATTTACGAAAACCGCTTCCTTATGACGCTCATCCGCCGTACGCTCAAATTCGTTGCGGACAAATACACCAAGATGAAAGACGTCCCCGACGACGTTTTCAACGACTTCAACGTCGACCGAAACATCAATATGCACGAGGAAAAGGTCGACTTCAACTTCAAATATGTACGCGAAGCTCACGAGACCCTCAACGACGAACTCGACGCGGTCATCGACACCGAGGAGCTTTCGGACTTCGACCGTATCCGTAAGATCCGCGAAAAGCTCAACAGCTTTCTTGCAACTCCTCTTATGCAGGCGATAGCCAAAGAAACAGAGGTTCGCCCGCCCATCAACCAGACCAATATGCTCAAAAAGGATCCTAACTTCAAAAAGGCGGTTGATCTGTGGTACTTCCTCGATAAGTATCAGAAGCCCGGCTTCGAGATCGTATCCGAAGAATTCAAGGGCGCGATGTCCGAGGATGTTCAGCAGGACGTTTACTTCACCATGGGCTTCGAGCACTTTATGATGACTATGGCGACCAACCCCGGTCTTCGCCGTATGCTCGAGGAAAAATACGAGGAAGAAAACGCCCGTTTGGCAGAAGAGGCAGCCCGCCCCGAGGAAACCCGCGAGAGGATGCTCAAGGCGCAGATAGACGCTGTTCGCCGCGAGGAAATGGCTATCCGTCTCAAAGAGATCCGCGAGCGCGACAAGAAGATCCAAGAGCTGACCAACGAGGTTCGCATGCTGCGCGCGCAGCTGGAGCAAAAGGAAAAGCAGATCCAGGCTCTCAAGGCGACCATTGCCACCTTGGAAGAGGAGATCAAACAGCTCAAGGACGAACTGCAGTTCACAAAGCTCAAGCTGCTTGAGGCAGAAAAGAAGATCGCGCAACTCGAAGAAGAGAACGCTCAGCTCAAAGCAAAGATCGAAGAGCTCGAGGCTCACATTGTCGAGTTGAACAATACAATCGACGAGCTCAACAAGCGGATCGATATCCTCAACGACCGTATTCAGGTGCTCCTTCAGGAAAACGCCGCTCAAAAGGCGAAGATAGAGGAGCAGGAGCAGATAATCGCCGAGCAGACGGCACAGATAGAAGACCTGACCCGCCAGATCGCGGCTCACGTGGCTACTATCGCGGCGCTCCACAAGCATATAGATGAATGTGAAGCGCAGATGGAAAAAGACAGCGCGACCATCAAAGACCTGACCTCCCGCAACGAAACGCTGGTCGACTCTCTCCAGAAGGAGCGCAGCGACCGCCGCGAGACCGAGGCGAGGATGAATCAGGAGTTCGAGGACGAAAAGCTCGCTATCTTCAACGACCACGCAGCAAAGATCCGGGCTATGCAGGACGACTTTGCCGACAAGGCAAATCAGGCGGAGCAGAAACGACTCGACGATCTGTCGGCTCAGCAAAAAGACTACGAAAACCAAATCGGCGAAATCCGCCAGGCGAATATCAACGCCGCGGCGGCTGTCAGCGCCAAGCATGTCACCGAGGTCAGGAGTATTCAAAAGTCGGTTGACAAGCGCGTAGCAGAAGCCAAGCGCAACGCCGAAAAGAAATATATGTTCAAGGCAAAAGAGATCCAGAGCATTGCCAGCGACCGTGTTCGCAAGGCGGAAGAGAGAGCCGACCAGGCACATCTCAGCGCCAACGAGGGAATCCGTGCTATCCACAGCACCTCCGACCAGATCCACCGCGACTATGTTTTCGGCAGCGCGGTGCTTATCGGAAATTCCCTGCAGGAGCTGGTAGACAGCGGAGAGAGCAATGTCGCCGAGCGCGTGGCACAGATGAGCAGCAGTGTTGCTTCCGTTTCCGCCTGCAGAACCTCCCGCGGCATACTTGTCACCCGCTGCACGCCATCCGGACTCAAGATGTTGAAATTCTATAAAAAGTCTGCCGATCTAACCGTTTGCTTCCCCGAAGTACACTGGGAGCTCAGTCAGATCGAAAAATGTCCCGTCTTTATCACCTACACCGGCAGCGACGAGCTTTCCGTTCCCGCGTTTGAGGATAAGGTTCGGGAAAAGGGCTTTGACGACGTCACTGTCCTTGAAAATAAAAAGATAAAAGCCAAAGGCATGATTGCCATTTACTTCTTCGATCAGAAATAAGACAACGCAAAGGCGAGGTACGCAATGAAGAAGAGCGATAAACTGGCCCGTAAGACCAGAAAAATGATTGCTAAAAATTTAATAGTTTTAGCTACGCTCGCAGTAGTTGCGTTCGCCGGCGTTATGTCGTGGTTTACGCAAAACACAAGGGCGATTGCGGATGGAATTAATGTTGAGACGAAGGTTGAGGATGGCTTGGAGTTTTACATCATGCCCCCGTCCGACAGCGATCAGTATGCTGCCATCAAAAGCCGTTTTAAGGATAATGCTAAGTGGAATTCGAAAAATCCAAACGAGACGCCGAGAAGAACAACTTGGCACACAAGCAGCGAGGGAGCTATTTTTGACTTTACCGAGCAGGAATTTAAGTTTATGGAAGGTTTGTTCCTCTGCGAGGTAACAAGCGACGGCACTGTGTTCCAGGTTCCTAAGCTGATGCAGTATGACGAGGTTGCATATGTCGACACCACTCAGGACTTTGACGTTGCGACGCCGAACGACGAATATCTGTCGTTTGACCTGTATTTCCGCAGTGATACCGCACAGAGCGGTCATGACGTCTTGATGCAGAGCGATTCTTCCATTACACCGCTCACAACGCTCAGCGAGCCATCGTATGCCAACGCTTCCGATAATCCCGCTGTTAAAGATGCGGCGATCGGTGCGGTGCGTATGGCTGTGTATAACGGCAACACTTGCGAGGTGCTCTGGATACCCGGCCCTTATGTGTACTACAACGGTTCGAACGATACCTTGTACACCGGGTTAACAAGCAGTGATTATTCTAACAAGGGCGCCGCGTATTATGACGGTACCGGCATCTCGCTGAGATCCAACGAGGGTACCGATACTCACGCGTATTATTCCGACAAGGATCACCGCTCTGTGGTTAGTCCCACAGCCCAGAACTCTCCTATTGTCGCCGGAAGTACTCTCGGAAGCGACACATCGGTTCTCACATTGGATAGCTATGACAGCGTCGACGGATACTATTACGGTCACATTCGCGTCAACCTCTGGATCGAGGGCGAGGACGCCGAGGCCCGCTTGGCGTTCGTAGGCGGCAAGTTCAGTATGAGCTTGAATTTCAAAATGACATAAACAATAAACAACGCGCAATAAAACAAAGGATTGGAGGTGGAGCGTCACGAAAGGCAAGTATTTTTTAAGAGCGGTCGCGGTCAAGGCTAAGCGCCGCCGCGCATCGAAAAACAAAGCCGCAAAAACATATCTTTCGATTTTCTTGGTGTTAGTACTGGGAATGACACTCACCTTTGCATGGTTTACGAAGAAGAACACCGCGGAGATAGAAACCCATCTGCTTGAGTTCCAGTCTGCTTCTTCATTTCGTATCAATAAAGATAAAACCAGCTCAAACAAAATCACGATCCCGGCGTTTACTCTCGACGAGGCGTCCAGTGTGGACGGAAGAAACATCTATTTCCCGCTCGGTGCTTCCTTCTCCGGCAACACAGCCGATATGTTCTTCCGCGAGGGCAACAAGGGCGATGAAAACGTTCACTATGTTTACAAGGACTTCCAGCTCAAAGGCACCTCCGGCAACACTCCCGTATATATCAAGAGTTACGAAATAAAGGTCGAAGCGGCTGATCCGGAGCATGACGCCGGCGTAAATGCTACTTATCACGACCAGCTGACAGTCGGTTATGATTCTCAGGGCAGGCCGAATTCTCAGACTATCCCCTGCGACAATTGCCCCATTCGCCTGGCGTTCATTGCCGACAGCGGCGTAAGCCCTGTGGTCATCGATCCATCCGCGCAGGTTGTCGATTAT
>CACXGW010000134.1 GCA_902767325.1 uncultured Ruminococcus sp.
CGGTACCGGATTCAATAGTGAAGCTGAAAGTTTCATGGGGGATGTTTGCGTCGGCGTCAACAACTACGTCTTTGGTAAAGGTAGTTGTAGTACCGTTGATGGCTGTGTAGCCTGCCGCCGAAGCGGAAATGGCGGCGACGGACATGATCAGCGCGGTTACCATGAGTATCGCCATGATTTTTTTAAATCTCTTCATTGTTTTTCCTCCTTTATATGAAATTGAAAAGATTTTATATGCAATATAATTGCTGACTGTTTGTTGTCCCGCGTATGGCGGGAGATTTGTTATCACTGTTGATAACATTGGGTGGCAGGGGAGAGTCCCCCCCGGTTTGCGCCGGCTTTAAAAGCCTCTGCGGCGCATGGTAAGCAGCAGCGTTCCCTGAAGCTCGCCTGTATCGACTGCTCCGAAGCTGCGGCTGTCGTTGGTGTCCTCGCGAAAATCGTTTAGTATGAACACCTTGCCCTGAGGTACGGTATACGGATATTTTATCTCAGAGCCGTCTGCGGGATAAGTCGGATAAAAAACTTCTTCGGTAGGCGTGTTGTCGTTGATGGTAAAGGAGCCGCTGCCGTCGATATTTATAACGCTGCCTTCCATTGCGACGACTCTGCCTACGGTGGTTTTGTCGTCGTGCTGATAAAGCACTGCCGCGTTGATAAACGGTCTTTGCAGCCGCAGGCTTATCACCAGATCGCCGTCGCGCACCATTGGATGCATATTGTTTCCGTAATGGATCGTGATTCCCAAAACAAAGGTGAACAGCGCCCACACTACAAGCACCACCGCCGCTATTTTTATCAATACACCGATGATAAGTTGCTTGGTGGTTTTTTTCTTTTTCTTGCGCGGCTTGCCGTTTGACTTTTTACGGGGAGGCTTTTTGCTTTCGGGCTTTTCATCTTCTTTGGGCGCCGAAGTATCAGCTTCTGCTTTTTGTCCATTATTATCCTCAGAAGAAACTATTTCATCTGACTTGTCGAAATCATTAGTAAGATTTTCTTTTTCCAATACACACCCCTCCAATCTAATTGAGGATACTTAATCATATTATATCATAATAGTTCCTATATTTCAAGACTTTTTGTGCTTTATTCCTATAAAAATACGATTATCTCGCAAAAAAAAAACAACTGCCGCGCAATAAACGCGACAGTTGGCAAAGCAAAAGAGCAAGATTATACAATACGGTACGCGGCTGTAACGAACCTGCCTTCGTCGGTGTGATAGTAGCAGGTAGACAAAAACATGATCTGATCCGGGTATTTGGGAACGTCGTTCATAGCTATTTCGGACATATTTCGTATATTTTCCAGTGCCTTGTTATATTCCTCCTCGCTCAGCTTGCCCACCGAACGGTAATAGGCAAATTCATCCGATTCCTCGGGGACCAGCTTTGTCTGAAATGCGGCAAATACGCGGTACACCCGGGTTTCGTCCGGCGTGCGGAAAACTATATCCTTATGCTCCAGCGCGAAGCTGCCGCTTTTGTAGCTGTCAAGACTGCCGAACATCGAGCCGGAATTCATATTGTGGCCGTATATAACAAATATGTCCGAATCGGCGTCGCAGCCCTCGCCTATGAACAGCGTGCCGGAATAGGAATAGTTCTTGTCAAAATCACGGTGCAGATAATATTCGGGGTCGCTCTCGGAGGACTTCATTACGGGATAGTCTATCTCGGTATCTTCTATGCTCAGCCAGCCGACAAAGTCGCTGTTCTTCTTCGCCAGCTTTTTCATAGCAGCGTTATCTTCGGAAGAGCTGTCGGACTTCGGCGATTTCGATCCGTCAATGATCGTCTGCGCGCTTATATCCTCAATACCGGCTTCTTCCTTTATCAACGCAAAATCTCTCGATTCATTTGATTGGGGAATATATATTTTCAGCGCCTGATAACCTGCAAAGGCGAGCACTCCGATCAGTATGACCGCGACCGCCGCATACAACACAGTCGTCTTAGTTTTTTTGCGTTTCATTTGCGTCACCCTTTCGACTTTCTCTATTTTACAACGGATTTCGTTTTCCGTCAATGCACTATCGCCGTGATCGGACAATAAAGACCTTTTATATGCCGGTGATGCTTTTTGTTTGGAGCTGTTTGTTTTTTGATTGACTGTGGCAGACCGGTTTGATATAATTAAAACGAACTATATCGCACGCCGAAATATGGGGGCAAAACGAAAATGAGAATAAAAAAATGCAACGACGGCAAAATCACACCTGAGGAATATATCGAATGGATGGAAGCGTACTTCCCGAATCGCAAGAGAAAAAGTGAATAAAGCAGATTTAGGGCGTGTGAGCTACAAACTCACACGCCCTAAAATTCTATTGATTATGACTTTCCTAAAACAACATCGTATTCAGCAAGATACAATTGCAGATGGGTAGCATCGGTTATATTTATTTCACCATCTCCGTTGGTATCTGCTAAAGCGAGCTGTTCATCTGAGAATGGTTCAAACTCAGCAAGATATCGCTGAATGGCGGTAACGTCGCTGATGGTAATATGACCGTCAAGATCGACGTCGCCGGTTTCTGCATAAACCGTTACCTCGCTTTCACAGTTTATCTCGCTGTTAAGCATAACACATCTTACAGTTGTTTTTCCAGTGTGTAAGCCTGTAACCACGCCGTTTTCGTCCACTTGTGCAATTTCCGGATTTAATGATTCCCACCTAACATCTGATAAAATAGATTTAACCGGCATAGGCAGAACACTGATTTGTGCGGTATCCTTCACTTTTAATGTAAGTTCATCTTTATCAGGTATAATTTGTTGCGGTAATAATGAATCGTTTCGAATAATAGTTGCAACTAATTCATTGTTACTGTCAAAAACCGAGATTCTATATATATCATCAAGCACAAGACCGGAGATCAAGATATCATTTTCGCTTGTTGCTTCAGCATTATATGTTTCAGATGAAATAAGTTCGTCGGAATTGTTATATAGATTGATTTTGGGCGAAAGAACCTCATTCATTTTATCAGCAGGTAAAGCAATATGAACACCACATGTATTATTCTGTTGCTTTATCACTTCGCAAAAGCTTTCCGCATAATCATCCGCGTATTCAGCTGTGTAAGAATAATCAATATCAATCTTTTTTTCGAACACAGCTTTTACTGAT
Source organism: uncultured Ruminococcus sp. (assembly GCA_902767325.1). GTDB lineage: Bacteria > Bacillota > Clostridia > Oscillospirales > Acutalibacteraceae > Ruminococcoides. The sequence continues at coordinate 3,139 of CACXGW010000134.1, forward strand.
ACATCTTCTTTTGCTGTAAAACGATAAATCTCAGAGGTTTCAACGATGGTATTGTCAACAAACCAGCCTTTGAATGTATAATCGTCATAGTCTTTAATAGCTGTTAGCGTTACCAAATCACCTATAGGATAAGGTCCTTCGCCTATCACTAAACCGTTTTCAGCTTCGCAAGTTACATTAATGTGTCCGGTTAAATCATCTGAATCAAGATATGAGTCATAGTTGATTTCGCTGTCTCCTATCAAAGGCAGATTTTTTACAGCCTTTAAATTAGTATTAGCAGGAATGCACTGTTCAAAAGTATCCCCTGATGAAAGCGGAACATCAAAATAATTCAGACGATCAATTCTTTCCTCTCCGTCTTGACGTTCAATGGTATAATTCATTACACCGTCATCAATTGCGTTGAATCTGAAAATCAATTCCATATCAATAGGAGCGTAAACAAACTTTGAATCACCGCTCAATTCGATGTAAATATCATCTGTATACCATACATAATCCTCGTGCTTTTCCGAGCTGTCAACGTATCCAATCAAATCTCCGCTGACATCATAGATTTCAAATTCAACCGGGCATTTAATTCCAAATACATTTTTTAGCCAACCAACAAAGCCTTCTTCTTCAACAGGTTCATTTGTGTTATATATATAATTATACAGTTTGTTAGCGAGCTTTTTCCTTGCTTTCTCAACCGTTTTTACTGCCTCTTTAACTGCTTTTTTATTAATTCCTTTTTCTGAAAAGCTCATCTCGCTGATTGTGTTATACATAGATTGAGCATTGTTTAATACAATTGATAATGAGCCCGTGTCTTTTGCGATTAAAAACGGTTTGATTACCTTATATCCTGCACGAACATTCAAAAACAGTGCAAGGACATTCCCGTATCCTTTTTTCTGCAAAATATTAACCTTATTTGCAAAAAAATCCTCCAGCTCTTTTTGCTCAAATTCAGCTATATATGTAACACTTTTTAACTCGGAAAGTATAGAGAACAAAGCATATTTACAAGCGTCCTTAACTATATCCGACATACAATCCATATATATTGTCAGGACTTTTTGAGTACCTGCCATTGTAGAATCTACCTCGCCAATGTATGTTGTACCACTGTTGAGTCCCGAAACTTTTTCAGCCTTTACCGATCCGGCAAAGGCGCTCCACATATTTGCATATATATTGAATGTTACTTTATAATTTCCCTTTTTGATTGAAGTATTACCTAAAGCTTGCA
>CACXGW010000135.1 GCA_902767325.1 uncultured Ruminococcus sp.
ACGGTGTTGCTTCAAATAGGGTTTACACGGCAGAGCGGTCTCCCGCCCTCCGGTGAGCTCTTACCTCACCTTTCCACCCTTCCCCGAAAACTCGGGAGGTTGTTTTCTGTTGCACTATCCCTGGGGTCGCCCCCGGCGGCGGTTAGCCGTTATTTTCGCTCTGTGAAGCCCGGACTTTCCTCGCGCAGACCCTTTCGGGCGCTGCCCGCGGCTGTTCGGCGCACTCGCTCTATTATATTAAAACAATTATTTTAAAAAGTCAAATAAAACTTGCTTATTGCGGCGTTTTGGATTATAATAGTCTGGTTAGAAAGGAGTATGGATATGGACATAAGAGAAGAATCATTAAAGCTGCATTACGATTGGAACGGTAAGATCGAGGTCATTTCCCGAGTTCCGATCAACTCCTCCGAGGACTTAGCGCTCGCCTACACTCCCGGCGTCGCGGAGCCCTGCCTAGAGGTGCAGAAGGATATCAACAAAAGCTATGAGCTTACAAGGAGAAACAACCTGGTCGCGGTAATCACCGACGGAACGGCAGTTTTAGGCTTAGGCGACATCGGTCCCGAGGCGGGTATGCCCGTAATGGAGGGCAAATGCGCGCTGTTCAAAGCCTTCGGCGACGTCGACGCTTTTCCCATTTGCATAAAAAGCAAGGACGTTGACGAGATAGTCAACACCGTCTATCTTATCAGCGGTTCTTTCGGCGGGATAAATCTTGAGGATATTTCCGCGCCGCGCTGCTTTGAGATCGAGCGCAGGCTCAAGGAAAAATGCGACATCCCGATCTTCCACGACGACCAGCACGGCACCGCCATCATCGTAGCGGCGGGTCTGCTCAACGCGTTGAAGATCACCAAAAAAAGTATCGATGAAATAAAAGTCGTTATGAACGGCGCGGGCGCGGCGGGAATCGCCATCGCCAAGCACCTTATGAATATGGGCGTTAAGCACATCACGATGTGCGACAGCAAGGGTATCATCTGCAAGGGCGACGAACGCCTTAACGCCGTAAAGCGCGAAATGGCTGAGATCACCAATCTCGAGCACAAAACCGGAACGCTTGCCGACGCTATGGTCGGCGCCGACGTATTCCTCGGGATCTCCGCGGCAGGCTGCGTCAGCGAAGAAATGGTCAGGACGATGAACCGCGACGCGATCATCTTCGCCATGGCTAACCCCACCCCCGAAATTATGCCCGATCTTGCAAAGAAAGCCGGAGCAGCGGTCGTCGGAACTGGCAGAAGCGACTTTCCCAACCAGATCAACAACGTGCTCGCCTTCCCCGGAATCTTCCGCGGCGCTCTTGACTGCCGCGCTAGCGACATCAACGAGGAGATGAAGGTCGCGGCGTCCTATGCGCTGGCGAACATCATCGACGAAAGCGAGCTCAACGCCGACTACATCCTCCCCCATGCCTTTGACCCGAGAGTCGGCAAGGCAGTAGCCGAAGCGGTAAAGGATGCCGCGATAAAATCAGGCGTTGCAAGGCTTTAAAACAACAATAAATATGCCGCGGCGACGGTTTCCAAACGGAAGCTGTCGCCGCGACTTTTTTATAAATAATTATCAATGAATTCCATATAAGGCTTTCGATAATAAACGCTGTCGGGATTTTTCAGGTACCACTCAAATTCCTCTTTCAAGCCCTCATCCAGCGGCACGGTGTCCGCCATCAGCGCGCGCTGCTTTGAAACATCCAGCACATACTCATAATCGTAAAAGCAGAAGTAATCTCTCTGCTCAACGCTTTTGTCAACGCTTATGAAGCACGGTTCTTTTCCCGCGATCTCATAGCAAAGCCCGACCCACTCTTTTACGGTGACTGTCTCGCAGTTGCCGACATTAAAAATACGGTTTTCAGGCTGCTCCTTCAAGATAATCTCAATAAAGCGGCACAGGTCTTTAACGTTGAAAAACTGTAATTTCATCTCGCCGTTTTTTGGCAAATAAAACGGTCTTTCCTGCATCGCGCAGTCAAACACAAATGCCTCACGATACAGATTCTCGTAAACCCCGTAGAAATACGGCGGGCGAAGAATAAACGCGGAGGGTGCTTTTTCACGCAAATACCTTTCAGCCAAATATTTGTTATTTCCGTAATCTCCCCAAACAGTATTGTTGCCGCAGGGCTGTTCTTCTTTAAACGGCTGCGGATTTGTTTCGGGATAAACCGCGCTGGAGCTGATAAAAACATAATCGTCAAACTTAACGCCAGATCCAATCAATGTTTTTATATGCTCCCGAGTGTAAGCTGTAATATCGAGGATAACGTCAAAGCGTTTTCCTCTTAAAGTGTTTCCGGGCTGTGTACGGTCACAGTTTATCAGCGTTACACCTTCAACCTGTTCGCGACTGCCGCGGTTGATGACCGTCACGTCACAGCCCTTTTTCACAAAATATTCTGCGGTATATTTGCTTACAAAGGTCGTGCCGCCTGTTATAAGTATTTTCATAAACGCCCCTAACTGGTATCTTGTTTAACTTAAAACTTCATTTATTGGTTTGTGATGTAGGGTACGGTCTTGACCGTACCGCGGACGATAAACAAGACGTTCAGCGCTCAATAGGCGGTTCGGTCAAGACCGAACCCTACAGATAATTTTTAAAAACTTAGTATTAAAGCGTACCGGTTTGTAAAATATTTTCCGCCCTTTCTATCAGGGCTTTTTTATCGTTCGGAAAATCATTGTCAATGACTTCGTCAAGCAAAGCGTACAAGACGATTCCGATCTGCTTTCCGTCAGTGATGCCTATATTTATCAAATCTCTGCCGTTCACCGCAAGGTTTTTCAAAGAAAAGCATTGACCCTGAGCTATTATCTCCTCAAGCTGCGCTTCGGCAAGATCCACAGCGGCGAGCTTTTCCTCGCGCAGGTATTCCGACTGAGCCATAATATCGGCACGCTGAACCAAGAACAGGCGCCGCGTGTTTTTTTCTCCGAGCTGCTGCAGCACACGCTTGATCTGATTTATTTTGCCATTGAACCGGAAGTCGTGCTTTTCAATGAGCAGAAGGCAATCGGAAATAAACGCGTTGGAATATCTCAGGCGGCTCAGAATATCCCGGGCGAGCTCAATGCTGATTTTCGGATGGAATTTAAAATGGTCTCGCCCGTTTTCATCGGTAGTGCGAGCACGCGGCTTGCCGATGTCGTGAAGCAGCATTACCATCCTCAAAATTTCGTCCTTCGGCACAAGTCCCACCGAATGAGTGATATGCTCCCATACGAAATATTTATGATGAGGCGTGTTTTGCGGGCAGTCAAAGGTAGGAATCATCTCTGGAATGATCTCGGCGATAACATCCCTGAAGCGGTTCAGAATATCCTCTGCCCCGTCGCCGCACAGCAAACGATTCAATTCAACGCTTATCCGCTCGCTTGCGATGTTGTGCAGCAAAGGGGCGTTCTTTTTTATCGACAGCGCTGTTTTTTCCTCAACGGTAAAGCCGTAGGTCGACGCAAAGCGCAGGCCGCGCATAATGCGCAGCGCGTCCTCGTTAAAGCGTTTGTCGGGGTCTCCTACACAGCGCAAAAGGTTTTTCTTCAAATCCTCCGCACCGCCGAACGGATCTATCAATCCACGGCTGTCGTTATACGCCATCGCGTTGACCGTAAAATCACGGCGGGACAGATCGAGCTTTATATCGTCTGTAAAGCTCACCTGATTAGGATGACGGTTGTCGTCGTATTCTCCGTCGATCCGATAGGTCGTCACTTCATATACGGTTTTATCAAGCACAACGGAGATCGTTCCGTGCTTCAAACCCGAATCAAAGGTATTTTCATCCGCAAAACAACTCTTTATCTGTTCGGGCTTCGCGTTTGTACAAATGTCCCAGTCGTGCGGAGCAAGCCCCATCAGCGCGTCGCGCACGCAGCCGCCCACCGCAAAAGCCTCAAAGCCGTTTGCGGCGAAAACATCGATTATATATTTTGCGTTCGGGTCCATTTTTACATTCATCTGATCACTTGCTTATTTGCTTATCTGCTTATTTTTTAAATGGTTTGTTTTTGAATTTTTCTATATATCTGTCCGCTATGCTGTAAAGCACATTGAAAAGAACGATCGTCGCCGCCGCGAAGATACCCAGCATAATCAGCGCGTTCTGACCGAGCGGAACGAGCATAAAGAACCAATCGAAAAAGATAAACGCAATAGCCAGTCCAGCAACGCTCAGCGTCAGCATACCGGCGCGCAGCGCGTTGAACGGAATGGACAGCCTGATTATAAGCATAAGGCATATCATTGAGGTGACATACACAGCTATCGTCGACAATTCCGCGGAAGATATTACGAACACCTGACTCAATGCCGCTGTCAGAATAATATTAAGCACCACGCAGATTGCCGCGGGCAAAGCGCGTGATATGATGTTAAATGTAAAATTGCCGCGCACGATATTTTTGTTCGGCTGCAAAGCCAGCACAAACGACGGAAACCCGATAGTCAGCGCTCCGATAAGCGACAGCTGTATCGGCTGGAACGGATATGTCAGGTGCGAGAACATAAAGAACACCGCAAGGATGATAGAGTATATCGTCTTTACGAGGTAAAGCGACGAGCTTCGCTCAATATTGTTTATCGTTCGTCTGCCCTCCGCAACAACATGAGGCATCGCGGCAAAGTCATTGTTCACAAGCACGAGCTGCGAAACATTTCTCGCCGCCTCGCTGCCCGAAGCCATAGCGACCGAGCAGTCGGCTTCTTTCAGAGCGAGAACGTCGTTTACGCCGTCGCCCGTCATAGCGACCTTATGACCGTGCGCTTTTAAAGCCAAAACAAGCTTTTTCTTCTGCGCGGGAGTGACCCTTCCGAAAACGTTGCATCTCTCGGCAGCTTCGTCAAGTTCTTCATCGGTGGTTATAGTCGTCATATCAACGGCGTTTTCTGCACCGGCGATACCGGTATCTATCGCGATATTCTTAACGGTCTTTACGCTGTCTCCCGAAATAACTTTAAGCGTTACGCCCTGCTCCTTGAAATAATTCACAGTCTCGCAAACGTTGTCGCGAAGCTTGTCCTTGATGAGGATAAGCGCCATCGGGTGCATATCATCGGGCAGCGCGGAGCCGTCGATCTCCTCGTCCGAGGATGCTAACACCAATATGCGAACGGTCTCGCTTATATGATTTATATTTTCATATATCTCGGGGTATTTTTCTTTATCAGAAAAAACAAACTCAGCCGCACCGAAAATATACGCCTTTCCGTTTGCAAAATTACCGCCCGACCACTTCGTTTCGGAAGAAAAAGGCACAAAGCTTTTGCATTCAACAGGCTTTATATCCTTGGTATAATCGCTGACCGCCCGCAAGGTAGCGTTTATCTCGTCGCTCGCCGCGACGATCGAAGCCAGCGCCGTGTTGATCTTATCGTCGTTTGTATTGAGGTTTATCACTTCATGAACGTTCATCGAATCAGCCGTGAGCGTTCCGGTCTTGTCAAGGCAGATAACATCCACGCGCGCAAGAGTCTCGATGCAGTACATCTCGTTTACAAGCACCTTTTTACGTGCCAATCGGATAACCGAAACGGCAAGCACGGTACTTGTCAGCAGGATCATTCCGCCCGGGATCATTCCCACCAGCGCGCCGACGGTCGATTCAACGGTCGTTTTGAAATCCTGATGATGAATAAAATACTTTGTAACAAACAGCAGCGCGCCGATCGGGAAAATGATCGCGGTGCACAAATTGATAATAAACTTGAACGACTTTAAGATCTGCGAGTTGTTTTTCTTTATGTATTTCGCTTCGTTGTTTATTTTCGAGGCGTAGCAATCCGCTCCGACGCGATTCACCCTGCAATAGCAACTACCTGCGGAAATGAAACTGCCCGAAAGCAGCTCGTCACCTGTGTTTTTCTCTATCAGATCGGATTCGCCCGTAAGCAGGCTTTCATTAGCCTTGCAGTTGCCCTGCACCACAACGCAGTCAGCCGGCACCTGACTTCCGCGCGACAGAATGATTATGTCGTCAAGCACCAGCTCGTCTTTAGAAAGCTGAACAACCTCTTCACCGCGCAAAACATCAAGCTTGCTTTCTGTTAAGATAGTAAGGGTATCAACACTTTTTTTCGAGCGTATCTCCTGAACTATTCCTATAACGGTGTTAAAAAACACAACGCCGATAAACAGCAGGTTCTTATACGAGCCGACAAGTAATAAATACACAAACAGCACAACGTTTATCAAATTGAACATCGTGCAGATGTTGTCGTAAAAAATCCGTTTTATCGATTTTGTTTTTACGACCGACGCGGTGTTCACCAAGCCGGCGTCCGCTCTTGTTTTTACTTCTTCGGGCGTCAGACCCTTTAACCGATTGACTGATCCTTCCATTTTGACCTCGATTTGAAAATGATATATTTTTTGAAAAAAACTTGAAAAAAGCGCGGCGATTATAAGAAAACACAGCTTTTTTTCCAACTTATTTTTTAATATTTTAAATGCGCCTTTTTTATTATTATAAATGCAAAAGCTAAGAAAGGCAACGGAAAGAAGGTGATTTTTTGAAAAAAACTGCAAAAATCGTTGCGTTTTTCATCTCGGCGTCACTTGTTTTTAACAGTCCCGCCGTTTTTACGGCATCAGCACAGGAAAAAGAAAAAACCGTAACGCTCGGCGGTCAACCCTTCGGTGTAAAATTTTACAACGACGGAGTGATGGTCATTGAGCTCGAAGAATTTGTCAGCGGCAACAAATATGTCTGCCCGGCAAAGGATGGCGGACTGCAGGTCGGCGACATTATAAAAAAGATAAACGACACGCCCGTAAAAACAAACGAGGACGTTCAGTCAGCGACCTTCGGCTGTGATGGAAAAAGAATAAAGTTTACGATCATACGAGACGGCAAGGAGCTTGTTAAAACCGTTGTTCCCCGGAAAAACACCGTCGGGATATATCTTCTCGGCGCCTGGGTACGCGACAGCTGCGCCGGGATAGGCACCGTGACCTATTACGACCGCGACGATGATTATTTTGCCGCGCTCGGTCACGGAATATGCGACAGCGACACTCTGGAGCTAATGCCGCTCGGCAGCGCCGAGGTGGTGAACGCGAACATCAACTCAATAACAAAAAGCGTTGAGGGCAAGGCAGGCAGCCTGAACGGCTACTTTACCGAAAACACTATCGGAACGCTGACCAAAAACACCGACTGCGGGATTTTCGGAACAGCGGATGATACCGCTTTCGGAAACGGAGTCGAGCTTGAGGTCGCCGAAAACGGCGAGATAAAGCTTGGCAAGGCTGAGATCTATACGACCGTCGACGGAAATGAAGCAGAGTGCTTTGAAGCGGAAATAACAGATATCCGCAGCTTTGACAGCAGCTGCAACGAAAACTTTGTTATTAAAATAACGGATAAAAGGCTGATCGAGCGCTGCGGAGGCATCGTTCAGGGAATGAGCGGCAGCCCGATAGTTCAAAACGGAAAGCTGGCGGGAGCCGTGACCCATGTGTTCTTAAATGACCCCGACGAGGGATATGGCGTAACGGCACAAAATATGGTGTCGAATTATAAATCTTAAAACAAGATATGGTTTTAATCTGTCTGATGGTTTTTTTACCGCAAAAAAATTTCAAGTTTTTTGAAAAAATTTATTTGGAAACTATTGCCAAGTTTACCATTTTGTGGTAAAATCTACTCACAATAAAAAAATTGATGGGAGACAGATTATGGACAACAGCATTAAGATGATCATCACCGAGGACGCAGCCGAATTTGATAACGAAAACCTTGAAATGTTCAAAAAATATAATATTTCTATCGCTTTCTGTTCAAAGGACGGCGAGGAGCTTTGCGGCAGGATAAAACAGGAGGAACCCGACGTTGTGCTTATGGAGTCGTTTATGACGCGGCTGGACGCCATCGGCGTTATGCGAAGCATAAAGCGGCAAAAAGTAAAGCAGCCGCTGTTTATCGTATTTTCTTCATTTCACAGCGCGGTGCTGGAAAGGGAGATAATGAACAGCGGAGCAAGTTACTTTGTTTTAAAGCCCTACGACGTTGAGCAGCTGTGCGAAAACATTTCGCTTATGACAAAGAAAAACGACAGGGTGTTCCGCGCGCCGATTAGCTTTGACGCGTTCGGGATAGAGCTGAAGGTGACCGAGATACTTCACGAGATAGGCGTGCCCGCTCATATAAAAGGCTATCATTATCTGCGTGATTCGATAATGATGTCGGTTGAAAAACCCGAGATCATCAACGCGGTGACAAAGCAGCTTTACCCCTCTGTCGCTAAGAAATACGAAACCACCTCGTCGCGCGTTGAACGCGCCATCCGCCACGCGATAGAAGTCGCGTGGGACAGAGGAGATATTGACGTGCTCAACTCGTATTTCGGCTACACTATCCACAACGACCGCGGCAAGCCCACAAACAGCGAGTTTATCGCTATGATTTCAGACAAGCTGAGACTGCAGATAAAAAACGCCTCTTAAATCCATGCAAAAAGGGAGAAGTCTTTCCGGCTTCTCCCTGTTTGTTATTTACTCTGCCGTAAACAGCGTTCTTGCTACGAAAAAGTACTTTTCCGATACATACCAATATAAGTGCGGAGATTCACCCATAGACATAAAGTCGATATTTTCCAACAAACCGGCGTCCATTTCGCTAAGTTTGCCTACGCTGCTGTCATCAACATCTTCTGCATAATCGAATATATCGGTTTCGTTGAATTCGGAAACTTCTTCGTCCTTCATAACTACAGTCAACTCTTTGTCTTTCAGCGACCATGTCCCTTTAAGTGTGTGACTGCTTTTATTATCCTTGCCGTCCTCCTTAAGACGCGAGAGCATTTCCATCGACCATGTACCGTCCTCTTGTACCGAAAGAGTCCAGTCGTAGTAACATTCAAAGCTATCTGTTGAGCTGAGATAATCCGAAAGGCTTCCGGATTCCCAATGCCATTTATGAGAGGTCATCAGCTTACTTAAATCCGCAGGCTTTTCGCTTTCTCCGCCGCCGCAGGCAGCAAGAGAAAACAATAATACTAAAACAAGCAATATAGAAAGTAATTTTTTCATTGATGCACCTTTACTTTCTCGCTTCTTTGATTTCAGCATTGATTTCATCTAAAGTCATATCGGCAATCCCAACTTCTTCCGCAATCAAACTTGCTGCCTTCATCGCCTTCAAAGCCTTGTTTTCGGGCTCGCTGTCTAATTTCATTGAAAAAGGTATTCCGTTTTCCTGGATCAAGCGAGATATACACATACGCATATACGTTTGTAAATCGATACCGAGTTTTTCACAAATACTGATTGCTTTAAGCTTTGCCGCATCATCTGTACGAAACTGAACTAATGAACTTGACATAACAACACTTCCTTTCTTTATTATTATACACTGATTTGTAATCAATTGCAAGCACTTGATTACAATTTTTGAATATTTAAGATAAAAAAAAGGAGAAGCCGGTTATTCCGGCTTCTCCGATTTTTTTATTTCTTTTCAGTCGGCAACACAGGAAAATCAACTATCTTCATATTGGCGCCATCGATTATTTGAGCAAGAAGTGCCGGCGCTGTCTGAGAGTGAGCATTTGCGATAGAATATGCATCCGTCGGTGTTTCGGCTGTAACGGAAACCTTAATCATCTCAGTATTGTCAACGATTTCAGCTTTTACCATTTCCTGCATTTGACTCAACGTAAGCGACTTGTTGTCTAAATAATCTATAACCGATTCCAAAATCGACTTGCTGACAAGTATCTTTTTATATATATTTAATAACTTTTCGCTATTTGCGGAAGAACTGTCCAAATTACCGCTCAAAATAATTGTGCTGTCGCCGTTCTTATTGTTGATAACACATGTATAAAAGCTGGTATAACCCTTTTTTTCGGCAGGTTCGGAAGATACGCTGCAAGAAGTCAAGGATATCGAAATAATCACGATAAAAAATATAGCAAGTATTTTTTTCATAAATCTTACCCCATATTTACTGTGTCATTTCGAAAAGATTATTCTTAAATAGAATTATTTTGTCCTGCCTATGTCGGTGCGGTAATGCGCGCCGTCGAAGGAGATCTTCTTAACCGCAGCGTACGCTTTTTCGAGAGCTTCGTCGAGCGTGGGAGCCTTTGCGGTTACGCCGAGAACTCTGCCGCCGTTTGTGTAGAACTTTCCGTTTTCGTACTTTGTGCCGGCGTGATAAACAATAGCGCCGTCGACCTGACCGTTATCATCGAGCCCTGACATCTCGATACCCTTTTTGTAGGATACGGGATAGCCGCCGCTCGCCATTACAACGCAAGCTGCCGCGCCGTCGTACCACTCGATGTCGAGATCGGAAAGACGTTCGTCAATGACAGCCTCGCAGATCTCAACCAGATCGGTTTTGAGCCTGGGAAGCACTACCTGAGCCTCGGGATCGCCGAAACGCGCGTTGTATTCGATGACCTTGGGACCCTTGGGAGTCATCATAAGACCGAAGTACAAGCAGCCCTTGAAGGGTCTGCCCTCTTTGTTCATCGCTTCGATCGTCGGAACAAAGATCGTGCGCATACACTCGTCGGCGAGAGCGTCGGTGTAATACGGGTTGGGGCTTACTGTGCCCATTCCGCCCGTGTTGAGACCTTCGTCGTTATCATAGGCGCGCTTGTGGTCCTTTGAGCTGACCATAGGCTTGACGCATTTGCCGTCGGTAAACGCCAGAACGGAGACCTCGGGACCGGTGAGGAACTCCTCGATAACGATGTTGTTGCCCGAATCGCCGAACTGCTTGTCCTCCATAATGGACTTGATAGCCGCGACTGCCTCGTCGATAGTCTGAGCGATGATGACGCCCTTGCCGAGCGCAAGACCGTCTGCCTTTACGACAACGGGCGTTGTGTTTTCGGCTTTTACATAAGCGATAGCCTTATCGGGATCGCTGAACACCTCGTATTTCGCGGTGGGGATGTTGTATTTTTTCATAAGGTTTTTGGAAAAAACCTTGCTCGCTTCGATGATAGCGGCGTTGGCGTTGGGACCGAACGCGCGGATGCCCGCAGCCTCAAAAGCGTCGACCATACCGTCGGCAAGAGGATCGTCGGGAGCTACAAAAACAAGGTCGATGTCGTTATCCTTCGCGAATTTGACCATATTCTCCTTGTCCATCACATTGATGTTAACGGTCTCGGCGTCACGCGAGATGCCGCCGTTGCCGGGAGCGCAGTAGAGCTTTTCACATTTGGGGCTTTCGAGCAGCTTTTTGATGAGCGCGTGCTCTCTACCGCCCGAGCCGATCATAAGAATCTTCATAAATTAACCTCACTTTAATGATTTGCTTTGCAAATCAATTTATGTCCGCGTGCGGACAATTCATTACTATGTAAATTCATGTCGCGAAAGCAACAATTCATCCCTGAACATTGGCTCAGAAATGAATTGAACTCTACGATTCATGAATTGTTTATAAAACATGAATTGCGCCTACCGCGCATGAATTGACAGCCAAGCTGCCATTAATGGTGGAAAAGGCGGATGCCGGTGAACGACATCGTCATATCGTACTTATCGCAGGTGTCGATAACGTTGTCGTCGCGGATGGAACCGCCGGGCTGCGCTACATACTGAACGCCGCTTCTCTTGGCACGCTCGATGTTGTCGCCGAACGGGAAGAATGCGTCGGAACCGAGCGAAACTCCCGTAAAGGTCGAAAGCCACTCCTTCTTTTCTCCTTTGGTGAGGGGTTCGGGCTTAACGGTGAAGAACTGCTGCCAGATGCCGTCGGCGAGAACATCCTCGTAATCGTCGGAGATGTAAACGTCGATGGTGTTGTCGCGGTCGGGACGGCGGATGTTTTCAACAAACGGCAGGTTCATTACCTTCGGATGCTGTCTGAGATACCAGATGTCAGCCTTGTTGCCGGCGAGTCTGGTGCAGTGGATACGCGACTGCTGACCGGCGCCTACTCCGATAGCCTGTCCGCCCTTGGCGTAGCATACGGAATTGGACTGTGTGTATTTGAGGGTGATGAGCGCGATGAGAAGGTCGCGCTTTGCTTCCTCGGGAAGGTCTTTATTTTTTGTGACGATGTTCTGCATCAGCATTTCCTCGTCGATTTTAAGCTCGTTTCTGCCCTGCTCGAAGGTGACGCCGAAAACGTCCTTGTGCTCGATCGGAGCGGGAACATAAGAAGGATCGATCTTTACGACATTGTAGGTGCCGCGGCGCTTTGTTTTAAGAACCTCGAGAGCTTCGGGGGTGTAGTCCGGAGCGATGATGCCGTCGGAAACCTCTCTTTGAAGCAGCTTGGCGGTCTGAACGTCGCAGGTGTCTGAGAGAGCGACCCAGTCGCCGTAGGATGACATTCTGTCGGCTCCGCGAGCCATAGCGTATGCGGAAGCTATGGGAGAAAGCTCCAGATCGTCTACGAAGTAGATCTTCTTGAGCGTGTCGGAAAGCTCGGTGGCGACCGCAGCGCCTGCGGGGCTGACGTGCTTGAAGGACGCAGCCGCGGGCAAGCCTGTTGCAGCCTTGAGTTCACGGACAAGCTGGTAGGAGTTGAACGCGTCGAGGAAGTTGATGTAGCCGGGCTTGCCGTTTAGTACCTCAACGGGCAATTCGCTGCCGTCCTGCATAAAGATCCTTGACGGCTTTTGATTGGGGTTGCAGCCGTATTTCAGTGCGAGTTCATTCATGGGTATCGTCCCTTTCTATAACTTTTTTACTCTGATTACTCTATTATCACTTATTCTTATTGATTATTCTGGAATCCGCTTCGCCTGTCGCGATGTCAATGTAGCGGACGAAGAGGGAAACCTTATTATCTTCATTGAGCGCGTTCCATACGTTATCGGCGAAGGTGTCGATATCGTCGTTGCCGATCTCAACCAAAGTGGGCTCGCCCTCGAAGCTCGGGAGCGGATCGCCGTCGCTCATATAGGTGTGGATAAAACGTCCCAAGCCCGCAAGAGGAGCGTCGTAAGAGAAGGTGTAGCGTTCGCAGCAGTCGGGGTTTCCGTCGGCGCTTTTGAGGATCGAAAGCGCGTAGTTCATTGTGCCGTCGCTGCACTTTACGATGCCCGAGATTCGGGGAGTGTAGTTGGGAGCGTCCGGCTCGAATTCGCGGGTGCGAAGCGCCTGCTCAAAGGTGAGCTGCTTATTCATAAGGTCGTAGACCGTGTCGGTCTGGTCGCCGTTTGTCACGATTGTTTTGTTGCCCAGAACGCGGACGGGAGCGTAGATGATAAGCGAGGGATCCGTGAGCTTTGAAGGATCGAACGCTTCTGTCTTGATTCCGTCGGCTGTTTCGACAAAAACACGGTTGCGGCTGTTTTCGCTTCTGCCCATAATGAAGTAAGCGATGACCGCCTTGCTGCCGTCGGCTGTTCTGCCGAGGACGATTCCTCTGCCGGGATAAGTGGTGGATGCGATTTCTTTTGTGAGTGATACCGCTTTCATATTTTCCTCCTATGAGATGATTTCGGTTATGTTGCCTGATACCTTGATTTTATCTTCGCAGAAAAGTGCCACGGCTTTGGGGAGTATCTTCCACTCCGCCTGCTCCATTACTCTTTTCTGTAAAACCTCTGGGGTGTCGCCGGTTTTGATTTCGACCGCCTTTTGAAGGATTATCGGACCGCCGTCGCATATCTCGTTTACGAAATGCGCGGTGGCGCCTGTCACCTTGACGCCTTTTTTCAGCGCCTCCTCATGCACGCGCAGGCCGTAGTAGCCTTCGCCGCAAAAGGACGGGATAAGTGCCGGATGAATGTTGATTATGCGGTTTTCAAAAGCGCGGATGACCTGCTTGCCGAGTATTGTCATAAAGCCCGCAAGCACGATAACGTCGGCATTCTTACTTTGCAGAAGCTGCGTTAAAGCCGCGTCGTATTCGTCGAAGGTTTTAAAATCCTTGCGGCGGATGACTTCGGTGTCTATTCCGTTTTGCTCTGCGCGGGTGATGGCGTACGCGTTGGGGTTTGAGGATATAACGCAGGTGATCTTTCCTGCTTTGATCTCTCCCCTATGCTGCGCGTCGATGAGCGCCTGCAAATTTGTGCCGCCGCCCGACACAAGCACGACAATGTTTTTCATTACGCGAACACAACTCCTTTGGCGCCCTCGATAACTTCGCCGAGAACCACAGCGTCCTCGCC
This sequence comes from uncultured Ruminococcus sp., assembly GCA_902767325.1. Taxonomy (GTDB): domain Bacteria; phylum Bacillota; class Clostridia; order Oscillospirales; family Acutalibacteraceae; genus Ruminococcoides. Next base: position 14,101 of record CACXGW010000135.1, read on the forward strand.
GTTCGCTTTGAGGACTTCAACAGCCTTGTCGGCTTCTTCCTTTGCGACCGCGACGACCATTCCGACGCCCATATTGAAGGTGTTGAACATATCGTGCTCGCTGATGTTGCCGACGCGCTGCATAAGCTTGAAAACAGGCAGCACGGGGATAGCGTCCTTTTTGATCTTAGCGGAAAGTCCATCGGTGAGCATACGCGGAATATTTTCGTAGAAGCCGCCGCCCGTGATGTGAGATACCGCCTTGACCTCTACCTCGTCCATAAGCGCGAGGATAGGCTTGACGTATATTTTTGTGGGAGTCAGCAGAGCCTCGCCGAGAGGCTTGTCGAGCTCGGGATAAGTGTTGCGGATAGTTTCTTCGTTTATATCAAAAATCTTTCTGACAAGTGAAAAACCGTTGGAGTGAACGCCCGATGAGCGCAGACCGAGAAGCACATCGCCGGCTTTGAGCTTTGAGCCGTCGATCATCTTGGGCTTATCGGCAAGACCTACGCAGAAGCCCGCGACGTCGTATTCATCCTCGGGCATAAGTCCGGGATGTTCGGCGGTCTCGCCTCCGACAAGGGCGCAGCCCGACTGCACGCAGCCCTCGGCGATGCCTTCGACGATGGAGGCGACCTTTTCGGGAACGTTTTTGCCGATTGCGATATAGTCGAGGAAAAACAGAGGCTTTGCGCCGCAGCAGATGACGTCGTTGACGCACATCGCGACGGAGTCGATTCCGATAGTGTTGTGCTTATCGAGCAGGAACGCAAGCTTGATTTTTGTTCCTACGCCGTCGGTGCCGCTGATCAAGATCGGCTCCTCCATACCCTTGAAGTCGGGTGCGAACAGACCGCCGAAGCCGCCTATGCCCGAAACCACACCGGGAATGTTGGTGCGCGCAACGTGCTTTTTCATAAGCTCAACGCTTTTGTAGCCCGCGGTGATGTCGACGCCCGCAGCCTTGTAACTTTCAGAAAAGCTTTCCATAATCATCCTCCGTTATTTTTTATGTTTTATCTTGTTGGCGTATTTATCTACAAAGAAGGTCGTGGGGATCTCCGCGCTGAACTGCTTTGTGAAGCAGCCGTCGCAAAGGTCTATCTGCACGCCTTCTACGGTCTTGTGCAGACTTTCAACGCTGAGATAGCCGAGAGTGTCGGCGCCGATCTCGCGGCGGATCTCCTCGATCGACATTCTGTTGGCGATAAGGCTTTCGCTGTCGCTGATGTCGATGCCGAAATAGCAGGGAAATACGAACGGCGGCGAGCTTATTAGCATATGGATCTCCTTAGCGCCCGCCTTTCTGAGCAGATTGACGATGTGCTGAGAGGTCTGTCCGCGGACGATCGAGTCGTCGATGACAACGATCCTCTTCCCCGCGACGTTTGATTTGAGCGCGGTGAGCTTGGTGTGGAGAAGGCGTTTTTTCTTGTCCATACCGGTTCCGGCGTTTCTGCCGAGGAACTTGTTTTTCATAAAGCCCATTCCGTACGGGATGCCGGAAGCGCGGGCATAGCCCTCGGCTGCGATGATTCCCGAATCGGGAACGCCGCAGACCATATCGGCGTCTATTGGATATTCCTTATATAGCAATTCGCCTGCTTTAAGGCGAGCGCTGTGAACGCAGACGCCGTCGATAACGCTGTCGGGACGGGCGACATACACATACTCAAACAGGCAAAGCGAGGTCTTTTCCGCCTGCTGATCGAGCATATAGCTGTGGAAGCCCTCGTCGTCGATAACGATCATTTCGCCGGGCTTTACGTCGCGGACGAGCTCTCCGCCGACGGTGTCGATAACGCAGCTTTCGGAAGTGATGATGTAGCTGTCGTTGATTTTGCCGATACACAGCGGACGGAAGCCGTAAATATCGCGGAAGCCGATCAAACGGGTCGGCGCGCAGATGACCGTTGAATAGGCGCCTTTGAGGCGCTTCATGGCGCTTAGCACGGCGTCCTCGAGGTTTTCGGTGTGAATCCTCTCGGTGGCGATGACATACGCCATCAGCTCGGCGTTTGAATTCGACTGGAAGATCGAACCGCCGCGCTCGAGCTCCTGGCGGATCTCGGGGAAGTTCGTGATGGAGCCGTTGCTGGCTATGGCTATTGAGCCTTCCTTGTAGCGGATAACAAGCGGCTGGTTTGCGGCGCGGTCAAGCGCTGCGTTGAGAGTATAGCGCACATGACCGACGGCGATCTTGCCGTTCGGAAGCTTTTGGAGGTTTTTCTCATTGAAAACCTCGCTGACCATACCGAGTTCCTTTACGGTGGTGAACTTCTGATCATCATTGACCGTGATGCCGGCGCTGACGTGTCCCCTGTGCTGGAGGCTGTAAAGCGCGTCGTGAGTTATTGAAACGACGTCGAGACTGTCGTCGTTTTTATATATTCCGAAAACGCCGCACTCGTCTTTAACTTTGTCGAACGCGGCTGTATTTTTTGCTGTCTGACTCAAAGCTCCGCCACCTTAGTCTGCATCGCCTCATCCTTTTTGGCAACGCCGTTTTCCATATCCGCCTTCATAT
>CACXGW010000136.1 GCA_902767325.1 uncultured Ruminococcus sp.
GGCGCACACACAGGTGCGCCCCTACGTATCCTATCAAAGCGTTTGGCACGTCGCCCGTCCCGCTGTGCACGGCTGGAATGACAGGGGGGCAAGCCTTGTTAAAAGTAATTGAGAATGGAGAATTAACATTGTCTCTTGACAGCTTCCCTCAAGGGGAGCCCGATTTTTTAGGGACGTTCGCTATACATAAAAATCCGGTCGGGAAGAAAACGTTTTGCATAAGCAATGCTCTCTTCCCGACCTTAATTCTCAATTTTTAATTATCAATTCTTAATTCAAATAATCAAATTTCAACTTCGCCCTCGAATACCTTTTCGGCGTTGCCGGTCATATAGACGGTTTCGTCGGTGTAGTTGATGACAAGGTCGCCGCCGATTAGCTTGACCTTGATGTCCTCGCCCTTCTTGCAGAAGCCGTTTTCAACAGCTGCCACAGCCGCGGCGCAGGCGCCGGTTCCGCAAGCCCAGGTCTCGCCGGAGCCGCGCTCCCACACGCGCATTTTGATGGTGTGGTCGTCAAGCACGGTGACAAACTCGGTGTTGACTCTTTCGGGGAACAGCGGGTCGAACTCAAACTCGGGTCCGATCTTTTCGATGTCGATGCGGTCGATATCGTCGCGGAACACCACGCAGTGCGGGTTGCCCATCGAAACGCAGGTGATGCGGTAGTCGTTGCCCGCGATGTTTACGGGACGGTCAACCACCTTTTCGCCGTCGAGCGCGACGGGTATCTCCGCGGGGTTCAATATAGCCTTGCCCATATCGACGCGCAGGGTCGTTACCTCGCCGTCGTTCGTGTAGGCTCTGAGCTTTTTGATGCCGCTGAGGGTCTCGATGGTGATTTCCTTCTTCTCTTTATAATCCACCATACCGTGGTCGTAGAGGAACTTGCCCACGCAGCGGATACCGTTGCCGCACATCTTGCCCTCGGAGCCGTCGCGGTTGTACATCTTCATCTTGGCGTCGGCAACCTTTGAAGGAGCGACGAGGATAACGCCGTCGGCACCGATGCCGAAGTGAGGTGCGGAAAGGCGAACTGAAAGCGCCTCGGGGTTGTTGATCCACTGGTTGAAGGTGGAGAAATAGATGTAGTCGTTGCCGATGCCCTGCATCTTCGTGAAGCGCAGCTTCATACGAGCTTCTCTCATATTGTTGATGTCGACAAGCTCGGTGCTGTGCTGCGAATAGCGGCTCTTGAGACAGTCCGCAAGAGCGTTAGCTGTGTCAAGCGATGTAAGGCACGGGATGTTTCTTTCAACGGTCTTGCGGCGGATCTTAACCGAGTCGCGCGAGGGGATCCTGCCCTTTGCCGAGGTGGATATTACATACTGTATCTTTCCGGATTCAATCAGCGTAAGGGTGTTGTCGCCCGATTCGTTTTCGTGGATCTTTCTAACCGCGATGGCGTCGATGCCGTATTTATCGAGTACAGCGGCGGTGCCGTAGGTGGCGTAGATCTTAAATCCGAGGTCGGAGTATTTCTTTGCGATCTCCCCTATCTCAGCCTTGTCGGAGTCGCGCACGGTGATGAACACGCCGCCGTTTTTCTTCATCTTGTAGCCCGCCGCGATAAGACCTTTATACAGAGCCTCTTCCAGCGTGCTGGCGATACCGAGCACCTCGCCGGTAGACTTCATTTCGGGACCGAGGTGGTTATCGACGTTGATAAGCTTTTCAAAGCTGAATACGGGCACCTTTACGGCGATGTAGGGGCTCTTTTTGTAAAGTCCGGTGCCGTAGCCCATATCGCAGAGCCTTTCGCCGAGCATAGCGCGTGTAGCCAGATCGACCATCGGAACGCCCGTTACCTTGGAGATATACGGGATGGTACGCGATGAACGCGGATTTACCTCGATGACGTAAAGCTCGTCGTCGTAGATAAGATACTGGATATTTACAAGGCCCTTTGTTTTGAGCTCGATAGCGAGGTTGCGCGAGCTTTCAACGATGATCTCGGTCATTTCGTCGCTGAGGTTCCACGCGGGATAAACCGCGATGGAGTCGCCCGAGTGAACGCCTGCGCGCTCGATATGCTCCATGATGCCGGGGATCAGGATATCCTCGCCGTCGCAGATGGCGTCGACCTCGATCTCGGTACCCATGAGGTATTTGTCGATGAGGATCGGGTTTTCGATGTTCTGCGCAAGAATGATAGCCATATACTCGCGGACGTCGTCGTCGTTGAACGCGATGATCATATTCTGACCGCCGAGAACATATGACGGACGGAGCAGCACGGGATAACCGATGTTTTCGGCAACGTCAAGCGCTTCCTCGGTGGTCATAACGGTAACGCCGCGAGGACGCTTGATGTGATACTTTTCAAGAAGCTCGTCAAAGCGCTCTCTGTCCTCTGCCATATCGATAGCGTCGTAGCTTGTGCCGAGGATGTTGACGCCGTTGTCGCTCATAAACTTGGTGAGCTTGATAGCGGTCTGTCCGCCGAACGCGACGACAACGCCGTAGGGCTTTTCGGTCGCGATTATGCCCATAACGTCCTCGTTTGTCAGCGGCTCGAAGTAAAGCCTGTCGGCTGTGTCGAAGTCGGTGGAAACGGTTTCGGGGTTGTTGTTGACGATAACGACGTCATAGCCCGCCTGCTTGAGCGCCCACACACAGTGAACGGAAGCGTAGTCGAACTCGATTCCCTGACCGATTCTGATAGGACCGGAGCCGAAAACGATGATGGTCTTTTTGTCGCTGTTTTTATTCTTGATGAACTGCGCAGCCTCGTTTTCCTTGTCGTAGGTGGAGTAGAAGTAAGGCGTCTGAGCCTCGAACTCCGCGGCGCAGGTGTCAACCATTTTATATACGGGAGTGAGCGGGTTTTTGATCTCCTGACCGCTGAGCTCCTTGATGGTCTTGTCGAGGAAGCCCATCTTCTTGGCGCGCTCGTAAAGCTCGTCGGTAAGCTCGCCGCTTTTGAGCTCGCCGGTCATAACGATGAGGTTCTTGAGTTTTTCGAGGAACCACTCGTCGACCATGGTGATGTTGTGTATCTGTTCGACTGTTACGCCGCGCTTTAAAGCCTCGTACATACAGAAGATGCGTCTGTCGTCGCACACGCTGAGCTGTTCGACAAGAGAAGCGTAGGACATTTCCTCGAACTCTTTGTCATCAAGCGTGTTGTGAGAGATCTCGGCGCCGCGGACAGCCTTCATGATAGCGTGCTCGAATGTGGGCGCTATCGCCATAACTTCGCCCGTAGCCTTCATCTGGGTGCCCAGATTGCGCTTTGCGTATACGAATTTATCGAAGGGCCACTTAGGGAATTTTACGACTACATAGTCGATAGCCGGCTCGAAGCAGGCGTATGTGGTGCCGGTAACGGCGTTCTTGATCTCGCTCAAGGTGTAGCCGATGGCGATCTTTGTAGCGACCTTTGCGATCGGGTAGCCCGTTGCCTTGGAAGCCAGAGCCGAGGAACGCGAAACACGCGGATTTACCTCGATTACGGCGTATTCAAACGTCTCGGGATCGAGCGCGAACTGGCAGTTACAGCCGCCCTCTACCTCCAGCGCGGAGATTATGCTCAGCGCCGCGGTGCGCAGCACCTGATACTCCTTGTCGGCAAGTGTGACGCAGGGGGCGATAACGATGGAGTCGCCGGTGTGAACGCCGACGGGGTCGAAGTTTTCCATCGAGCAGATGGTGATAACGTTGCCTTCGCTGTCGCGCATTACCTCGAACTCGATCTCTTTCCAGCCGGAGACACACTTTTCGACCAATACCTGAGTGATCGGCGAAAGCTCCAGCCCGTTTGAGGTGATCTCGATAAGCTCTTCCTCGTTGTTGACGATACCGCCGCCGGTGCCGCCGAGGGTGAAGGCGGGACGGATGATGACGGGATAGCCGATCTCGGCAGCAAATTCAAGCGCCGAGGGAACGTCGTTTACGACCGTTGAAGGGATGACCGGCTGACCGATGGACATCATGGTGTCCTTGAACATCTGCCTGTCCTCTGCCTTGTCGATAGTGTCGGGCTTAGCGCCGAGCAGCTGGACGCCGTATTTTTCAAGGAAGCCTTCCTTGGCGAGCTGCATAGAAAGGGTCAGACCCGTCTGACCGCCGAGAGTCGACAGCAGGCTGTCGGGGCGTTCCTTTCTGATGATACGCTTTACTGTTTCAAGCGTCAGCGGCTCGATGTAGATCTTGTCCGCCATCGCGTTGTCTGTCATGATGGTAGCGGGATTGGAGTTGACGAGGATAACTTCCAGTCCTTCCTCCTTGAGAGCGCGGCACGCCTGGGTTCCCGCGTAGTCAAATTCCGCCGCCTGTCCTATAACGATAGGACCCGAGCCGATAACCATTACTCGTTTAATATCTTTTTTCAGTGGCATAGTATCAATCCTCTATCTGAGATTTTTTTAATTGATTTATCTGTAAATGATTGCTTTGCAATCAAAACTTTCCCGTAAAAGCCTCACCGCGAGATATGGATGAATTGTTGCTTCGCAACATGAAATTACTTCGTAATGAATTTACTGCGTAATGAATTGTGCCTGCGGCACATTAATTATTATCCATCATAGAAGTGAAGCGGTCGAACAGGAAGCCTGTGTCCTGAGGTCCGCCGCAAGCCTCGGGGTGGAACTGCACGGAGAACGCGGGCATATAGCTGTAGTCAACGCCCTCGCAGGTGCCGTCGTTGCCGTTTACAAAGCTGGCGACCGCTCCTTCGGGAAGGCTGTCGGAAATGACAGCGTAGCCGTGGTTTTGAGAGGTGATGAACACTCTGCCGGTAGCGGTCTCCTTGGCGGGCTGGTTGGCTCCGCGGTGACCGTAGTGCAGCTTTTCGGTCTGAGCGCCTTGTGAAAGCGCCATCAGCTGGTGACCGAGGCATATTCCGAACATCGGTATTTTGGCGTCGCAGAGCTTTTTGAGCTCGGCGATGACCGCGGTGTTCTTAGCCGGGTCTCCGGGGCCGTTCGAAAGCATTATGCCGTCGGGGTTCATAGCGATGATCTCCTCGGCTGTTGTGTGAGCCGGAACTACGGTGAGTCTGCAACCGCGCTTTTCAAGCTCGCGTCCGATGTTGTGCTTTGCGCCGAAGTCCATAAGCACCACGTTGTACTTGACGTTTTCGGGCTCGAAACGCTCGATCTCCTGAGAGGTGGTGCTTTCAACGGCGTTGACGATCTTATACTCCTTGAGCTTCTCAAGGTCCTCGGCGGTGACGTCGGGGGTGTATTGGATCTTGCAGTTGAGAACGCCGTATTCGCGCACGATCCTGGTCAGCGCGCGGGTGTCGATTCCGCAGACTCCGGGCACGCCCTTCTCTTTTAAAAAGGCGTCAAGCTGACCCTCGCAACGGAAGTTGGAAGGAGCTTGGCACCATTCTCTTACAATATAGCCCTTGAGGGCAGGTGTGTCGGTCTCGAAATCAGCGGGGATAACACCATAGTTGCCGATAAGCGGGAATGTGTGAAGAACCACCTGACCGAAATAGCTGGGGTCGGTGAGTGTTTCAAGATAGCCTGTCATTGCCGTGGTAAAAACAAGCTCTCCCGTCGTTTCTTTTTCGGCGCCGAAGGCTTCGCCCTCAAACACCGTGCCGTTTTCAAGAACCAGGTATGCTTTTTTGCTCATACGAATTCTTCCTTTCCGATTACTATAACTAAATACTAATAACTAAAAACTAATAACTACTGACTACCGGCAACTGACTACTGCCTACCGGCTCAGTTCTGGTAAGTCTTGATGACCTGCTTTGCCACTTCAAGGCGGCTCAGTCTGAGGTCCATTGCCTGCTTTTCAAGATAGCGGTGAGCCTGTTCCTCGCTCATATTAAGGCAGGTGACGAGCAGCAGCTTTGCCCTGTCGATGACCTTTAAGTCCTCGACCATTGTTTTGAGCTGTTCGTTTTCGCGTTCCACACGGAGCATACGGGTGCGGAAGCAGTCGGTGAATTGCAGATAGTGGTGAAAAAGATGGCGGTTGATAGGTCTGGCAATAACCAGAACGCCGTGCGGGTTGAGCATATCGTTGACCTCGTCGGCGTTTTTCTGCGGAATGATGATCACAACGCCGGCCCTTGTCGCCTCGGCGAGGCGCCGGCTGAGCTCGATGCCGTTTTCGTCGGCAAGAGGCGCGTTTATGCAGATGAGGTCAAATTCCTCGCGCGCCACAGCCGCTTCCGCTTCAAACGCGGAATAAGAAACCGTTAGCTTGCCGAAGCCCTCATCCTTAAGCAGCTGTGCAAGCGAAGTCGTGCCGTGCTCTGAGGACGATATGAGTAAAGTCCGTTTCATACGCACACCACCACAAAGTCTTTTTTCAACTCTATATTGTACAGGATTTGCGGTGATTTTAAATTGCATTATGGAAAAATAGTGATTTTTTTACGCAGAGAAATGCACCCGTATAATTGTCAAATTTTTAGAAGAAATGACGGAACAAAACAAAAACAA
>CACXGW010000137.1 GCA_902767325.1 uncultured Ruminococcus sp.
TACGAGTTCGTGGAGAAGCTCCCCGACGGACTTGGCAGCCGCGTTGAGCAGGGCGGCAGGAATTTCAGCGGCGGTCAGCGCCAGAGGCTCTGCATTGCAAGGGCGCTCATAAACCGTCCCGAAATACTGATTCTCGACGACAGCTTTTCGGCTCTCGACCTTGCGACCGACGCGAATCTCAGGCGTGCCCTGCGCGAAAACACCGGGGGAATGACGGTCATCATCGTCAGCCAGCGCAGCGCTACGGTCAAAAACGCCGACCTCATCCTTGCGATGGGCGACGGATATATCGCGGGCGCGGGGACGCATGAGGAGCTGTTCAAAACCTGCGCGCTCTACCGCGACATCTGCCTGTCTCAGCAAAGCGAAACGGAGGCGGTATCATGAAGTCTCCGGTGAAAAAGGTATTAAAGCAGCTAAAGCCCTACAGCTTCCTGCTCGTTTTGGCGGTGCTGTCGGCGCTCATAAGCGTGTCGCTGACGCTCTATGTGCCCGTGCTCGTCGGGTACGCTATCGACAACATAATCGCAAAAGGGCAGGTGCGCTTTGAGGACGTCGCGCGGATACTCTGCTATATCGGCGGCGCCGTCGGGGGAGTCACGCTGTTCCAGTGGCTGATGAATTATCTGGTGAACCTCGTCAGCTTCAAAACCGTGCGCGATCTCAGGCGTGCGGTGTTTCGGAAATTCAACTCCGTACCGCTTTCTTATATCGACTCAAACGCTCACGGCGACCTTATCAGCCGCGTGATAAACGACATAGATGCTGTGGGCGACGGACTGAGCCAGTTCTTTTTGCAGCTTTTCGCGGGGGTGGTGACGATAATCGGCACGCTCGTGTTTATGCTGCTGACCGACTGGCGGATAGGCTTGGTCGTGTTCTTCCTGACGCCGCTTTCGCTGTTCGTTGCGGGATTTATCGGCAAGCTCAGCGCAAAACGCTTCCGCGACCAGCAGATTTTGCAGGGCGAGATCTCCTCGTTCGTGGAGGAATACGTCGGCAACCAGCGTGTTGTCAAGGCGTTCGCCTATGAAAATCAGGCGGCAAAGGACTTTGAAAGCTACAACCAAACGCTCTACGACGTCGGCTTCAGGGCGCAGTACGCGGGCGCTCTGGCTAACCCGAGCACGCGGCTCGTCAACGCGATAGTATACGCCGCGGTGGGCTTGATCGGCGCTCTTACGGTGATCTCGGGCTCGCTGACGGTGGGCGGACTGTCGTGTTTTTTGACCTACGCCAACCAGTATACAAAGCCGTTCAACGACGTAACGGGCGTTCTGACCCAGCTTCAGACGGGCATAGCCGCAGCGCGAAGGGTGTTCGAGGTGCTCGAAGCCGAGGACGAGCTGCCCGATAAATGTGATGAATATAAAGAAAACACCGCTCACAGGGGAGAGGTGTCGTTTGAAAACGTCAGCTTTTCCTACGTCTTGGACAAGCCGCTGATAAAGGACTTTTCGCTCGATGTAAAGGGCGGCACGCACGTCGCGATCGTCGGTCCCACCGGCTGCGGAAAGACTACGCTGATAAATCTGCTTATGCGGTTTTATGATGTGGATTCGGGCTGCATAAAGGTAGACGGAACGGATATTAGGGAAATCAGCCGCGAAAGCCTGCGCTCGCGCTTCGGGATGGTGCTCCAGGACAGCCGTCTGTTCTGCGGCACGATAATGGAAAACCTGCGCTACGGCAACGAAAACGCTACAAAGGAGCAGGTCATCTCGGCTGCAAAGGCGGCATACGCGCACAGCTTCATCCGCCGTATGCCTCAGGGCTACGACACGGTGATAAGCGAGGACGGCGGCAATCTCAGTCAGGGACAAAAGCAGCTGCTCTGCATAGCCCGCGCAATGCTCACCGAGCCCGAGATTCTGATTCTCGACGAGGCGACCTCATCCATCGACTCATTAACGGAGATCCGCGTGCAGAGGGCGTTCGTGAAGATGATGAAGGGCAAGACCGCGTTCGTCGTGGCTCACCGCCTTTCAACGATAAGAGAAAGCGACGTCATTCTTGTTATGCGCGACGGAAACATAGTGGAGCAGGGAAGCCATAAGGAGCTGCTTAGCAGGAAGGGATTCTACTGGGAATTGAATAATGCGCAGAAATAGTGCACTATGCACTAAAAAAGAGGTCGGTAATCCGACCTCTTTTTTCATTACTCTTCCGCTTCTGCTTTAGCGGCTTCAATTACTTTTTGTGCAACGTTTGCGGGGCAGTCCTCGTAGCGGACGAAGGTGAACTCATAGCTTCCTCTGCCCTGGGTGATCTGACGGATGAAGGTGGCGAAGTCTGCCATCTCTGCCATCGGCACCTCAGCCTCAACAACCTGCATACCCTTGCCGGCGGGGTTCATACCCATAACTCTGCCGCGGCGCTTGTTAACCTCGCCCATAACGTCGCCCATGTTGCCGTCGGGCACGGTCGCCTTAAGGCTTCCGATAGGCTCGAGCAGGGTGGGCATAGCGTTGGGGATACCGTTCTTATACGCCAGTGAAGCGGCGGTTTTGAACGACATTTCCGAGGAGTCTACGGGGTGATAGGAACCGTCGTAGAGGGTAGCCTTGATTCCAACTGTGGGATAGCCTGCCAAAACGCCCTTCTTGATCGCGTCGCGCAGACCTTTTTCAACGGCGGGGAAGAAGTTCTTCGGAACCGCGCCGCCGACAACGCGCTCTGCAAACTCGAGGCTGTCGGTCTCAAACGGCTCAAACTCGATCCATACGTCGCCGAACTGTCCGTGACCGCCCGACTGCTTTTTATAGCGTCCCTGAGCGCTGACCTTCTTGCGGATGGTCTCGCGGTAAGCGATCTTCGGCTTTTGCAGCTTTGCGTCAACATTGTATTTTGATTTCAGGCGGGAGATAACAACGTCGAGGTGTTGTTCGCCCAAGCCGGAAATAACCATTTCGTGGGTCTCAAAGTTGCTTACGAACTTGATGGTGGGGTCTTCGTCGGCAAGCTTGCCTACAGCCTGAGCAACCTTGTCCTCATCGCCCTTCTTGGCGGGATAGATAGCCATGCTGTAGCTCGATACGGGATAGTCGATGCCGTCGAGGATGACCTTTCTCAGCGGTGAGCAGAGGGTGTCGCCGGTCTTGGTGGAGACGAGCTTCGGAATAGCGCCGATGTCGCCCGCGCCGATATAGTCGGTGTCGCTCTGCTTCTTGCCGGTCATCGTGAGGACCTTCGTGATCCTCTCCTGAGAGCCTGTGCGCATATTGATAACGGGTGTGTCGGGAGAAATTTTGCCCGAAACGACCTTGACGTAGGACAGTCTGCCGATGAACGGGTCGGCAACGGTCTTGAACACGATAGCCGCGGTCGCAGCGTTGATGTTGACGCTCACTTCAACGGGCTCGCCGTCGAGGTCAACGCCGACTTCCTCAGCCTTAACGGCTGCCGAGGGAGCAAGCCATGTCATGCTGTTGAGGAACTGGTCGATAGCGAAGGTGCTCTGAGCGTCGCCGCAGAATACGGGGCAGATCGAGCCGTCCTTAACGCCCTGCGAAACGCCCGTGATGATCTCTTCGGGGGTGAACTCCTCGCCCATGATGAACTTGTCGAGCAGCTCCTCGCTGGTCTCGGCAACGGCTTCCTTGATGGCTTCTCTCAGACCTTCAAGGCGCTGACCCATATCGGGCAGAGCAGTGGGCTTGCAACTTCCGTCGGGGCTGTATTCGTATGCTTTATAGTCAAAGAGGTTTACATATGTGTTGGCTTTGCCGTCCACGATGTAGGGAACAACAACGGGGCAGACCGAGGGACCGAAGGTGGACTTCAAAGTCTCGAACACGCGGTAGAAGCGAGCGTCCTCGTCGCACAGACCGTTGACGAAGAATACCTTTGTCAGATTCGCCTTTGTTGCAGCCTCAACAGCCTTTTCGGTGCCGACGCTTACGCCGTCCTTGCCCGAAACAACGATCAATGCCGTGTCTGCCGCACGCATACCTTCAGCAACGCCGCCCGCAAAGTCGAACAGACCGGGAGTGTCGATGAGGTTGATTTTAGTGCCCTTCCATTCTATGGGAGCAACAGCCGTCATAATGGACGCCTGACGCTTGATTTCCTCGCTGTCAAAGTCGAGGGTCGTGTTGCCGTCCGCAACCTTGCCCAGTCTGTCGCTTGCCTTCGCAAGATACAGCATAGACTCCGCGACAGAGGTTTTGCCGCAGCCGCTGTGACCCGCCAGCGCAATGTTTAAAATCTTTTTCGCGTCGTATTGTTTCAAAGAAAAAACTCCTCTCAAATAATTTCTGCTTTTGGTGTGATAGTTCAATATGTTAAAATATCACCTATCCAGTATACCATATTTGTACACATTAAACAATGCGTTTTTCGAATTATAAAAAAATCCGCTCTTTGAACAATTATAAGCGCGTCGGTTTGTGCAACTTGCGCTTTTTAAGAAATACATATATTATCTTGCACAATTTTTGGAAAGGGATTTTGTGCAGGCTGACGAGGAGGATGAAAGCTAGAAGCTAGATGTTAGAAGCCGGAAGCTAGATGTTAGAAGCTAGAAGCTAGATGTTAGAAGCTAGAAGCTAGATGTTAGAAGCTAGAAGCTAGATGTTAGAAGCTAGAAGCTAGATGCTAGATGTTAGATGCCGGAAGATAGTTAGCCTCCCCCGTCACTTGTTACGGGGGCGATTTCCCTGACAGGGGAATTTCCTTGCGCAGGGGAGCCTGAACAAAGAGGCAAACGTCGTTGAAAGTGAAGCCTTCCCCCGATGGAAAGGCTTTTCGTAACGGAAAACGTTGCCTTAATGTTGTAGGGGCGACCATCGGTCGCCCGCTGAAAGGAAACCTTATTTTCTTATATAGAATCGGATAAAAA
>CACXGW010000138.1 GCA_902767325.1 uncultured Ruminococcus sp.
TAACTCTCATAACGGCACCTCCCGGTTATTCGGAATATTTTTAGCCTCCCTCAACAGGGCACAAAAATAAAGCCCCTTTTAGAGGTAACGCTATTTTAGCATATTTTCTATAGCTTGTCAAGCCTTTTTTGTGCAGATATTCTGCAGTTTTCAGCGGTCGGCAGTACATTGTATGCAGTGCACGGTGCATAGTGCATGGTGCATAGTGTCGGGTCGCTTCGCTCCGGATTTATAATGGTGCGGGCGCCGCCTTAACGTTGTAGGGGCGACCATTGGTCGCCTGAACAGGAGTCGTTATATGATAGCGGGCGTGCGCTGCACGCCCCTACTGACTTCATGTTTACAACTTATAACTAAAAAATTATCCCTGCTGGTCGCGGAGGGTGGAAAGGCGCGAGGGCTTTTTCTTCTTCGGCACCTCGGGCTTGACCTCTTTGCCCTTATATTTGCGGATGAACTTCGCCGCGCGGGTCAGATCGTCGTCGAAATACTCGGCAAGCTTCTGATATTCCTCGTCCTCCATGCTGTTGATCAGCACCGCGGTGATGATCGAGCGGGTGTCGGCGTCGCCGTTGCCGTATTGTGTGTTGAAAATACCGGCGAGCTTTTCGGTCTCTTTCTTATTAGCGGTCTTGATGTAGGGGATGAGCTTGGGCGCGATGTGCTCCTTGGCAAAAGTCGCGCCGCGGAAGGGATAGTAGCAGTCCTCTTCCGTCTGGATCTCTTCCCTGAGCTCGGGGAACAATGTGATGAAGCGCTTTGCGAGAAAACGCGGATCGGCTGTGCCGTCGTCGCTCTTTTTCTTCTTTTGCTTTGTCTGCTTAGCGCGCTTGATGGCTACCGTGCCCGAAACACCCTCAACAAAGTCGTTGGCGATACTTTCGGCGTCCTTCTGGGTGGAGACCACGTCGTCATACAGCCAGGTGGACAGGGTGCGCCACTCGTTGTCGGGACCTTCCTCGGTCATGGCACAGGTGCGAAGCAGCATCTGCTGCTTGTCAATGGTATAGAGCACCGAGTACGCCACGTTGGTGCTGGTAAACAGGGCGACAAGCTCGTTGTCGTTGTCGGAAGCGACCTTTTCTCTGGTATATCCCGATTTTTTCAGTTCCTCCTCGACCTTGGAGGTGATGAGGTCAAAAGCTTTTGTGTATTCAAATTTCATTATTATCTTCCTTTCCGGATTGAAAGCCTGCTCACATACTGTCGGGGCAGGTGATATTGAACATTGTCAGGACGTTTTTGATGACCGCGCGGGTACATTCGCAAAGCGAAAGCCTGGCCTGCATAAGCCCCTCGTCGTCGCCCTTAACACGGCAGGCGTTGTAGAACTTATGGAAAAGCGTCGCCGCCTGGGTGACATAGCGCGTGATGCGCGTTGGGTCGTGATCCTTTGCCGCGCCGATTATCTCGGAGGCGTAAAGCGCCAGGAACCCGATGAGCTCCTTTTCCTCGGGAGCGGTCAGAAGCGCAAGCTCCTCGTCGGTGCAGGGGCGAAGCGCCACTCCGTCCTTTTCGAGCGCCTTGAATATGCTGCAAATGCGCGCGTGCGCGTATTGAACATAATAAACGGGGTTCTGATTGTCCTGAGCCACCGCCAGGTCGAGGTCAAAATCCATTCTGGAATTTGCCTCGCGGGTGTTGAACAGGAATCGCGTGCTGTCTACGGGGACTTCCTCAAGCAGATCGCGAAGCTGGATAGCCTTGCCGGTACGCTTGCTCATCTTGACGGGTTTGCCGTCTCTGACGAGGTTGACGAGCTGCATCAGCACGACGTTGAGCTTATCGCCGTCGCAGCCTATCGCGTCCATAGCTCCCTTCATACGCATAACGTGACCGTGATGGTCGGCGCCCCATACATCTATAAGCGTTGAAAATCCGCGGTCGAATTTGTTTTTGTGATACGCGATGTCAGCCGCGAAATATGTCGGGTTTCCGTTTTGGCGGATGAGCACGTCGTCTTTCAGCTCGAGGTTGTCGATATACTGCTGAGTTTTGCCCTCTTTGAGGAGCTTTTCGGTGACGACCTGCTTGTTTTTATACCAGACCGCGCCGTCCTGCTCGTAGGTCAGACCTTTCTCTGTGAGCAGATCGACAGCCGCCTTTACCGCGCCGCTCTTGTGAAGCTCGCTCTCAAAAAACCACTTGTCATATGTGATCTTATATGTCGCCATATCCGCCTGCATCTTTTTGATGTTCTTCGGCAGCGCGTAACCGACCAAAGCGTTTTTCCTTTCCTCGCTTTCGGCGTTTACGAAGGCGTCGCCGTGGATGGCGGCAAACTCATTGGCAAGCTCGGTGATGTCCGCTCCCTGATAGCCGTCCTCCGGGAAAACTATCTCGTCGCCCTTGTATATCTGCAAATAGCGCGCCTCGAGCGAACAGGCGAATTTTTCGATCTGGTTGCCGGCGTCGTTGACGTAGAATTCGCGGTAGGCGTCATAGCCCGCCTTGTCGAGCACAGCCGCAAGACAGTCGCCCAGCGCTCCGCCGCGGGCGTTGCCCATATGCATCGGACCCGTGGGATTCGCGGAGACGAACTCAACGTTCACCCTCTCCCCTTTGCCGAAATCCGACGATCCGTAGCCCTTAGGATCCGCAAGGATCTCCTTTACGACGGAGGAATAAAACTCCGAGCCGAGGAAAAAGTTGATGAAGCCCGGACCCGCGGTTTCAAAGCGTTCGCAGAACGTTCCGCTAAGATCGAGGTTTTCGGTTATCGCCTGAGCGATCTTGAACGGCGGCATCCTGAAGCTTTTTGCACCCGCCATAGCGGCGTTGGTGGCAAAATCGCCGTTTTTGTTATCGGCGGGTATTTCGATTATAAAGTCGGGGAGCGGAGAATCCGGCAGCGCTCCGTTTGAGATCGCCTTTGTCATAGCAGCCGCCACGGCGTTTTTCAGCCCCGCGACAGCCTTGGAATATGTGTCCATAGTTCACCTCACTGATGGATCTGTTTTTCTTCTATCTTTATCAAAAATCGGTTTTCGCTGACGAGGTCGGTGTTGAAGTCGAGAGTGTAGCTGACCTCAAGCGAGCCGCCCTTTTCGTTCAGGTCGTTTCGCAGCGTTTTTGTGAACACGCCGATGTTGAGGTCGCCCGCGATGGTGCGGTAGATACACTGATGACGTCTGCCCTTTTGAAGCATGAGCTGCGAGCGCATCGGTCCCTTGCGGTTGATTGTCACGATGTCGCCCTCGACCTTTATAAGGTTGTCGTAGCTTGTTTCGGGATTGTCCTCGTCGTATTCCTTATAACCGATGTAGTAGTGGTCTTTTTTCTTCATAAAGTTCCCGGCGGTGATCACCTCGATCTTGTCGGTCTCGCCGTCAAGCTTCTGCTCGCCGAGAATTGAGATCATATAGCGGTCTTTTTCCATAATGTTCCTCAGTATTGCTCGATGTCGATCTGTGTTACGGAATGAACCATATCCCTGCCCAAAAACAGTCCCGCGACGCTTTCAAAGCCGTCGGGAGTATCGCTGACGAAAAACTCGGGGGTTTTGGGCGTATCGTCGTCGCTGAGCAGGTTCTTCTCGCCCAGCACCTTCGCGGCATAGGAAGCGGTCTCAAAGCCCGAATCGACCAGCGCGACGTCCTCGCCCATATAGTCGGAAATGGCTTCTCTGAGCAGCGGAAAATGGGTGCAGCCTAAGATGACGGTGTCGACCTCCTGCTCCTTTAGCTCCGCCATATAGCGGCGCACAACAAGGCGCGTGATCTGGTCGTCGCGGTGGATTATGCCGTTTTCAACGAGAGATACGAACAGCGGACAAGCCTGCTCGAAAACCTCAACCGAGGGGTCGAGCTTTTGCAGACGGAGCTTGTAGCTGTGGCTGCCGACGGTCGCGGCGGTGCCGATAACGCCGATCTTTCCGTTTTTGGTTTTTCTTACGGCGGTGTAGGCGGTGGGATTGACCACGCCCGTGTAGGGAACGCTCAGCTTCTGCTCCAGAGCGCTGCCCGCGACCGAGCTGACGGTTCCGCAGGCGGCGACGATCATCTTGACGTCGTGAGTCAAAAGAAAATTCGCGTCCTGAAAAGCGTATTTGCGAATGGTGTCGCGGCTGCGCGTACCGTAGGGCACGCGTCCGGTGTCGCCGAAATATACAATTTTTTCGTTAGGCAAAAGGTTCATAAACTCCTTGACCGCGCTCAGTCCGCCCAAGCCCGAGTCAAAAACGCCTATGGCATTTTGTGACGACATATAAAGCCCTCTTTTACGTGATTTTTCGCGTTGCATAGTTATACGCATACTATAATAGCACAAATCCAAAAGACTTGCAAGGATTTTTTGCGAGGAGATATGACAGATACACGCTGAAATATAACATAGTACGTTGTAACACTTGATTCAATA
>CACXGW010000139.1 GCA_902767325.1 uncultured Ruminococcus sp.
AAAAAACGTTATAAAACAGCGGGCGTGCAATGCACGCCCCTACTTATTAATGAGCGAAGTTTGCCTTAACATTGTAGGGGCGCACACGTGGGTGCGCCCCTACTGACTACTGATTACTGACTACTGATTACTGACTACTGACTACTGATCATCAAAAAGCTCTGCGGCTGCAATGTGACATTGCCGTTTTCGATGACCGCTTCGCCGATCTTGTAAACCACGTCGCCGTCGCACTCGGTAGCGATCCTTGCCTCTTTGTCGAGAGGATTGAAGAACATAACAAGGCTGCCGCGGCGGTAAGCGAAGGGTATCTCGCCATCGGTCATAATGAACTCGAGCTCGCCGTTGCCGTGGAGATCGGCGTATTTATGGCGCAGCGCGATCATATCGGTGACGACGCGATAGATGCTGTCAGGATCGTCCTTCTGATTTTCGACCGTTGGCGCGTCGGCGCTTTTGTCAACGGGAAGATACGGCTTGCCGCTCTCGGAGAAGCCGAGGTTTTTGCCGCTTCCCCACTGCATCGGAGTTCGCGAGCCGGTGCGGGAAAAGCCGCCCTCCTTGCTGACCAGATCAGCCTGATAGCGCATACCGAGCTCGTCGCCGTAATAGAGGAACGGCACGCCCGGCATCGTGAAAATGAAGGCATTGACGAGCTTTATCGCCTGCTTGTCAAGATAAGCCGTGACGCGCGGCATATCGTGGTTGTTTGTCATAAAGCAGATGTAGCCGTTGTCCTTCGTGCGGTTGTAGGCAGGCAGATATTCCTTTGCGAAGCCCTTGAGGTCGCCCAGACCGTTCTTATTGAACACCGCCAGGTCGCCCCACTCGCCGAAGCGGAACAGACGGCTGTAGCCGTTGCCGTAGTGGTCAAGATAAAAGTCCATATGGAAGCCCGCGTTGTTTATCGCGCGGTCGGGATGGCACCATTCGCTGACCATAGCCGCCTCGGGATATTCCGCGTCGAGCATTTCTCTTACGCCGCGCCATATCTTGGCTGTGGCGATTTTTTCTTCATCGTTTTTAACGAGCGAATCCGCCATATCCACGCGGAAGCCGTCGGCTCCCTTGTCGAGCCAGAAGCGCATAACCGCCTTGATAGCCTCGGCGGTGCGCAGGCAGTCGGGGTGATTATAGGGCAGCTGCCACTCGGGGTGCGTGACCTTGTAAAAGCCGTAGTTGAGCGCTGGCTGAGAGCTGAAATAGTTGACCATATAGTTGCCGTTGCGCTCGCATATGCCGCACATCATACGGTATTCGGGCGGAGCGTCCCAGACGCTTTTTGTAAAGATGTAGCGGTTGCTCAGCTCGCTTTCGAGCGCGCGCTTTGCCATCAAAAACCACGGATGAGTGTCGGAAGTATGCCCGGGGATCAGATCGAGCAGGATCTTGATATCCTTTGCGTGAGCCACTTCAAACAGGCGCACCAGATCCTCGTTCGTGCCGTAGCGCGGAGCAACCTTGTAGTAATCGCGGACGTCGTAGCCCGCGTCCATAAACGGAGAGTCATACACGGGATTGAGCCATATCGCGTTGCAGCCCAGCCCCTTTACATAGTCGAGCTTTTCGATGATACCGTTGATGTCGCCGATACCGTCGCCGTTGGAATCGTAAAAGCTCTGCGGATAGATTTCATAAAATACTGCGTCGTTGAGCCATTTAGGCATAAGAACACCCCTTTCCGGTCTTTATTTTCAGTATATCATCTTTATTCTTATTTGGCAATATAATTTCCAATAAAAATCACTTGCAAATTCACGTTTCGGCGCATAAGATGGAAATGAGATATTATTGATTACGGAGGTGAGCGCTTGAAGGTCAGCAGACTTGACGGCAGCCGCGTGCTGGTGGTGCTCGGCGACAGTGATATGAACGATTTTTCGCTTGATTTCGCGGCTATGGGTCTGCAGGACGAAGGGTCGCGGAAGGTGCTGCTGCGCCTTGTTTCGCTTGCCTGCCGCAAATCGGGGATCGACACCCGGGGCAAAAGGGTCAAAGTGGAGGCGCTGCAAATGAACGAGGGCTGCTATCTGCTTGTGACGGTCAGGCATATGTCACAGCGATACCGCCTGAAACGCGGCGGCGGAGTGTGCTGGCGTTTTTCCGACTGCTCCGCCTTTCTCGGCGCGGTCGAGGCAGCGTACCGCCGGGGTTTTTGCTGCGCGAAAAACGCCGCCTTTTTTCAAGGCGGCGTATACTATCTTATATTCGATTATCCCGCCCTGCCAAAAGCATTGGGCGGCGTGCTCAATGAATTCGGAGAACGCGCGGGCGGCGCGCTGAAATGCGC
>CACXGW010000140.1 GCA_902767325.1 uncultured Ruminococcus sp.
ATTTCTAACATAATAAACCTCCGATTTGCTGATTTTTTTCAGTATAACATTTCATCGCTCAAAAATCAACTCATTCATCCAATCCTTAACGGTTTGGATTTCGGCTTTATAGCCGCTGTCATCGTTCGGAGTCTCAAGGATGAACGGACGGTTTTTCAGCAGCGGATGCAGCACGACGTTTTTCAAAGCGTCCGCGCCGATGATCCCCAAGCCGAGCTTTTCGTGGCGGTCCTTGTGAGAGCCGCAGTCGTTTTTGCTGTCGTTGAGATGAACGGCGCACAGGTTGTCAAGCCCGATGATAGAATCAAACTTTTCAAGCACTCCGTCGAGGTCGTTTTTTATGTCATATCCCGCGTCCCAAACGTGGCAGGTGTCAAGGCATACTCCGAGCTTTGGACGGACTGCTTCGCCTGCAAGAGATACGGTCTGCTCAATTATTTCCTTTAATTCCTCAAAGCTGCTTCCGACTTCGCTGCCCTTGCCCGCCATTGTTTCAAGAAGGATGCGGTTTTGCAGGGGAGTGTTGCTAAGCTCTTCAACCTCATTGATAACTTCCGCAAGTGCGCCGGCGATCTGAGAAACGGCGGTTTCCGTTCCCTGACCGACGTGACAGCCGGGATGGAAGTTGTAAAAGTTGCCGGACAGCGCCTGCAGACGAAGCAGATCGTCGCGCAGCATTTCACGGGAATTGGCGCGTACCTCTTCCTTTGCCGCGCAGATGTTCATGGTGTAGGCGCCGTGGACAACGAGCTTTCCGAAGTCGTTGTCGGCAACGAACTGCCTCAGCGCTGAAACGTCCTCGTCCGACACTGTCTTTGACTTCCCGCCTCGGGGGTTGCGCGGAAAGAACGCGAAGGTGTTGCCGCCGAGCGACAGCTCGTGCTTTCCCATCGCCAGATAGCCCTTCGATACCGAAACGTGATTGCCTATGTAGATCATTCTTATCACCCCGAATCATTATAATATAATCTCCCGGTTAAAGCAAGTGCGCGCCGGGAGAGTTTTTTGCTTTTGATTTGAAAAAAGATTTTCGGAAATTGCATATAAGTATGCAATTTTTTCCGTATTTTCGCTATATAGGGGAGGGTTTTTAATTTTTCGAAAGGAGTTTCAAAAATGAAAAACGCACTGCAAACAATATTCGCGACCGCGCTCGGCGCACTTGTCGCATATTTAAACGTTTTGCTCATTCCGCTTGTCGTGCTTGTCGCGGTAATGCTGATAGATTACGTTACCGGAATGGCGGGCGCCGCCTATACCGGGCAGATGAACAGCCGCGTCGGCGTTATGGGGATCATTAAGAAGGCGGGCTACATCGCGCTTGTCGTTGTGGGAATGGCAGTTGACTATCTGATCTCATACGCTTTGGTGAATATCGGCATTTCGCTGCAAAT
This sequence comes from uncultured Ruminococcus sp., assembly GCA_902767325.1. Classification (GTDB taxonomy): domain Bacteria; phylum Bacillota; class Clostridia; order Oscillospirales; family Acutalibacteraceae; genus Ruminococcoides. Next base: position 1,395 of record CACXGW010000140.1, read on the forward strand.
CACATACTGTTTCGGAATGATAATCACGATCTGGCTCATCATAAACGAGCTGATCTCGATTCTTGAAAACCTCGGCGAGCTGAACATCCCGCTGCCGAACTTCCTGATCAACACCATTAAGAGCTTAAAAAACAAGGTCGAGGATAAAGCAGACGGCAAGCATTATGAAGATAGCGAGGATGAGTAAATGAGCTTAGTCAATAAAAAAGGCATTGATCTTTCCTCAAACAACGGCGACGTCAGCATCGCGAAAATCAAGCAGGCGGGGTTCGACTTCGTGATGATCCGCTGCGGCTACGGCAGCGACATCAAATCGCAGGACGACACGCAGTTCGTAAACAACGTCAAAAAGTGTGAAGCGGCAGGCGTGCCGTGGGGCGTGTATCTGTTCTCATACGCGCTGAACGCCGATGAAGCGAAAAGCGAGGTCGAGCACGTTGACAGACTGCTCAAAGCTGAAAAGGCAAAGGGTTATCGCCCGACTCTGCCCGTCGCTCTCGACGTGGAGTGGACGGAATACCACGAGCGAAACGGAGCGTGGAACGCAAAAACGCTCACGGCAGTTGCAACGACGTTCCTCGACGAAATCAAAAAGCGCGGCTATTATCCGATGATCTACACCGG
>CACXGW010000141.1 GCA_902767325.1 uncultured Ruminococcus sp.
ACCTGTGTGTGCGCCCTGTCATAATGCAGACTTTTCCAAGGGCGCACACTCGGGTGCGCCCCTACGTTGTTACATCGTCACTCGAACTCCATTGTCCTTCACTTTGCACTATGCACTGTGCACTGTGCACTGTGCACTAAAACTCCTCGGAGCGGAGCGACCCTACACTATTAATTTTTAATAATTAATTATTAATTTATCCGACCGGTGCGTGCCCTGTTACTGCAAACAAAACCAAACATACCCTACATAACTTCATCAGCGCAAAAAAACAGGCCGGCATTGCCGACCTGCTTGTCTTTTGATTGGTTTACTTGTAACGTTTGCCGTTTTTGGATTTTTCGGAGCTGTTCTTTTGTGACGCTTTTGCGCTGTTGTCCGAGCTGAAGTTATCGTTGTAGTCGGAGTTTGAGCGATAGCGCTTGCCGCTGGAGTGCGATCCGGACGATTTGCCGGAGGATTTAGCGGTCTGAGCGGTCTGACCGGATTTGCCTGCGTGAGCCAGCGCTGTTTTTTTGCGTCTGTTCACAGCGGAGAAAATCAAGTATCCGAATCCGCACGCGCTTAAAGCGAGCAGTGCGATACCGATGATCAATATTAGGTGACCGTTATCATCGGTGCTTGTGTTGTTCTGGATAAATCCGAAATCGCCGTCGTCGGAGTTCTTTGAGCTTGAGCCTCCGAGCTTCGCCTTGATGTCCTTCCAGTCGCTGTCGGACAGTGTCGTTTCATCGACCTTCGTTTTTGAAGTGTCATAAATCGGGGCGGAGGGAGCGGTGCTTGCGGGGGGAGTGTAGGTCTGGTCGCCGCCGACATAAACGTCGGAATAATCGGAATACTCGTTGCCGTCCGCGTCGTAATAAACGCTGTCGTCGTTTGACTCGGGGTTGTTGTATTCCGGCTCAACATACGACTCAACATAGCTCTCCTGCTGCTGTATGGGCTCAACGTAGCTTTCCTGAGACTGCTGTATTTCGGGCTCAACATAGCTTTCCTGAGGCTGCTCCTGCTGTGACTGCGGCTGCTGCTCGGACTGCTGCTGAGACGGCTGCTCCTGCTGAGACGGCTCAACATAGCTCGGCTGAGGCTCGGGAGTGATGATCGCGCTCTCGGGCGGGTCTACGGGTATCTCGCTTTCGACCACCGCCGAATCCGCGGCGACCGGTGTGTCCGCAGAGGATACGACCTCCTCGGCGTTAGCCGTGACGGAAAAGGCGGAAGCAAGCAGTGTCAGCGATAAAATCAATACAATAAACCGTGAATGCCTGTTCATATAAACACCTTCCTTTCAGGGGATAGGGTCAATTATTTCTCAGCTTTGGTGTCTTCGGTCGCTTCGGTGGTCTCGGGTTCTTTTGCTACAAAGAACATCTTGGGATCGTAACCGTCAACCGCGCTGCTCTTTTCATGCTTCAGGGCTTTGGCAAGCTCTTTCATATAGCTTTCAAAGTCTTTTTGCTTCATCTTGCCGATGATGGTGTGATCGTTGTCGCCGCTTGTCAGGTAGTCGTCCTTGGCCGCCTGGGTGTTGTAGCGGAAAACATAGTAGTAGGTGGCGGTGTCGCCGGAGCCGACCTTGATGGTCTTTGCCTTGCCCTCGCCCAGATCCGCGATGACCTTGTCGACCTCGTCGCCGACGTTCGTTTCGTCTTTCTTTGCGGTGTTCTTGACAAGCGAATCCTCGGTGAGGCTGTTTTCGGTGATAAAGTCGGCGATGAGCGACTCGGATTTCTCCGCAGCCTTTGAGGTGTCGGAGATCGCGTTGACCTCTTTTGCAACACCGTCAAGCGCTGTGCTGATCTTCTTTATCTTATCGTCGGAATACGCGGTGTTGGTGGTTTGTTGGGTATCCTCATCGGTCTTGGACTCATAAAGAGGAACGGGCAGATACGCGTATCTTACATAGTTGTCTACAAAGTATTTCTCGATCTCGTCCTTGCTGACTTCCTTTGAGCCGCCCTCGAAATAGAGCTTGTCAAAAAGGGTCTCCTGGTCGGCAGAGAACTCGGAAGCTACCATACAATAGCTGTCGTAGGAGATGCCGTAGGGCTCGAGAGTAGTCTTCATCGGTGTGAAATAGCCGATATACTGGGTGTAGGTGGTTCCGAAGTTCCAGTTGGATTCGGCGTTCTTGTCCAGTGTTTCAACCATAGACTCGTCGGGAGTAGCGTTGAGCTTCTTCAGCTCGGCATCGACCGCGAGGAACTCCAGACACGTCTCTTCAGCCTTGTTCTTGATCCACTTGCGGGCGACCTCTTTGTTGCCGTCGTCGTCGGTGATCTCCATATCAAGCCAGTTGTCCTTGGTGGGATCGTAATCGTCAAGCTTTTCTGCATAGCTCAAAGCCTGATTGTAGGCGGAATAAAGAGAATAGATGTAAACGCCTATAGGAAGCTCTTTATCGCTTGTCTTGTAAGACCACTCCTTGTTGATCGTGCAGCCCGATGCGAATACGGAGACAAACATCAAAACAGCAAGCAGCAGTGAAGCGATTTTTACTGTCGGTTTCATAATTTATACCATCCTTATAACTTTTTTGCCCAAATGATATGGGTGCGTACCCTATCATTATACACATTTTTTTCTCAAATGTCTATATATAATCAAAATTTTTATGATTTTTGCGGAAAGTTTCACCTGATAATCACATAAACCGGGTCTATTTTATGCCGAAGATACGTTTCAGGGTGGAAACAGCCTCGACTCCGCTGCCGCATTTCACCGAAAGATACGGTTTTGTGCCGGCGTTAAGCGTTGCCTTGCCGTTCAGCGCGATAAGCAGGTCGGCGACCGCCGGGGATTTCAGCTCCTTGACGAAAAGCTGCACCGCGTTTTCGTTTTGACGGATCTCATACACGCCCATCGAATGAGCCTTGTTGCGTATCAGCGCTATGTCTATAAGCCCTTCAACGGCTTCGGGCAGCTCGCCGAACCGGTCGCGCAGCTCGGCTTTTACGTCGCCGCTGTCCTCAACGCTGCGTATGTCGGCTATGCGGCGGTAGACGTCAAGCCTCAGCGTCAGGCTCTCAACATAGTATTCGGGGATATGAGCGTCCACCGAAATGTCGATAAGGCAGTCGGGATCGTCGGCTTTGGATGGCTCGCCGCGCTCTTCGCTGACCGCTTCTCCCAGCAGCTTCAGGTACATATCGTAGCCGACGCTGTCCATGTGTCCGTGCTGCTGGGCGCCCATGATGTTGCCCGCTCCGCGCAGCTCCAGGTCGCGCATTGCTATCTTGAAGCCGCTGCCGAACTCGGTGAACTCTCTTATAGCCGCAAGGCGCTTCTGCTGTATCTCGCTTAGCACCTTGCTGCGGCGGAAGGTGAAGTAGGCGTACGCCCTTCTGGCGCTTCTGCCTACTCTGCCGCGTATCTGATGAAGCTGAGAAAGCCCCATGCAGTCGGCGTTTTCTATTATAAGGGTGTTGGCGTTCGGCACGTCTACGCCCGTTTCTATTATCGTTGTGCACACCAGCACATCCACCTCGTGGGCGATCATCTGCCGCCACACCTCGCTGAGCTCCTGCTCCTTCATCTTGCCGTGACCCACGGCGATCCGAGCCTCGGGGATGGCTTCGTGGATTTTGTTGGCGACATAGCTTATGGTCTCGACGTTGTTGAAGAGGTAGAACACCTGACCGCCCCTTCGCAGCTCGCGGCGGATAGCCTCGTTTATGACCGCCTCGTCGTGCTCGAGAACATAGGTCTGCACGGGCTGACGGTTCAGCGGAGCCTCCTCAAGCACGCTCATATCGCGCAAGCCGCTCATAGCCATATTCAGCGTGCGCGGGATCGGAGTTGCCGACAGCGTCAGAACGTCGACGTTTTTCGCAAGCTCCTTGAAATGTTCCTTCTGCACCACGCCGAACCGCTGTTCCTCGTCGATTATCGCAAGCCCCAGATCGCGGAACTTAACGTCCTTCTGCACAAGTCGGTGGGTGCCGATTATCATATCCACCTCGCCGCGGCTCAGCGCTTCAAGCGTTTCGCGCTGCTGCTTCGGCGTGCGGAAGCGCGACAGAAGCTCAACGCGTATCGGATAGCCCTCGAACCGTTTTGTCACGGTCTGATAATGCTGCCACGCGAGAATAGTGGTGGGGCAGAGCAGGGCGCACTGCTTGCTTTCGCTGACGCATTTGAACGCCGCGCGCAGGGCGACCTCGGTCTTTCCGAAGCCCACGTCGCCGCACAGAAGTCTGTCCATCGGCGCGGTGCGCTCCATATCTCTCTTTATCTCACGCGAGCAGACGAGCTGGTCGGGCGTTTCCTCATATTCAAATTTTGCCTCAAAATCGCGCTGCCATTCGTTGTCGCGCGAAAACGCGTAGCCCTTCGCCTTCATTCGCGCGGAGTACAGCGCGATAAGCTCCTTGGCGATGTCCTTGACAGAGCTTTTTACGCGCGCCTTCGCCTTCTGCCAGTCGCCCGAGCCCAGGCGGCTGACCTTTACGCGGGAATTTTCCTGCGCTCCGATATATTTCGCCACCATATCCAGCTGGGTGACGGGAACATAAAGCACGTCGCCCTTGGCGTAATCTATCTTGATGTAGTCCTTAACGACCCCGTGAGTGTCGATCTTACGGATGCCGCGGAACACGCCGATGCCGTGAACGCTGTGAACGACGTAATCGCCCGTAGAAAGCTCCGACAGGCTGTATATCTCCTGACCGTCCTTTTTCGGCTTGCGGGTTTTTTTCGCGGGCTTGTACAGCGGCTGGCCGTAGGTTATAAGGAAGAATTTTTCACCGGGCAGCTCAAAGCCCGCGCTCAGCGCGCCGCCCGTAACAAATATCGTATCGCGCTCTGCTTTGGAGACCGAAGCTGAATACTCGGCGGAAAAGCCGTCGCTTTTCAGGCTTTCGGCAAGATTTTTCGCCGCTTTTTCGGTCCCGGCAAGAACAACGCCGCTGCTGCCCGGGATGCACAGTCCGCGCAGGTCCTCGCAAAGCTGCTTGTAAGAGCCGCTCCACGGCGCCAGCTGTTTTGCGGAAAAGGCGATGATGTCCCCGAGCTTTAAGGGTATGCTGCCGTGCGCAAAGCTTTCAAGAAGGATTACACCGTGCGCCTCGAAAAACTCCATACACTCGGAAAAGGTCAGCGTAAAGCGGTCAAAGCCGCGCGCGAGAACACCGTCCGCAAGTCCCTGCCTGAGCTGCTCGGCGTTCTGGAAGTCCATAGCCTTGCCGCGGTCGCGCACGTTGCTCAGCTCGCTGACGAACATCAGACTGTCGCGCCCGATATAGTCGAGCAGGCACTCGGGCCTGTCGTATATTTGACCGATGAATTTGTCCGCGTTGGCGATCATCGCGCCGCCGCGAAGCGCTTCGGCTTCACCCAGGAGCCTTTCGCGGGCTTTAGCCGAGCCCTTTCCGCGCAGAAGAGACGCCTTGTGAACTATCTTGTCTGCAAGCGCGTTTCTGTCGTCTATGATGATCTCGGCGGAGGGAGTCAGGCGAATCTTGCCCGCCTTTTTGAACCGCCGCTGTGTTTCGATATCGAAATAGCTTAGGTCGCATATCTCGTCGCCCCAGAACTCGGCGCGCACGGGATATTCGCTGTCGGGCATAAAAAAGTCCAGAATACCGCCGCGAAGCGAGAACTGTCCGCTTCCGTCAACAGCGTCGAACCGCTCGTAGCCCAGCAGGGTAAGGGCGCGCACCGCCTTTTCGACGGAGATCTCGCTGCCCTCGCTCAATGTCAGCACCGCGTCCCTGAGAACATTTCGCGGCACCGTGAGCTGACACGCCGCGTCAACACAGGCGATAACGACGTCGCAGCCGCCGTCGAGCAGCTTCAAAAGCACCTTTAATCTCGCGTGCTCGTACTCGTGCGAGCGCACGGAGATCTCCTCAAGGAAGTTGTAGTCGCGCACGGGGTACACAAACGCCGAAAGCCCCATGCAGCATAAATCGTTGCACAGGGTCTGAGCCTCGCGTTCGTTTGAGGCTATGCACAGCGCCGTCTTGTTTTTCGAGCGGCACAGCGCGTTTATCAGGTTTGCCTTCAGCACGGGGAACAGCCCCGTCACACAAAGGGATTTTCCCGTTTTGGCGCTCCGTAAAAGGTTTTGAAACGCGTCGCCGCGCCCCAGCGCCTCGGGAAGGAATTTCAGTTTGTTCATTTTTCAGTTGTAAGTAGTCGGTTGTCAGTTGTCAGTTAATGGTCGCTGCGCTCCGAATTGTATTAGTGCATAGTTCACAGTGCATAGTGCATAGTGAATGGTCGCTGCGCTCCGAATTATAATAGTTCGGGCGTAGCCTCTACGGGTCCTGTCAAAGGAAGCCATAATTCCGAATTCCGCATTAATTGAACCTGTTCATCGCGCGGTCGATCTTGCCTTCTATGATAAGCTCCACGGCGTCGTTGGCGTTGTCGAAAAGCGTTTTAAGCAGCTTCAGCTCGTCGGAAGTGAACTTCGAGAGCACCCAGTCGGCAAGGTCCCAGTCGGGGTTCGGCTTTGCGCCTATGCCTATCTTGATGCGGGGGAACTCGTCGCTGCCGCTCAGGTAGATTATGCTGCGCATACCCTTTTGACCGCCGTCGCTGCCCTTTTGACGGACGCGCATTTTTCCGACGTCAAGCGACACATCGTCAAAAATGACGATAACGTTTTCGGGCTTGATCTTGTAGAAGTTCATCGCCTCAACGACCGCCTGGCCGCTGTTGTTCATATATGTCGCGGGTTTCATCAGCATAACCTTTTTGCCTGCGATGACGCATTGTCCGACAAAGCTTTTGTATTTTATTTTGTTTACTTTGCAGCCGCGCCTTTCCGCGATGTGGTCAAGCGCCAGCCAGCCGCAGTTGTGGCGGGTGTTCTCATACTTCCGGTCGGGGTTTCCCAGCCCCACAACGAGGTATTCCGCGCCGCCTGTCTTGTTTCGTCCGAACATACCTGCTCCTTTACAAATATGCCTTAAAGGCGGACTTTTGCAAAAGCCCGCCTTTGGTGGATAATATTATTATAGCCTGATACCGCCGAAAAATCTGTCGGATCATCCGAAAGCCGCGGTAAAGGGCTTGTCGTTGTAGATTCTCGCGATCGCCTCCGCAAAGATAGGAGCTGTGGGGAGGATCGTGAACTTGTCGATCATCTTTTCCTCGGGAACGGGGATGGTGTCAAGCAGGATTACTTCCTTGATGGCGCTGTTCTTGATCCTTTCAACAGCGGGACCGGAAAGCACCGCGTGGGTAGCGCAGGCGTAAACCTCTGTTGCGCCGCCCTTTTCAACGATCGCGTTCGCAGCGTTGCACAGTGTGCCGGCGGTGTCGATCATATCGTCAACGAGGATGACCTTTTTGCCTCTGGCGTCGCCGATGATGTTCATTACTTCGCAAACGTTCGCCTTGGGTCTGCGCTTGTCGATGATGGCAAGGCTCGCGTTGATGCGCGAAGCGAAGTTTCTGGAACGGGTTACGGAGCCGAGGTCGGGGGAAACGACAACGAAATCTTCGGAGTTCGTGCCGATAATCTCTTTCATATGGTTGGCAAGGATTCCCGCGCCGTGCAGATGGTCAACGGGGATATTGAAAAAGCCCTGGATCTGATTGGCGTGAAGGTCCATGGTCAGAACGCGGTCTGCGCCCGCCGTGGTGATGATGTCGGCGCAAAGCTTTGCCGAGATCGGATCTCTCGCCTTGGCTTTTCTGTCCTGTCTGGCATAGCCGAAATAGGGCATAACCGCTGTGATCCTGGCTGCCGAAGCGCGCTTCATGGCGTCGATCATGATCAGCATTTCCATCAGATTGTCGTTGACGGGGGTGCAGGTGGACTGAACGATAAAGCAGTCGCTTCCGCGGACGGACTCATGAAGCGAAACGGCGATCTCACCGTCGGAAAAATGAGTGCAGTCGCTTTTGCCCAGCTGCAGACCGAGACAGCCCGCGATTCCCTGCGCAACGTCTACGTTAGAGTTGCCCGAGAAGATTTTGATGTCTTTTCCGTGAAAATTCATTTTTGTTCTTCCTTTCTAGTATCTCTGTAGGCTCTTATGAAAGTGATTGTTTCTATGTGTGATTTATTATAATTCCGAATTCCGCATTCCGGATTCCGAATTATTTACAGCTGTATCCCTTTTCCCCTGCGATACGGTTCAGCTCCTCAAGCTGCTCGGGATCGTTTGCTCCCAAAACCGCGTCGCTGCATTCTGCGGTGTAGGCTCCCACGGTCTTGCCGCTTTGAAGCAGAAGCTTTACCGCGTCGGGCAGGTAGTATTCGCCGGCTTTGTTGTCGGACCTGATCTTTCCCAAAACGCTCAGAAGCTGCTCGGTGTCAAACCAATATCCGCCCGAGTTGACCTCATTGATCTTCAGGGTCTCGGGGTCGGCGTCCTTATGCTCGACTATAGCTTTAAGGTTGCCGTTTTCGTCGCGGACGATCCTTCCGTAGCCGGTGGCATCGTCAAGCTCGGCTGAGATGACGGTCGCCGCGCTGCCGGTGGACAGATGCTGTTTCAGCGAATTTTCGATCGTTTCGCTCATAAGGAACGGAGCGTCGCCGTTTAATATCACGACGTTGCCGCCGTGTTTGCTCAGGAAATCCTTTGCCATCATAACGGCGTGACCGGTCCCGAGCCGTTCTTTCTGATAAACGCTCTCAACAGGGAAGTCGAGAGTTTCGAGAAATTCTTCAATGTATTCCTTGTGGTAGCCCTTGACGACGCAGATGTCGTCGACTCCCGCGCGTTTAAGCGCCGAGATGACCCACAAAAGCATCGGCTCGCCGAGCACTAAAGACATAGGCTTGGGCTTGTCGGACTTCATCCGCTTGCCTTCGCCGCCCGCAAGAATGATTGCACAGTTACTCATATGTACCTCGCAAAAGCTGATTGTCTGTTTTTGTGCTTGCCGCTTGAAAAAACCGACGGCTGCACACATTAATATTATCTCACAAAAAAATCAAAATTCAAGTCAAATTTACAAAAAATCGGCTTTTTATCTGAATTTAAACGATTTATACAATATTCATAAAAATTGAGGTTGTTTTTTATAATAAAAAAATTCAAAAAATATGTAGCTATTTTTATCATTATTTGGTATAATATTTGTTAGGCTTAGATATGTTGGCAGAATCTGCCACAGCCGTTTCAAAACTATATTTATAGGAGGACTACCACTATGGCAAGAAAATGGGTTTACCTTTTCTCGGAAGGTAACGCAAACATGCGTGAGCTCCTCGGCGGTA
>CACXGW010000142.1 GCA_902767325.1 uncultured Ruminococcus sp.
GTACGGTAAGTTCGTTGTCGAGCCGCTTGAGCGTGGTTTCGGCAACACTCTCGGCAACAGCCTTCGCAGAGTGCTGCTTTCCTCACTTGAGGGCTGTGCTGTCACATCTGTCAAGATTGACGGCGTTCTTCACGAATTTTCAACTATTCCCGGCGTCAAGGAAGACGTTACGGAAATTGTGCTGAATATGAAAAGTCTTGTTGCAAAGCTGTTTGAAACAAGACCCAAGGTCGTTGAGATCAACGCCGAGGGTCCCTGCGAGGTAACAGCCGCCGACATCAAGTGTGACAACGAGGTTGAGATCCTCAATCCCGAGCTTCACATCGCCACCTTGGGCGAAGGCGCGAAGCTCAACATGGAGATCACGATCGATAAGGGCAGAGGTTATGTTCCCTCCGAGCGCAACAAGCAGCTCAGCGGCAACAACGTTATCGGTGTTTTGCCGATCGACTCTATTTACACACCTGTGTTAAAGGTAAACTACACAGTTGACAACACCCGCGTCGGTCAGATCACTGACTACGACAAGCTTACGCTCGACGTTTGGACAAACGGCGTCATCAACGCGGAAGAGGCTGTTTCTCTTGCCGCTAAGGTGCTCACCGAGCACCTCAACCTGTTCGTCAACCTTTCCGACAAGGCTTCCTCCGCGGAAGTTATGGTCGAAAAGGACGACAAGGGCAAGGAGAAGATCCTTGAGATGACTATCGAAGACCTCGATCTGTCTGTCCGTTCGTTCAACTGCCTCAAGCGTGCGGGTATCAACACGGTTGAAGATTTGATCAACAGATCCGAAGAGGATATGATGAAGGTTCGCAACCTCGGCAGAAAGTCTCTTGAAGAGGTTGTTCAGAAGCTTAACTCTCTCGGTTTCAGTCTTCAGAAAGAAGACGAATAAGACCCTTTGAATTTACGGTAAAGGAGTGAAAGAAATGCCGGGTACCAGAAAACTTGGAAGGACCACCGCCCAGAGAACCGCAATGCTGCGCGCGATGGTTACGTTCCTTCTCGAAAACGGTAAAATCGAAACAACAAATACTCGTGCCAAAGAAGTTCAGGCTATGGCAGAGAAAATGATAACTACCGCAAAGACTAACACCCTCCATAACAGACGTCTCGTTTTGGCGTTCGTCACCAAAGAGGATGTTGTCTCCAAGCTCTTCTCCGAAATTGCTCCCAAGTATGCCGACCGCAACGGCGGCTACACCAGAGTCACCAAGATCGGACCCCGTCGCGGCGACGGCGCCGAGATGGCGGTAATCGAGCTTATCTGATTGTAAATTAAAGTAAAAAGGACCGGCGTAAAGCGTCGGTCCTTTTTTATGTGAATTTTTATAAAGAATCAAGCTGTTCGAAAAACTCGCGGAAGCTTCCGTGACGATAGCGCGAAATATCCTTTCCGCGGCGATTGATAAGGCAGTCCGTTATCAAAAAGGTGTCGAATCCCAGCTTTGACGAGCACATATCCTCGTCAACGTCGTTGCCGATCATAATGCTCTCCTCGGGAATTATCCCGCAAATGGAGCATATCTCCTCAAAATAGTTGAGGTTAGGCTTGCAGAAAGAGCAGTTATCGTAAACCGTAATGTATTCAAAGTCGTTCGGGTCAAGCCCTGCCCAGCGTATTCTGGTGTAGGTAGACGCCTTCGGAAAAATCGGGTTTGTGGCGACGATAAGCTTTTTGCCGCGCTTTTTCAGAGCGTCAACGCTCTTTTTTGCGTAGGGTGTGACGTGGGTGGCTTTTTTCGCGGCGACGAAATCAGTGCGGTAATACTCGTCGAACATTTCCTCAAAAGCCCGCATATCCTTGCCGCAAACTGAGTTCAGCGTCCGCCAGAATACTTCTCTGTTAAGACAAGCGCCGTCGTTGCAGCCCATAGCTGCCGATCCTGCCCAAATGCCGTCTACAAGCGTTTTGGCGTCGATTTCGGTAACGGGAACGAACCTTTCGCAAAAGGTGCCGAGATATAAGTCTATAAATTTTTTCAGATCCATCGGCAGAAGTGTGCCGTCCAAATCGAATAAATAGTTTTTGTGCATTTCCTATCCCTCGGAAGTATTGTAACACATCTATGAAGAATTATCAAGTTGAATAATCCTGAAAATTGTGATACAATGATTTCCGGGAGTGATGAAAGATGAAAATCGTCGTTACCGACGCCCAAACTGTTTTTGACGACCTGGTCAGCTCGGACGTTTTGCGCGGTCTGGGTGACGTCACCGAATACGGATTGCTGAAATATGACGAGGTCGCGGAGAAGATCGCCGACGCCGACGTTGTTGTCTGCAACAAAACTCTGCTGGACGCGCATACGCTGCGCCTTGCAAAAAACCTGAAATATATCGGGCTGTTCGCCACGGGTTATAATAATATAGACATCGAATACTGCCGCGAAAAACACATCGCCGTGTGCAACGCGGGTTCATATTCCACTAACGCGGTGGCTCAGCACACATTCGCGCTGATTTTGGAGGCGTACAACAAGACCTCGCGCTATGATAAATTCGTGCACGACGGAATGTGGAAGCGCAGCGCGACCTTTTCGCCGTTCGTCTATCCCCTAAACGAGCTTGCGGGCAAAACGCTCGGCATCGTCGGCTTGGGCGCGATCGGCACTGCGGTGGCGAAGATCGCCCTCGCTTTTGAGATGAGGGTCATCGCCTGCAACCGCAGTAAAAAGCATATGGAAGGCGTTGAGATGGTATCGTTTGACGAGCTGCTCAGGCAGAGCGACATCGTCAGCGTGCACTGTCCGCTCAATGTTGATTCGCAGGATATGTTTGACAAAACCGCCTTTTCAAAGATGAAGCGAAATGCTTTGTTCGTAAACACCGCTCGCGGCGGAGTCGTTGTTGAAAAGGATTTATTTGACGCGCTTGAAAACGGAGTTATCGGCGCGGCGGCGGTTGACGCGCTGCGCGTTGAGCCGATGGAGGAGGACTGCGTTCTGATGAACGCGAAAAACTGCGTAATGACCCCTCATATCGCGTGGGCTCCCGTGGAAACACGGCAGAGGCTCATGGGGATCGTCGCGGACAATATCCGCAACTATTTTGCGGGAAATCCGACCAATTGGGTCAATGAATGGTAATATAACGGGAGTGTGATATAAGTGGAAATTTTGTCTGTTATGAAGGATTTGGCAATCATTATCGTGGTTGCCAAAATTTTCGGTCTGTTGGCGCGAAAGCTCAAGGCGCCGCAGGTCGTCGGAGAGATAATCGCAGGTCTGGTTTTGGGACCGAGCCTGCTCGGGATAGTTCAGCTCAACGACTTTTTGAGCATCTGCGCCGGAATAGGCGTGGTGCTGCTTATGTTTTCCGCGGGACTGGGAACCAACCTTAAACAACTGATGCACACCGGCGTAAAGGCGCTGCTGATCGCCTGCGCGGGCGTGTTTGTCCCTCTGCTGGGCGGAACGCTGCTTTATATGTGCTTCTACGGCTTTTCGGCTGTGGGGACTCCGCAGTTCTATTCGGCTGTGTTCATCGGCGTTATAATTACCGCGACGAGCGTGTCTATTACCGTGGAAACGCTCAAGGAGCTCGGCAAGCTGAAAACCGAGCTGGGAACGACTATCCTGAGCGCGGCGATCATCGACGACGTTATCGGCATTCTGGTACTGACCTTTGTGATAGGGCTTAAAAATCCCGAGGGGAATCCGGGCTTTGTGGCGCTTAGCACAGTTGCGTTTTTTGCGCTTTCGGTGGTGCTCGGCTTCGTGACCTATAAGGCGTTCAAGGTGATAGACAAGCGGTGGCCTCACACGCGCCGCATACCGATTTTGGCACTGGCGCTGTGCTTCGGGCTTTCCTATGCGGCTGAAAAATACTTCGGCATAGCCGACATAACCGGAGCGTATGTTGCGGGCGTTATCCTTTCCAAGCTGCACGATTCCGATTATATCGAGGAAAAAATGGACATCAATTCCTATATGATCTTCGGACCCGTGTTCTTCGCGAGCATCGGCTTGCGCACACGCATAGACGGCATAACGTGGGACTTGCTGCTGTTTTCCGCGGCGTTTGTCATCGTTGCGCTGGGCACAAAAATCATCGGCTGCGGAGCGATGGCACGTTTGTGCGGCTTCCGCGGCAAGGATACTTTGCGCATCGGCGTGGGAATGATGACTCGCGGCGAGGTGGCGCTTATAGTGGCCCAGCGCGGACTAACCGAGGGAATGATAAGCTCGGTTTACTTCACCTCGGTCATTTTGCTGATAATCGTATCCAGCGTGCTGACTCCGATTATCCTGAAGCTTTTGTACCGCGAAAAAAAGACCGGAGCAGATGCCCCGGCCGTGTAGATTTCATAAATATAAGAGATTATCTTGCAATGGACTGCAAATGCGGAGCGGTGAGGTGATTCCCCTTTCAAGGGGAAATGTTGCGCCGGCAACAAAAGGGTTGCCGTCTGGCTACAGAACCGCTCCCTGCAATTAGTATCGACATTGAAGCTTTAAATGTAGGGAGCGACGCCCCCGTCGCTCCGTGTACGTTGCTTTTAGCAATGTACAAAAATTTAAGTTAATGAAATTGCCGACCGCGTGATACTAAATGTATTCAAGATTTTCAAGATCCAAATCCCTTGTGCGCCTAGCAGGGCTGCACAGGGGTATTTTTTTACCTTTTTTAACAAACAGCGGCACCTCGTTGAGCGCGACCTCAACATAGTGCAGTCCCTTTGTAAGCTCCTGCTTTTCCACGCGCGTTCCGCTCAGCTTAATAAGGGTCATATCCTCGGGCAGATACACCGCTCTGCCGCCTGCGTTCTGCTCGTATACGGGCGCTATCATACATTCCTCGCCGAGCATCAGCTGGGTCTCGCACTCGCGCGCGAGCTTGTCGTCGGGATAATCGAAGGACAGCGGACGGAACAGCATATCGTTTTTCTCGCGTGCCTCAACAAAGGTTTTGTAAAGATAGGGGATAAGGCGGTAGCGCACCTCTATGATGTCGCGGAAGTCCTTGACGTTTTCAAAGCGGAAAGCCTCCTGGTCGCGTGTGCCGAGCGCCGAGTGGTTTCGCATAAGCGGTGTGAACACACCCAGAGCCAAAAAGCGCAGCACCAAATCGCGGGTGGCGTTTTCGTTGAAGCCTCCCAAGTCCGCTCCGCAGTAGAGGAAGCCGCACATATTTGCCGAGGGCAGCATTTTCAGGTTGAGCAGGATATGCGACCACCAGGAGTGGTTATCGCCGAACCAGATACCGCCGCAGCGGTGGGCGCCGATGAAAGACGCGCGCGAGAACATCAGTATCTTGCCCTCGCCGTGCTCTTTGATGAAGTATTCGCCCGCGGCTTTTGTCATACTTGCGCCGTAAAGGTTGTGCACGCGCTGATGGTTTATCATCTCGCCGTCAATGTTGTGATAAATGCTCGAATAGTCATCCTGCGCGTTTGAAAGCCCCATAAATGTATCTTTAAGGTTGAAGAATTTGCCCAGATCGAGGTTCTCGCCCTTGAGAGCAGCCGCTTTATCAAGAGCTTTGCTTATTCCGTCGGCAGAGTAAAACAGCGCCGGCTCGTTCATATCGTTCCAGAAGCCCTCGATGCCGCAGTCTATCAGGCACTTATACTGCTCGCCGAACCACCGGCGCGCTTCGGGATCCAGAAAATCCGGGAAGCTGCAAACGCCCGGCCAGACGCCTGCCTCAAAATCGGAGCCGTCAGCCTTTTTGCAGAAGAATCCCTTTTCTTTGCCTTCCTCGTATATGCGGTAGCCGTCCTCTTTCTTGACGCCCGCGTCGATGATCGGGATAAGGCGGATGCCCTGAGCCTTTTTGTCCTTAACATATTCCGCAAAGTTCGGGAAAGCCTCGCCGTTTATTGTGAAATCCTTGTAGCTGTCCATATAGTCGATGTCGAGATATACGCAGTCAAGCGGAATTTCGGCGTCATCATAGCCCTTTATGATGCTGTCCACGACCTCGGCGTTATGATAGCTCCAGCGGCTTTGCTGATAGCCGAAAGCCCACAGCGGCGGCAGATAGCTTTTGCCTATTATCCCGCGGAACTCGCGCACTATCTCACGCGGAGTGTTTCCCGTGATGTAATAAATGTCAAAATCCGAGCCGTCAAGGGTGATCTCGGCAAGGTTTTCTTTGCTGTAGCCCAAGTCCCAGCGGATCCTTGCTGGAAAGTCGATGTAGAGTCCGAAGGGCTTGTCGCCGCCGAGCAGTATGAAGTTGTGGGCGGCATAGAGCGAATGCTTTGTTTCGGTGTGGAACGGGTCGTCGCTGCAATAGCTTTCATAAAGCCAGCCGCGCTTGTTTATCCCGCGCGGAGCTTCTCCGAGACCGTATAATATATCGCTTTTTTTCATTTCAAACGAGAAGATGAACTTTCCGTTTTCAACGCGGTGTTCAAATGGGAATTCGCTTACGGAGCACGCTTCAAGCGAAGCTGTTACTGCTTCGGTGTTTATAGGCGAGCCGTGAGTGTATTTTGTTATCATGATCAGACCTCCCGCTGTGTTTTACGCTTTAAGTATAAACCATTTTTCGACAACAATCAATAGGAGACGGGCGGTTTAAAACTTTTTGATCCATTCGATTTTTGCTGCTGCAACTGTTGAATTTGCCGCCGAAATGTGGTACAATAAAACAGTATAGTATATAATTGCCTTTGAAAGGGGTTTTTGATATGTGTGGTATCTGCGGCTTTACGGGAAAACTCGAAAACCGTGAGGATGTAATTGCAAAAATGACAGCGGTAATCACCCACCGCGGTCCCGATTCCGACGGCTTTTTCAGCGACGACAACATCTCAATGGGTTTTCGCCGTCTGTCGATCATCGACCTTGACACGGGTCATCAGCCGATCTATAACGAAGATAAAACGCTTGTTCTCACCTTTAACGGCGAGATCTATAACTATAAAGAACTGAAAAAAGAGCTTATTGAAAAGGGTCATAAGTTCTACACAGACTCCGACAGCGAGGTGCTCGTCCACGGCTTTGAGGAGTGGAAAGAGGATATGCTCGACCGCCTGCGCGGTATGTTCGGCTTTGCGATCTACAACACGGTGGATCACTCTCTGTTCATCGCGCGCGACTTCTTCGGAATCAAGCCGATGCACTACACTCAGATCGGCGAGGACTTTGTATACGCTTCCGAGATCAAGAGCATCCTTGAGCATCCCAAGTTTGTGAAGCGCTTCAACACCCGCGCGCTCGACACCTACCTTTCGTTCCAATACGCTGTTCCGCCCGAGACCTTCTTTGAAGGCGTTTACTGCCTGCTTCCGGGTCATTACCTGTGGTATAAGGACGGTTTTGTCGAAACGACCCGCTATTTCGAGCCGCGCTTCAGACCCGACGAGAATATGACAGAGGAAGAGGCTGTCGATCTGATCGAAAAGGTGTTTGAGGAATCCGTCAACGCCCATAAGATCGCCGACGTTGAGGTCGGATGCTTCCTTTCCTCGGGCGTCGATTCCAGCTATGTCTCCACCTATTTTGCCGATCAAAAGACCTTCACCGTCGGTTTTGATTTCGGCGAAAAGTATAACGAGATCAGCTGGGCGGAAAGCTTGAGCAAGCTCATCGGTGTTGAGCACCACACGCACCTGATCTCCAGCGAGGAGTTCTGGGACGCGGTGCCCACCGTTCAGTATCATATGGATCAGCCGCTTGCCGATCCGTCGTGCATAGCGCTATATTTTGTTTCGCGCCTTGCAAGCCAATATGTCAAGGTCGTGCTTTCGGGCGAAGGCGCCGACGAGCTTTTCGGCGGCTACACCTGCTACAACGATCCCAGAGTTTTCCGTATATATCAAAAGGTCGTTCCGCATTTTCTCAGAAAGGCTCTGCGCGCGCTCGCACGCAAGCTGCCCGACATCAAGGGACGCGATTATATCATCCGCGCCTGCGACAAGCTCGAGGAGCGCTATATCGGCAACGCCTTTATGTATGATTTCAAGCAAAAGCAAGCGCTGCTTAAAGATCCGTCGATCGCTACAAAGCCGCAGAACTATGCCAGAAAGCATTACTACCGCTGCCGCAAATACGACGACGTCACAAAGATGCAGTATCTCGACATCAATATGTGGATGGTCGGCGACATCCTTCTCAAGGCAGACAGAATGAGTATGGCTAACTCGCTTGAACTGCGCGTTCCCTTCCTTGACAAGGAAGTGTTCAAGGTTGCGTCTTCGCTTCCTACCAATCTGCGCGTCAATAAGTACAATACCAAATACGCCATGCGCAAGGCTGCCGCGCGTCATCTGCCCGAAACCACAGCGGAAAAGGAGAAGCTCGGCTTCCCGGTTCCCACCAGAGTGTGGCTCAGAGACGAAAAGTTCTACAATGTAGTTAAGAGAAAGTTCCTTGGCAAAACCGCCGAAAAGTTCTTCAACACCGACGCTCTCGTGGCGTGGCTCGACGAACACTTCAGCGGCAAAGAGGACAACAGCCGCCGCGTTTGGACGGTCTATGTGTTCCTTGTTTGGTATGACCTCTATTTTGATGAGGACAACGCAAAGGTCGAAAAGCCCGTTAATCACCTGGATGAGCTGAAGGCTGTTGCCGAGGCTCGCCGTGAAAAGCAGATCGACGCTCCCGGCGAGGTCATTATGGCAGCCGCCGAGGCGGTCGACGAGGAGTATGACGCTCCCGATTTCGGCGTTGACAAATCCGCCGAGGCAACCGAGGCACCGGAAGCCGAAACCGAAGAAGCCTCAGAATCTGCCGAGGCTCCCGAAGCTCAGCCCGCCGAACCCATTGAGGACGACGGTTCCGAACCCGCTTTAGTTGAAACGGAAGAGGAACAGCCCGTTGTTGAAGAAAAGAAGGAAGAATTCGTCAACATCTCCAACCCCGAGGACGACGAGGTTTATGATGAGCCTAAAAAGCCCGCGACTCCGCAGGAGCAAATGCAGATGGCTATCGACAGCATCGAAAAGCGCTCCAAATACCTCGACGAGCCGAACGTTATTTCCGACGAAGCGATCGACGACATCGTAAGTCAGATCAGCTTCTTTGGTGATAACGACGACGAAACAGAAAGAAAAAGCTTCGAGGAAGAATTCAGAGAATTCATGGAAGAAGACGAAGCCATAGAAGATATTGAAGAAATGGTGGATATCGGGGAAGTTGCACAAGCGGCAGAGCCCGATACACGGGAAAGAACCGAAGAAAACCAAGAGCAATAAGAGAAAAGGCGCACCGAAGCGTGCGCCCTTTCCTTGCAATTCATCCTTCGGCTGTGAAAACCCTCAGGATTTTCCTGACGACAGGATATTCCGTTTCAAAATCTCTGAGCGGCAGCGGGTTTTTGCCCTTGCCGATCTCCACAGTAAAGCCGCAGCGGTGAAACTTTTCGATAAACCAGTCCTTAAAGCCTCCGCCCGCAGCGATAGGCTCGGGAGAGGCGACCTTGTATCCGCTGACTTCGCTCATCTTTTCGGCAAGACTCAGGCAACTCTTCGGCGTATGCTTGCCGAAATCCCAGTATATTTCACGTCCCTGACTGTGGAGCGCCAGCACCCGGGAAATGTTTTCGCGGCGGCAAAGCTTCGTAAGAGCCTTCGTTTCGGGTTCGCTTTCGGGGCAAAATCCGCCGAACCTTGTGGCGGCGGGACGGGTGATCCCTGCTTCTGTTTCGCGCCGTTTTACGTTTTTCCAATCAGCCTCAAAGTTGTGGTTTATGTCAACTCCGCGGGCGTTTGCCTGCCAGCGCTTTTCATCGCCCGTATTGCGGACAAATTTTTCGTAACGGCAGGCGCTTTTTGCTCCGTGCAGGGCGATCTCCGTTCCGTCGGGATTTACGCACGGCACGATCAGCAAGCCTTGATTTCGCTTTTTGGCGGCGTATTCATTCGCAAATCGCAGCGCGCACAGCACTGTCAGATACTCCATACCATGAAATCCCGCGGCTATCAGCGGCATTTCAGCTGACTTTCCTATTTGCAGACATATTATTTTCCGTTTGCAGCGGCTTTCTCCTATGACGCGCAGGCGGACGTTGCTTTCCCGCGACAGAAGCCTTGCGGCGGAAAGCTGAAAGGCATAGTCGGGTATATTCATAACACACACCCTTTCCGGGAGGAATAAAATGGACTTAAAAGAAACCACGATCTCAAGCAAAGAAGTGTTCGGCGGCAGGATCCTTCACGTCGTTCACGATGAAGTGATGCTCTCAGACGGCTCGCACACGATGCGCGAGGTCGTTCGTCACCCCGGCGGCGTATGCGTCGCCGCGCTTGATGACGATAACAACCTGCTGTTTGTGCGGCAGTTCCGCTATCCTTACAAGGAAGCGGTGCTCGAGCTTCCCGCGGGCAAGCTTGAAAAAGGCAGCACGCCTCTTGAAAACGGCAGGCGCGAGCTGCTTGAGGAAACCGGAGCGGTCGGTTATTCATACATCTCGCTCGGTCAGGTCTATCCGTCTCCGGGCTATACCGACGAGATAATCCACCTGTATGCCTGCCGCGTAAAAGAACAGGGCGAGAGCCGACCCGACGAGGGCGAGTTCCTGAACGTGGAGCGCATCCCTCTGCTGAAAGCGGCGGAAATGGTGCTCAACAACCGCCTGTTCGACTCGAAAACACAGATCGCCGTATTGAAAACCGCCGCGCTTTTGCAGAGCGGTAAAATCTAAAGGTGTCAGATTTATATGCAGACATTTACATCATTATTCCCGCAAAAACAGAATACTGCCGTTGCGCTCGGCTTTTTTGACGGCGTTCACCGCGGACACCGCAAGGTGCTCGGCGGCGCGGCAAAGCAGCGTGAAAAAGGTCTTATTCCCGTGTGCTTCACCTTTTCGCAAAGCCCGAAAAGCGTCATCAACAGAATGGAATCATCCTCGCTGATGACCCACGGCGACAAGCTCCGCGCGCTTGAGGAGATCGGTATGGAAAAGGTGTTCTTCACCGATTTCGGCAACATTATGCACCTGACAGCGCGCGAGTTCTTCAGAACCGTGCTCATAGAGGCGCTAAGCGCCAAGGCGCTTTTCTGCGGCTTCAATTACCGCTTCGGCAAAAACGCCGAGGGCGACGTTCCGATGCTTGAAAGTCTGTGCCGCGAATTCGGCGTGGCGCTCACCGTCATTCCGCCCGAGACCGACGGAAATGAGGTGGTGTGCTCCACCTTGATAAAACGCCTGATCACTCAGGGAGATATACGCCGCGCGAACAATCTTCTCGGCGGCAAATTCGGAATGAGAGAGCCTATCCGGCACGGAAAGCAGCTCGGGCGAAAGCTCGGCACGCCCACGATAAATCAGCCGCCGGCAAAGGGGCTCGTGATCCCGCGCTTCGGGGTGTATGCCTCCGCTGTTACGCTTGAAAACGGCGAAAGCTATTGCGGTGTGACAAACATCGGCGTAAAGCCCACCGTCGGAGCGCCCTCTCCTTTGTGGGAGACCTGGATGCCCTTATACAAGGGCGGCGAGCTCTACGGTCAGACCGCCGACGTGCGGCTGCTCGATTTCATCCGCGAGGAGCGCAGGTTCAATGACCTCGACGAGCTGAAGGAAGAAATACTCCTCAACAGCGAAACCGCGCTGGATATTTACAGTATTCTCAACAAATAGTTTTATATATCAAAATCACATAAAAAGGAAGTAATCAAAATGGCAAAAAAACAGTTCAAATCCGAATCCAAGCGTCTGCTCGATCTGATGATCAACTCGATCTATACGCACAAGGAGATTTTCCTGCGCGAGATCATTTCGAACGCCAGCGACGCTATCGACAAGCTGTGCTTTATCGCGCTCACCGACGACAAGCTCGGTATGACCCGCTCTGATTTCAAAATCCAAATCAAGGCGGATAAGGATAACCGCACGCTGACGGTCTCCGACAACGGAATCGGTATGGACAAGGACGATCTCGAAAACAACCTCGGCACAATCGCGTCCTCGGGTTCCTATCAGTTCAAGCAGCAGCTTGAGGAAAAGCAGGACGACATCGACATCATCGGTCAGTTCGGCGTGGGCTTCTACTCCGCGTTTATGGTGGCGAAGGAGATCACCGTCATCACCAAAAAATACGGCAGCGACACAGCCTACAAGTGGAAGTCCGGCGGCGCCGACGGATACGAGATCGAGGAATGTGAAAAGGACGGCATCGGCACCGACATCATCCTTGTGCTCAAGGACAACACCGACGATGAAAATTACGACGAGTTCCTCGAGCAGTACCGCATTTCGGGACTTATCAAAAAATACTCCGACTACATCCGCTATCCTATCTTGATGGAGATGAAAAAGAACCGCGTCAAGGAGGAAACCAAAGACAGCGAAAATCCCGAATATGAGGATTATTTCGAAATCGAAACGCTCAACAGCATGGTGCCCATCTGGCAGCGCCCGAAAAAGGACGTCACTCAGGAGGAATACGACCGTTTCTACAACGAGAAGTTTATGGCTTATGACAAGCCCGTCAAGACCATCGTCACATCTGTTGAGGGCGTTGTGACCTACAAGGCTTTGCTGTTCATTCCGTCCGCTACACCCTATGATTACTATACCAAGGAATACAAAAAGGGCTTGCAGCTCTATTCGAGCGGCGTGCTGATCACGGAAAACTGCGAGGAGCTCGTGCCCGAGCACTTCCGCTTTGTAAAGGGTATCGTTGACACCGCCGATCTTTCGCTCAACATCTCGCGCGAAATGCTCCAGCACGACCGTCATCTGCTCACCATCGCCCAGAACCTCGAAAAGAAGATCCGCCGCGAACTCACCGCGATGATCTCGTCCGACCGCGAAAACTACGAAAAGTTCTTCAAAGCCTTCGGCAGACAGCTGAAATACGGCGTTGTGTCCGACTACGGCGTTCACAAGGACGATCTGCAGGATCTGCTGCTGTTCTATTCCTCCACGGAAAAGAAGCTCGTCACCCTCGCGGAATACGTTGACCGTATGAAAGAGGATCAGAAGTTCATCTACTTCGCGACCGGCGAAAACGCCGCCGCTATCGACGCTCTGCCCCAGACCGAGCTGCTGCAGTCAAAAGGCTTTGAGATACTCTACTGCACCGAGGATGTGGACGAGTTCACCCTGCAAAGTCTTATGATGTATAAGGAAAAGCGTTTCTGCTCCGCGACGAACGACGATCTCGGCATCGAAAACGACGAAACAAAAGAGGACGAAAAGGACAGCTCCGCGCTGCTCACCTTCGTTAAGGAGACCCTCGGCGACAAGGTGGCTGAGGTAACCGCCTCCAAAAAGCTGGTGTCTCACCCCGTTTGCCTCACCGCGAAGGGCGGAATTTCCTTTGAAATGGAAAAGTATTTCAATTCCGTTCAGCCCGAATCGGGAATGATGGCTCAGCGCGTGCTCGAGCTGAATATGTCGCACAGCGCGGTCAAAACGATGGAGTCCCTCATTCAGACCGACATCGACAAGGCGAGAAAATACGCCGAGGTGCTCTATTGCCAGGCTCTGCTCATAGCCGGTCTGCCGCTTGAAAACCCCTCGGAATACACCGATCTGGTCTGCTCGCTTATTTGATATTGATTTAAAAGTTATCAAAAAACCACCCCGTGTATCAAATGATACACGGGGTGTCCCATTATGAAATTCCGCATTATGTGTTTGTATTTTTATATTTCCAGCCCCTGCGTTGTTTCAAGGAAACCGAGAAGCTGATTGTAGATAATGTCAACGCCGCCTTTGCTGTCGCTTTCGATGTTCAGCGGCATTATCGGGTCGTGGACTGACAGGCGAAGCAAAAACCATCCGTTGCCGTGCTCCTTATCAAAGGAAACGCGCACGCCCTCGCGGTTGTCGTCGGCGAGCTGCCAGCTTTCCTGCGCTTCGGCGTAGGCGGTCAGGTCGGCGATTATCCTTTCGCCGCAGGCGCGGAAATCCTTTTCGGTTATTTTGAAGCGTATCTCACGGCTCTCGAGCGGTTCTTTGAGGTCGGCTGTCAGGTCGCTGAGATCCTTGCCCTGGTTTCTCAGCTGAGCCGCCTTGATGATGATCTTGGTGCAAAGATAGGCACCGTCGTCGAGAAAATAGTTTTCGCGCATTGCCGCGTGACCGGAGGTCTCGATAGCAAGCGGACAGTTTATTCCCTCCGCGTTGAGCTCCAAAGCCTTGTCGATAACGTTTTTGTAGCCCCTGCGGTAGCGGTAGTGCTTGCCGCCGAGGTTATTTTCGATAAACTCCTTCAGCCCCGACGAGGTTATGGAGTCGGTGACGACTGTTCCGCCGTCGTTGCCGTCAAGCGCGATAGCCGCCGCCACAGCGACCAGACGATTGCGGTTTATTTCGTTGCCCTTGCTGTCCACAGCGCCGCCGCGGTCGACGTCGGTGTCGAAAATCACGCCCAGATCGGCGTTGTTTTCGCGCACAGCCTCACAAATCGACGCCATAGCCGTTGCGTCCTCGGGGTTCGGAACGTGGTTAGGGAACATTCCGTCGGGGTCGAGATAGCGGCTGCCGGTCGTATCAGCGCCCAGAACGGCGAGGACCTTGTCTGCATAGAAGCCGCCGGCGCCGTTGCCCGCGTCCACTACGATGTGAAAGCCCTTCAAAGGATGGTCGTAGTCGGGAGCGTTAACTTCCTTTTTGATTTTTTCGCAAAGACCCTTTGCGTAATCGTCCATATAGCCGCAGTCGGTGATGCTTCCGCCGTCTTTTTCGGCGGGATGCTCGTCATTTTGGGCAAATTCGAGTATAGCCTCAATATCCTTGCCCTCAAGTCCGCCGCCGCGGGTGAAGAATTTAAGTCCGTTTCTGTTGAAGGGATGATGGCTCGCGGTCAGCTGAAGCGCGCCGTCGCAGCCCAGATCTACCGTAGTCATAAACATCGACGGGGTAGAGGCGAGCCCGCAGCGCAAAACCTGCGCGCCTGCCGTCTTGAATCGTTCGGTCGTGACCTCCATAAGGCGCGGTCCGGATATGCGGCTGTCGCGTCCCACTGCGATTTTCAGCTTATCGGGCGTTTTATTCGCCTTTTGGGCAAGCCACAATACGAATCCGTCAGCCATTTTGGCAACGATCTCGTCCGTCAAATTGACGTTTTGCCCCTCAACACCCTCGCTTGCAACGCCGCGAATGTCCGTTCCGCTCTTAAATTGCTTGAAAAAATCGTTGAGCATCAAAAACTTTCCTTTCCCATATATAGTATGTCTACCCCTATATTATACCCTCAAACCACAAAATCGTCAATATACATCGGGAAAAATACCAAAAAATGATGATGTTTGAATCTTTGTAAAAATCAAGTTTGGCAAAAGAATACTCACTTTTTTGCCAAAATAGAATTAACTTGGGTAATATAGCCAAAAGAATCGTTAAGAATTTAACAATGATAATTCCGAAAAAGAAATACGCTGTGAATAGTGCACAAATACCTCGCTGATATATTGGCTATAATTGACCATCAAAAGGCATAATCAACAAATCGAGACTCAAAAAATTGTTGACTTTTTCAAAAAGTTGAGTATAATAATGAGTGTCAAGTAAATAGTCCGCTTGACAAATCGGCTTCGTATCAGGAAGCTACTCGAGTAACAACTGAATACAT
The DNA here is from genome assembly GCA_902767325.1 of uncultured Ruminococcus sp. Classification (GTDB taxonomy): domain Bacteria; phylum Bacillota; class Clostridia; order Oscillospirales; family Acutalibacteraceae; genus Ruminococcoides. The sequence goes on from CACXGW010000142.1 coordinate 15,482, forward strand.
TACAGTCGATTATTTCAAAACACTGCCAAATGGTAAATGGCGCACAATAATCGATTGGCTCCATAATTTGAGCTGATCAAAATTAAGGAGGAAACTATTATGACACCCATCATGAACTTACACAACATTGATGTAGCCGAGTTCCTCGCCGTGCTTGATACCTGCGAGGGCAACGTATTTCTTGTAACCAACGAAGGCGACAGA
>CACXGW010000143.1 GCA_902767325.1 uncultured Ruminococcus sp.
AACTCGTAAGCCTGAGCGATCTTGAGCGCCCGGATGATCTCTTCATCCGTGGCGTTTTTGCAGCGCCACTGCATATTTTCACGGATATTGCCGCCGAACAGCACGCTCTGCTGCGGCACATAGCCGATCTGTTTTCTGAGCTGCTCAAAGGGATAGTCGCGCACATCCCTGCCGTCGACAAGCACTTCTCCCTTTGAAACGTCGTAAAAGCGCGGGATGAGCTGAATGAGCGTACTTTTGCCGCTGCCGGTGCCGCCGATCAAGCCGACGGTCGAGCCGCGCATGACGGAAAAATCAATGTCGCTCAGCTCCTCGTCGCCGCCGCCCTGATAGGTGAAGCTGACGTGCTCAAAGCGTATCTTCGGAGTGGTTTCGCTTTTGTCGACCTCTATTGCTTCGCTGTTTTTCTCGACGACCGAGGGCTTTGTCTCAAACACCTCGTTGATGCGTTTGGCGCTCGCCGAGGCTCTGGTCATCAAAATAACGAGGTTCGCCACCACGACCATCGCAAGCAAAATCTGCGTCAGATAGCTGACAAGCGCCACTATGTCGCCCGTCTGCATATCGCCCGAATATACATTCACCGCGCCGAACCACACCACAAGGATTATAGCGACGTTGGTGATGGCGAAGGTGACGGGGCTTAAAAGCGCCGAAAGCCGGCTGACCTTGGCTGAGGTTTTCATCAGGTCCCCGGTGGCTTCATCCATACGCCTGCACTCGCTTTTCTGCTTGGAAAACGCGCGGATGACGCGGTTGCCCGAAAGGTTCTCGCGCGAGATCAGCCCGATCCTGTCGAGCTTTTTCTGCATAAGCGAGAACAGCGGCACGCTTTTGGACATAACGAACCAAAGCGTCAGCGCGATAAGAAGCGCCGCCGCGAAGAAAATGAGAGAGAGCCGCAGGTTGATGGTCATAGCCATTATGAGCGACCCCGCGATTATGAACGGCGCGCGCGTCAGAAGGCGGATCATCATAGCTATGCTTTGCTGGACCTGGTTTGTGTCGTTGGTGATACGCGTTATCAGCGAGGGCGTTCCCAGAGCGTCAAGCTCCGCGTGCGACAGCGTGTTGATGTGAGAAAGCAGCGCGCTGCGGATCTTCGTTCCGGCTCCCTGCGAAGCGCGGGAGGCGAAGTATTGAGTGAACATCGCGCTCGACCAGCCGAGTATCGCCAGCAAAACGAGCATCCCGCCCATTCGCCACACATAGCCTGTGTCGCCCCTTTGCACGCCGTTGTTGATTATCCCTGCCATAACCAGCGGCACAAACAGCTCGAGTATAGCCTCAAACAGCTTGCAAATCGGACCGATTATGCATTCTTTTTTGTAGTCTTTTAAAAATCGTCGGAGTTTGAACATTAGTCAGTAGTCGGTAGTCAGTTGTCAGTAGTCGGTTGATAGTTTTATTGTACACTATTTTCAGGGTGAGAGCAAGGGGAGTTTTGTTAATGCGTAATTCGTAATGCGTAATGCGTAATTAATTCGGAATTCGGAATGCGGAATGCGGAATGCGGAATTAAGGTTGATTTAACAATGTAGGGGCGCACCTGTGTGTGCGCCCTAAGAAACATCTGCATTATGAGCGGGTGCACACGCGGTGATTCCCCTGACAGGGGAATTTCCTCCTTTATAAAAGGAGGCTGACTTATCTTCAACCTCCGCATCATTACAACTCGGAGCGGAGCGACCCTTCACATTGCACTTTGCACTATGCACTATGCACTAAAAAACAGACCCTCCATTTGGAGAGCCTGTAGTTTGTAAAAATTCAATTCCGAATTCCGAATTCCGAATTAACTGAGGACCGCTCCCTGCGCGCCGGAGGAAACCTGCTTTGCGTAACGTGCCAGATAGCCGGTTGTGATCTTCGGTTCGCGGGGCTGCCACGAAGCGCGGCGCTTAGCCAGCTCTTCGTCGCTTACGCTGAGCGTGATCTTGTTTTCGGGAATGTTGATCTCGATGATGTCGCCGTCCTCAACAAGCGCGATGGGACCGCCCACAGCCGCCTCGGGGCTGATGTGACCGATGCTTGCGCCGCGTGTCGCGCCGGAGAAGCGTCCGTCGGTGATGAGCGCCACGGTGCTGCCGAGTCCGCGACCCATGATAGCAGAAGTCGGGTTGAGCATTTCGCGCATTCCGGGACCGCCCTTGGGACCCTCGTAGCGGATGACAACAACGTCGCCCTCAACGATAAAGCCGTCGTTGATAGCCTGCATAGCGTCCTCCTCGCAGTCGAACACCTTTGCGGGACCCGAGTGCTTGAGCATTTCGGGAGCGACCGCGGAACGCTTTACTACGCAGCCGTCGGGCGCGAGATTTCCTCTGAGCACCGCGATGCCGCCTGTGGGGCTGTAGGGCATTTCGGCGGGACGGATGATGTCGGGGTTCTTGCTGTAAACGCCTTCAATATTCTCCGCAACGGTTTTGCCGGTGCAGGTGATAAGGTCGGTTTTGAGCAGACCGAGCTTGTTGATCTCGTTCATAACGGCGTAAATACCGCCTGCCTCGTTG
>CACXGW010000144.1 GCA_902767325.1 uncultured Ruminococcus sp.
CGACGAGGTGATTCCCCTTTCAAGGGGAAATGTTGCGCAAGCAACAAAAGGGTTGCCGTCTGGCTACAGAGTCGCTCCCTACATTTATAGTTTAAGTGTCGATACTAAATGTAGGGAGCGGTGCCTTCACCGCTCCGCTCTCGCAATTGAATCTTTAATTTTTTTACATTGCCTTTTTAGCTTATTCCTCAGCCTGCGCTACCTTCATCATAATAGCGCATTCCATACGCTTTCTGAACAGCTTGCAGCCGTATTCGTAAATGCCTTTTACCGAGCCTGTGGCGTGGTAGGCGTTCGCGGCGCAGCCTCCGCTGCAATAAAGTCGTGCCCAGCAGTCCTTGCAGTCGGGTCTGGCATAGGCGTTGCAGAGCTTGAATTCGTTTTGGACTTCTTTGTTGCTGACGCCGTTCCAGATGTCGCCGAGCTTATATTTATCGTCGCCGACGAACTGATGGCAGGGATACAGGTCTCCCCAAGGCGTTACCGCCATATATTCCGTGCCCGAGCCGCAGCCCGAAATGCGCTTATAGATGCACGGTCCTCCGGTGAGGTCTATCATATAGTGATAGAAAGTGAGCGGTCTGCCTTCTTTTTCGCGTTTGAGCATTTCCTTTGCCAATATCTCGTACTGCTCATAGAGTACGGGCAGATCGTCGTATGTGAGCGCGTACGGGTCGTCCGGAGCGCAGACTACGGGTTCCATCGAAAGCTCGGTGAAACCGAGGTCAGCCATATGGAAAATGTCGTTTGTAAAGTCGGTGTTATTGTGGGTGTAGGTACCGCGGACGTAGTAGCCTCTCCCCTCTCTGCGCTTTACAAATTCTTGAAATTTCGGCACGATTATGTCATAGCTGCCCTTGCCGTTGACGGTTTTGCGGAGATTATCGTGTATCTCTTTTCTTCCGTCGAGGCTCAGCACGACGTTGTGACATTCGCGGTTGGCAAAGTCTATCACATCGTCGTCGACGAGCATTCCGTTCGTTGTGAGAGTGAAGCGGAAGTTTTTGTTATGCTGCTTTTCGACGCTTCGGGCGTATGCGACGATCTCTTTTACAACGTCAAAGTTCATAAGCGGCTCTCCGCCGAAGAAATCGACCTCAAGATTTACCCTGCTTCCTGAGTTTTCGATAAGAAAATCTATCGCTCGCTTGCCGACCTCCAAGCTCATAAGAGCGCGCTCGCCGTGGTATTTGCCCTGGCTTGCAAAGCAGTATTCGCAGTTGAGGTTGCAGGTGTGAGCGATATGCAGACACAGCGCCTTTATGACGGTATTGCGGTTTTTGAAGTCAAACGCGAGGTTTTCATATTTATCCTCGGTAAAGAGCTTTCCCTGAGCTTTCAGCTCTTCAACGTCGTCGATACAATCGCTTATCTCGTTTTCATTTATATCGGATTGGTTTTTATATTTTTCAAGCATTGCGGCAAGGATTTCCTCTCTGCCGCTGTTTTCATACATTCCGATAATATCATATGCCAAGTCGTCTACCGCGTGAACACTGCCGCTGTAGACGTCCAGAACGATATTGTAACCGTTGAGCTTATACTGATGAATCATATTATCCTCCGTATAAATTCCGTATAACATAAGGAAAGCCGTTAGCCCTGTGGGATAACGGCTGTGGTTCCTTGTTGAGATCTTATTTCTCGACGCACTTTTCGCACTGCTGATTAGCAACGCCGCAGGAGGTTTTGCAGGCAGACTGGCAGGATGTCTGGCATTCGCCGCAGCCGCCGTTTTTAACGCTCTTTTTGAGGTCGCGCGTCTCGATGGTTTTAATTCTCTTCATAGGTATCATACTCCTTTAAGAATCATTAATTAAATTGTACCATATCGGACAATAGTTGTCAATTACAAATCTGCAACCCCGATATATTCGGGATATTTTACGGATGATGAACAGACGTTTACACCGCTTGAAATCAGCTTTTTAATGTAGTCTGTCAGTTCCGCGGTGATCACTTCTCCGGGAACGATGAACGGGATCCCCGGCGGATAAGCGTAGACATAATCGAGCGAGGTTTTCATTGCCGCGTTTTCAAAAGCAATTGTTCTTTTGGCTTTTCTTCGGGCTTCAAACGGACTGAAACGCTTTTCGGGAAGCCCGGGAGTTTTGATTTCCGCTGCTTCAAAGGTCTTAAAAACGGTTTTATCTATCTCAGATAAAGCTTTATAAAGGCGGTCAAAGCCCTCTATTGTGTCACAGACGGAAGTTATGGCTATTATATAATGAGCCGCCGCCATTTCGACTTCGATAGCGAATCGCTCCCGCAAAATCTCAGCGAGGCGTGTGCCGGTGATATTTGTGCCGTAGGTTGTTATAACAAGCTTGCCGAAGTCGTGATCATACATCGTGCCGAGATCGTATAACAGTCTGAAATTCTTTAAGCTTTTTGCTTTAGTGTAAAAGTCATCCAGGAGATTTGTATATTCTTCAAAAGAATTATAATCCATGTTATTCAGGCAAGCCTCTGCCCCGCTCATCAGGATATACGAAGGGCTGGAGGTCTCAAAAACCGCAAGCTCGTTTTGAAGCTTTGCTTCCAAGTCCTTATCGTTCGTAAGCAAAAGCGCGGTTTGCGTCGGAGAAGGCAGGGTTTTGTGAAGGCTTACGACCGATACATCCGCCCCGCAGTCGATAGCCGATTCGGGAAACGCGTCGCTGAAAGGAAAATGCGCACCGTGAGCCTCATCCGCCAACAGCTTTGCGCCGTGGCGGCGGCATATCAAAGAAATCGATTCAATATCCGAGCATACGCCTTCATAAGTGGGTGAAGTGATTATCACCAGATTAACACAGGGTTCTTCCGTCAGCTTTTTATCGAGCATATCGGGATCTATGCTGCCGAAAATATCGGTTCCTTCTATCATATCCGGCTGAATATATACAGGATCAAGCCCGCAAAGTTCAACAGCGTTATAGACAGATTTGTGGCAATTACGAGCCAGCAGAACCTTATCGCCGAAGGATGTCATAGCTCTGACTGCGGCGAGAATTCCGCCCGTTGCGCCGTCCACAAGCAGAAACGCGCGGTTTGCGTTATACAGAAATTCCGCCTTGCGCTCTATATCCCTGATGCAGCCTGTAGGCGCGTGAAGGTTGTCAAAGCCGTCTATCTCCGTTAAATCCAGTTCGTAAGGCAGATCGCTGATAGCCTTCTGCTTATGACCCGGCATATGGAACGGATAAACGCCGCTTTTTGAATATGCTTTCAGTTTATCGTACAGCATCAGTTCGTACCGAATTCTCTGAGCTCAAGGCCTTTGTTGTGGTCGAGCGCCCAGTCTATGCTCCAGTAGCTTGTGAACAAAAGCAGATAGTTGCCTTTTAAATCTTGTATACGCTTTGTATCGGAAGCCAGATCGAGCGTTTTGGGGTCGACGTCGTCGTTGACTATCCAGCGGATGTATTCATAAGGAAGGTTTTCCATAATGATCTCGACGTTGTACTCGTTTTCAAGGCGGTATTTAAGGACGTCAAATTGGAGCACACCGACAACGCCGACGATGACTTCTTCCATACCGGCGTCGAGCTCCTGGAAGATCTGGATAGCGCCCTCCTGAGCGATCTGGTTTGTACCTTTGATGAATTGCTTGCGCTTCATCGTGTCTTTTTGGCGCACGCGCGCGAAATGCTCGGGAGCAAAGGTCGGGATCCCCTTGAACTGCACCTTGTGAGAGGGCGAGCAGATGGTGTCGCCTATCGAGAAAATACCGGGATCGAAAACGCCGATGATGTCGCCCGCATAGGCTTCTTCAACGATCTCACGCTCCTGAGCCATTATCTGCTGAGGCTGGGAAAGACGCATCTTTTTGTTGCCCTGAACATGGAACACTTCCATATTCTTCTCGAATTTTCCGCTGCAAATGCGCATAAACGCGACGCGGTCGCGGTGAGCCTTGTTCATATTTGCCTGTATTTTAAAGACGAACGCGGAAAAATCGTCCGACATCGGATCGACCTCTTCGCTGACGGTCTCACGCGAAAGCGGAGAAGTTGTGAGTTTTAAAAACTGCTCCAGGAAGGGTTCTACACCGAAATTGGTGAGCGCCGAGCCGAAAAATACCGGAGTAAGCCTGCCCTCTCTTACGGCTTCAAGGTCGAATTCGTCGCCGGCGCCGTCAAGAAGCTCGATCTCGTCCATAAAATCAGCCTTTAAATACTGACCGAGAACATCGTCAAGCGCGGGATCGTCGAGGGCGTATTCCTTCTTTTCAACTTCCTTTTGACCGTTGTTGGCGGTAAATGCGAGTATCTTTTCGGTGTTGCGGTCAAAAACGCCCTTGAATTCTTTTCCCGAGCCTATAGGCCAGTTGACGGGATAGGTGTTGATCCCGAGGACGTTTTCGATGTCCTCCAGCAGATCGAACGGGCTTTTTGCGTCGCGGTCCATCTTGTTGATAAATGTGATGATGGGAATGTTGCGCATTACGCAGACCTTGAACAGCTTGATGGTCTGCTTTTCAACACCCTTGGAGCCGTCGATGACCATTACCGCGGAGTCCGCCGCCATAAGCGTGCGGTAGGTGTCCTCGGAAAAGTCCTCGTGTCCGGGAGTGTCAAGTATATTGATGCAATAGCCGCCGTATTTGAATTGAAGTACGGATGAGGTTACGGAGATACCTCTCTGCTTTTCGATCTCCATCCAGTCCGACACCGCGTGACGCGCTGTGCGCTTTCCTTTTACGGAACCGGCAAGATTTATAGCTCCGCCGTAGAGCAGCAGCTTTTCGGTCAGAGTCGTTTTACCGGCGTCCGGGTGCGAAATAATTGCAAACGTGCGGCGTTTGGTGATTTCTTCCTGTAATGAACTCATAAATTCAGTCCTTTTCGTTTTCTCTCAATTTATTATAATACTATTTTTCCGACTGTAATGTCAACAATATGATGTCAAAAAATGTAAAAATAAAAAATTTAAAAGTTTTAGAAACAAAAGCTTGACAAAAATATTAAAATATTGTAATATAAAGGTGACAGAAAAAGATTATTCCTATCTTTTCATATACCTTCCAACTTTGAGGCAGAAACTTAGGTTTCTGCCTCAAATACTTATCGGAAAAGAGGCGGCGTTTTGTCTGAAAATATCGGATTGTATCTGCATATCCCTTTTTGCAGAAGCAAGTGCGCTTACTGTGACTTTTACAGCGGCAAGGCAAGTGAAAAAGAATATGATATATATATAACTGAATCAATAAAAAAAATCGCTTATTGGGGCAGCCGGACGGACAGAACCGTTTCGAGCGTGTATTTCGGCGGAGGTACGCCGAGCATACTCGGAACCGATCGCCTTTGCAAGCTGTTGAGTGAAGTTAAGAATCAGTTCAACATAGCAAAAAACGCGGAGATAACCCTTGAAGCTAACCCCGAAAGCGGAGTGTCGCTTGACTTTGAAAGGCTGCTGTGCGCGGGATTTAACCGCCTGTCTGTCGGTTTGCAGTCGTCGGACGAAAAAGAGCTTGCGGCTCTGGGCAGGATACATTCCCCCGGGGAAGCTGAGCTGACCGTAAAAAAAGCAAAAGAAGCGGGCTTTTGTAATATTTCTCTTGATATTATGCTCGGTATTCCCTATCAGACAAAAGAAAGCCTGCAAAAGACGATTGAGTTCTGCGCAGGCTGCGGGGTGCAGCATATTTCGGCGTATCTTCTGAAGATCGAAGAAGGCACACGGTTTGATAAGATAAAGGACAGTTTATCCTTGCCCGACGAGGATGAGCAGGCTCAGCTGTATTTATACGCTGTTGAACAGCTTGAAGCGAAGGGATATAAGCAATATGAGATCTCAAACTTCGCTGCCCCCTCTTTTGAGAGCCGCCACAATACTCTTTATTGGAATTGCGGTGAGTACATCGGGATAGGACCCGCGGCACATTCGTTTTTTAAAGGAAAGCGCTTTCATTACGAAAGAAGCAAAGAAAGCTTTTACCGCAACGAGATCATAACCGACGGTGACGGCGGCGACGAGGAAGAGTTTCTGATGCTTTCCCTCAGGCTGAAAAACGGGCTGAGCTTTGAAGAATATGAAAAGAGATTCAAAAAGCCTTTCCCCTCTGCCGTTATCAAAAAAATTGAATACTACGCAAAAATGGGTCTGATGGAAACAGACGGCAAGTCGGCGGGCTTTACTCCGAAAGGCTTTTTGGTTTCAAACAGCATTTTGAGTGAAATAATTTAATACTATTATCAAATAAGGAGCTGTGAAGAAATGAAGTTTAAGACTTCGTTCTTCACGGCTCCTCTAATTTTTTGTGGAAAACATATTCAATTGTTGAAAAAA
>CACXGW010000145.1 GCA_902767325.1 uncultured Ruminococcus sp.
CCCGCTGAAAGGAAACCTTATTTTCTTATATAGAATCGGTTAAAAAGGCAAACTTGGTTTGGCGGGCGAGCAATGCTCGCCCCTACAATGTCAATCGAAATACGCTTAAATATAAAAAATCAGGTCGGCTCATTGATTTGAGTCGACCTTACTTTTTAATAACTTATTATCTCATAACCATCCTCGGTGACGAGGACCTGGATTTCCCACTGGGCGGATGGTGAACCGTCTTTTGTGTAGATCGTCCAGCCGTTTTCTTCATCGGTGAAGATGTCGGGCTTGCCCATATTTATCATCGGCTCGATCGTGAAGCACAAGCCGGGAACCATCAGCATTTCCGTGCCTTTTTCGGTGACGTAGCTCACCCACGGTTCTTCGTGGAATTCAAGACCTATGCCGTGACCGCCGACTTCCCTTACAACCGAATAGCCGTTTGACTTGACAAAATCGTTTATCGCCTGACCCATATCGCCGAGGAAGCCCCAGGGCTTGACAGCCTTCAAGCCCTCCTGCAAGGCTTGCTTCGCAACTTCTACAAGGCGCTTTTTATCCTCGCTTACTTCTCCGATGCAGAACATTCTTGAAGAATCGGAATAATAGCCGTTGAGGTTGGTTGAAACGTCGACGTTAACGATGTCGCCGTCCTTTAGGATGATGTCATCAGCGGGTATGCCGTGGCAGACCTCGTCGTTGAGCGAGGTGCAGACGCTTTTGGGAAAGCCCTCATAGCCGAGCGGAGCGGGAACGCCGCCCATTTTTGTCGTAATATCATACACCCACTTGTCGATCTCGGAAGTGGAAATTCCCGCCTTTATATGCTCTGATACATAATCGAGCACGGCGATGTTTATCTTCGCGCTTTCTTTTATTTTTTCGATCTGGGCGGGGGTTTTGATTATCGTATGGTCCGGGACGATGTGACCTTCGCCCTCGATCTCTTCGATCCTTTCGTCAAAGTCGATATGACACTTTTTATATTTCTTGCCGCTGCCGCACCAGCACTCGTCGTTTCTGCCGGGTTTTTTCATCATATTTTCTCCTAACGCTTTGTTTTCAATGGTATTATAGCACTTTGGGAAAACAACTACAAGATATATTTCATTTTTGTTGCCAATATCGGGGAAATGATGTATAATTATTTCAGCGCTCTGCATATTTTTAGGCAGAGGTGTTGCTATGAAGCGGAAAAGGGTTTTGTTTGCCGTCCTTGTCATAATCTGTTTTGCTCTGTTTACGGCTTTGATGATAAGGTCGACCGAAAACATCGGTCTCAGCGTTTCGGCTGTTCCCGAAAGAAAAGCTCAAAAGGTGCTGATCGACCCCGGGCACGGCGGTGAGGACGGCGGCGCGGTCACGGGCGATGTTTTGGAAAAGAATATCAACCTTTCGATTTCACGCGACACATCTGACCTGCTGACGTTTTTGGGCTTTGACGTCTTTATGACGCGGACGACCGACAACGCTCTGACAAGTGAGGGAGAGGACGTCAAGAAGCGCAAGTATAACGATATGAAAATGCGCCTTGATATGTATAATTCTCCCGAAAACGACCTGGTCGTGAGCATTCATCAGAACAAATTTCCCGTTGCCTCCTCAAAAGGCACACAGGTCTTTTATTCACCGAATAATGAAAAGAGCGCGTATCTTGCGGAGTGCATCCGATTTTCCGTTAAGGAAATGCTCCAGCCCGGCAACGAGCGCGAATGCAAGGCTGCCGGCAAGGAGATATATCTGCTGAAAAATACCGAAAAGCCCGCGGTGATCGTGGAGTGCGGCTTCATCTCAAACAGAGAGGAACTTAAAAAGCTTTTGGACGAGGAGTATCAAAAGCAGATGTCGCTGGCGGTCGCCACCGGAATAATAAACTATTGCAATACAAACTGACGGAAGTGAAAAGTATGGCTAAAATAAAAAGCGTGTATATTTGCTCGGAATGCGGCTATGAGTCGCCGAAATGGTACGGAAAATGCCCTTCCTGCGGCGAATGGAACACGATGAATGAAGAAATAAAGGATGTTTCAAAAGCTGCTCCCGCGGCGAAATCGAGGTCTGCAACATACGCAAAACCGTATTCGATAGGGGAGATCTCCACCGACGACGAGCACCGCTACGACACAGGCTGCAAGGAGCTCAACCGGGTTTTGGGCGGCGGCATAGTAAAGGGCAGTCTGATTTTGCTCGGAGGAGACCCCGGAATAGGCAAGTCGACCGTGCTTATGCAGATTTGTCAGTTTATGGGCGACACTCTAAAAATACTGTATGTCTCGGGTGAGGAGAGCAAGCGGCAGCTGAAGCTTCGCGCGATCCGCCTGGGTGTTGATTCACCGAATCTGTTTGTGATGACCGAGACCGACGCCGAGGTCGTGTGCGAACAAATAAAGAACGTAAAGCCCGATCTGGTGATGATAGATTCCATACAGACGATGAATATATCCGAGCTGAGCTCTTCGCCCGGAAGCGTTACTCAGGTAAGAGAATGCACGAACCTGCTTATGCGTACCGCAAAGGGGATGGACATCCCGATGTTTGTGGTCGGTCACGTTAACAAGGAAGGCTCCATCGCGGGTCCGAAGGTGCTTGAGCATATCGTCGATACCGTGCTCTTGTTCGAGGGCGACAAGCAGATGTCGTGCCGCATCCTTCGCGCGGTCAAAAACCGCTACGGCTCAACGAACGAGATCGGCGTTTTTGAGATGACCGACACCGGGCTTAAAGAGGTGGACAACCCCTCCGTTATGCTGCTTTCGGGCAGACCTACTAATGTTTCCGGAACCTGCGTAACGTGTACTATCGAGGGCTCGCGCCCGATTTTGGCGGAAACTCAGGGACTTGCTACTCAGAGCGGCTACGGCAACGCAAGAAGAATGGCAACGGGTTATGATTACAACCGACTTTCGATGCTGCTTGCGGTGCTTGAAAAACGCGCGGGATACTTCTTTTCAAACAACGATACCTATATCAATATCGTCGGCGGCTTGCGCGTGGACGAGCCCGCGATCGACCTGGCTATAGCTATGGCGCTTATAAGCAGCCTGAAGGACACTCCGGTGGATGAAAAAGCCGTTGTGTTCGGCGAGATCGGCTTGGCAGGGGAGATACGCTCGGTTTCTCAGGCGCAGATGCGCGTCAATGAGGCGGTGCGCCTGGGCTTTACGAAGATCGTTTTGCCCTTCCATAACCTGAAGGGCGTTTCCTGCGATGAGGCGGAGCTTATCGGCGTTAAGAATATCCGCGAGGCTTTTGAGGCTATAAGCTGATGAAGAAGGTCGTTATGAGCGGCTTATATCCGTGCTTTTGCGGGGCTTTGGCTGATTTCGGATATGATATAATTCCAACAAAGAATTATAATCAATTTTCAAAGCCGGAAAGACTGCACGCAGATATGCAGCTTTTAAGGATAAACGACAGGCTTTTCACGATCGAAAACTGTGAAAAATCCCTGGGGGAGCGCTACCCCGAAAATGTCCGCCTGAATTGCCTGCTGCTCGGCGACTGCCTTTACGGAAAGCTGAGCGCTGTTGATGATTCCGTTATTGATTATTGTATAGAAAACGGAATTGAACCGGTCAATGTTAATCAGGGATATACGCGCTGTTCAACATTGGTTGTAAACGAAAACGCCGTTATAACATCCGACAAGTCGATCGAAAAAGCCCTGAAAAACAACGGGGCAGACGTGCTGCTTATCACACCCGGGAATATTATTCTGGAAGGCTTTGACTACGGCTTTATCGGCGGAGCTTCGTTTACCTACGGCGGTACGGTATACTTTTTCGGAAACATAAAAGAACACCCCGACTATGAGATGATCAAGGCGTTCTGTGAAAAGTATAATTCCAATATAGAAATATTATGTGAAGAAATGCCGCTGACGGACATCGGCGGAGCGGTGCTCATTCCTTCTTAGGGGAGACTTTTTTAGAAGAGACTTTTGCCAGGGGATTGGATTCCGCGGCGTTTTTCATCTGTTCGCTGCTCAGATGCGTATATATCTCGGTTGTGCCGAGGTTTTCGTGTCCGAGCACTTCTTTTAATACGCGGACGTCAACGCCGCCGTGCTGATACATCAGCGTTGCCGCGGTGTGTCGGAGCTTGTGGCAGGAATAGCCCTGCGCGCTCAGACCGATTTTTTCAAGGTATTTGTAGACCATAGCCTGGATGGTCTTGACGGACATCCTGCGGTGGTTGCGGCTGATAAAAAGCGCGGTTTTGTCCTTTACGTCGTCAACGGGGCGGACTCGCATATAATCGTTTATCGCGTTGATACAGGCAGAATTGAGGTAGATTATACGCTCTTTGTTGCCTTTGCCGAGGACGCGTATGGTGTTGTCGGTGCGGATGTCGGTGTAATTGAGCCCTGCCATTTCCGAAACACGAAGCCCGCAGTTGAGAAACAAGGTGATTATAGCGTAGTCGCGTTCACGGTTGTCGCCGTCGATAGCGTTCAGAAGTTCGATGCTTTGTTCGAGAGTGAGGTACTTGGGCAGAGCTTTTTTCTTTTTGGGCGTTTCAAGCTCCTCCATAGGGTCTTTATCGAGATAGTGCTTCTTTTGAGTGATGAACTTGAAAAAGCCCTTTAAGCTGGAGCATTTGCGCGATCGGGAAGAGGCGTTGTTGTTGCGGTCGCGCTGAAGATAGTTCATATACTCATAGGCGTCGGTCAGATCGATCTTTCTGAGAAAAGCTAAATCGATGTCGTCGATCGTGATAGATTCAAATTCCGTATCGGAAGGAACGAGCTTTCGGTTCAGCTTCATAAAACGGAAGAACGTGCGCAGGTCCAAAAAATATTCGTCGACGGTCTTGGGGGATTTCTGACGGATCGTCTGCTGGTAGTAGAGATATTCTTTTAAAATAGGAAAAGATTCGTCCTGAAAACGTACAGCCATAAAACCGCCTCCTTGATTTTTTATAAGTATAACATATTTGGGGAGAGGTATAATTCTATATTGGAATAATTATACAAAATGAATATTTTGTATAATTCAGGGGAGTGCTTTAAGAGGAAATCCTTCAAAACAGGGCTATTTTAGCGGATATACTGTTTTGTGCGGTTTCCTCTGTTATTTATATATTATATATAGTTTAGCAGAATTTATTATAGTTCACGTCCGTTGGTATTATCATTTCTGTGCCGGTATCAATTCTGATTTGCTGTGCAGCGATCTGCGTGATTCTCAATGAGCTGAGCATCGTCAGAAAAATTTCTGTGAGCTGAGATTTTAAATTTTTCAGGTCAAATTATTCGGAATCTATTAATACGGTTTTGATCGACGAACCATAAATCGAGCGAATGCAGCATATGATATATATGTTTATATAAAGGCATTTCGCAGTATTCACGGCTCCACAGCTCTTCGGGAACGCAGTCTATGACGTTTCTTACCTCCCACAGCGCACGGTTAGTTTGGTTTGTTATTACATCAGTTAAAGATTTTTTCACTTCTCTCACCTGTTAAATTATTAACAATCTTTGAAATAATCTTCCTTTAATATAGCGTATACCGCCTCGTCACAGATCCCCTGCATATTTTTGCCGGACTGTCTGTGCGTGCCCTCATACTGCAAGCCGCATTTCCTCATAACGTCGCCAGAGTGCGGATTGCGCGGATCGTGGGTCGCCGCAATGCGGTTAAAGCCGACTTCTTCAAACAAAAACTTTATAACCGCGGAAAACGCCTCGGTCATTATCCCCTTGTGCCACCAGTTAAAACCCAGACAGTATCCCACCTCGGCTTCCTCTGTATCTTCGTTGATCCGCACAACGCCGATGCTGCCGATCGGTTCGTTTATTTCTTTGAGCACGATTTTCCAGTCGTAGAAATTGAGGTTCTTCTGGCTTTTTATCAAAAACTTATGATAAGTCTTTTGAAGCTGTGAAACATCTTCATACGGCGGCCAGGTCAGGTATCTTGTGACGCGCTCGTCGTTTGCCCAGTTATAAAACATCGGTTCGGCGTCGCTGTCCATTGTTTTTCTTAATATAAGGCGTTCGGTTTCGATCGTTTGTGTACCGATGTGATTCATACACTTCTCCCCTTTTCTTCAATGTCGTCAACTTAGGGAATTAAACAAATGTTTCTATGTGAATTGTAGGGGCGAGCATTGCTCGCCCGCCAAGCCAAGCTGTCCTATTTAGCCTGCTGTTTTTAAGAAAACTTTGTTTCCTGTCAGCGGGCGACCGGTGGCCGCCCCTACGCCTATAAAAGGAATATTTGCCTTAGCTTACAACATTGCCATTTTCTTTAGTTGTGGGAATTATAGCACGAAAGGCAAAACGTGTCAATGAAAGATTGAGCATATTTTTGCAGGATTACAACGCGATTTTGCAATTTTGGGATTTATTATTGCAAACGAAGGGCTGAAAATGCGAAAAATACATATAATTTACCGAAAATTTTAAAATTTTTAAAAAATATCTTGCAAAATCAAAGCCTTTGTTATATAATGTCTACTGTAGGCGTTTTCTGATTGTTATTAACGCGTTAAAGCAATAAAGAAAACAGGTATTTTGATTTATTTTAGGAGGAATAATTTATGTCTTATGTTGATGAAGTTCTGGCTAAGGTCAGAGAGAAAAACGCGTCTGAGCCCGAGTTTTTACAGGCTGTGGAAGAAGTATTGAATTCGCTTCGTCCCGTTATTGACGCTAATGAGGAAATGTACAAGAAGCAGGCGCTGCTTGAAAGACTTTGCGAGCCCGAGAGACAGATCAAGTTCCGTGTTCCGTGGGTAGACGACAACGGTCAGGTTCAGGTAAACACCGGCTATCGCGTTCAGTTCAATTCCGCTATCGGACCGTACAAGGGCGGCATCAGACTCCACCCCTCGGTTTATATCGGTATCATCAAGTTCCTCGGCTTTGAGCAGATCTTCAAAAACTCTTTGACAGGTCTTCCTATCGGCGGCGGCAAGGGCGGCTCCGACTTCGACCCCAAGGGTAAGTCCGACCGCGAGATCATGGCGTTCTGCCAGAGCTTTATGACAGAGCTTTGCCGTCATATCGGCGCTGACACCGACGTTCCCGCAGGCGACATCGGCACAGGCGGACGTGAGATCGGCTATATGTTCGGTCAGTATAAGAGGATCCGCAACCTTTATGAAGGCGTTCTGACCGGTAAGGGTCTCACCTTCGGCGGCTCTCTTGCAAGAAC
>CACXGW010000146.1 GCA_902767325.1 uncultured Ruminococcus sp.
GAGGAAAAAATCAAAGAGATATACGCCCTCGCCGAGCAGATAAAAAAGGACTTCTACGGCGAGCGAATCGTTATGTTCGCGCCGCTCTACCTTTCAAACTACTGCGTAAACGGCTGCGTATACTGCCCCTATCACTACAAAAACAAGCACATCTGCCGCAAAAAGCTCACTCAGGACGAGGTGCGCCGGGAGGTCATCGCGCTCCAGGATATGGGACACAAGCGCCTTGCGATCGAAGCGGGCGAGGACCCCGTCAACAATCCGATCGAGTATATCCTCGAATGTATCGA
This sequence comes from uncultured Ruminococcus sp., assembly GCA_902767325.1. GTDB lineage: Bacteria > Bacillota > Clostridia > Oscillospirales > Acutalibacteraceae > Ruminococcoides. The sequence goes on from CACXGW010000146.1 coordinate 291, forward strand.
CACCATCTATTCGATAAAGCATAAAAACGGCGCCATCCGCCGCGTGAATGTAAACATCGCCGCCACTACGGTCGAGAACTACAAAAAGCTCCACGACGCGGGCATCGGCACATACATCCTGTTCCAGGAGACCTATCACAAGGAAAGCTACGAGCAGCTTCATCCCACAGGACCCAAGCACAACTACGCCTATCACACCGAGGCTATGGATCGCGCTATGGAGGGCGGCATCGACGACGTCGGTCTGGGCGTGCTGTTCGGTCTTGAGCTCTATCGCTACGAGCTTGCGGGAGTTCTGATGCACGCCGAGCATCTCGAGGCGGCTCACGGCGTAGGACCCCACACCATCAGCGTTCCGCGCATCCAGCCCGCGGATGATATAAACCCCGACGATTTCAGCAACGGAATCAGCGACGAGACCTTCTGCAAGCTTATCGCCATCATCCGCATAGCCGTGCCCTATACGGGTATGATAATCTCTACCCGCGAGAGCGCCGAGGTGCGCAGAAAGGCGCTTCGTCTCGGCATTTCGCAGATAAGCGGCGGCTCGCGCACCAGCGTGGGAGGCTATGCCGAGGAGGAAAAGGAAGAGGAAAACTCCGCTCAGTTCGACGTTTCCGACCGCCGCACGCTCGACGAGGTCGTGCGCTGGCTTATGGAGCTGGGCTACATCCCGTCGTTCTGCACCGCCTGCTATCGAGAGGGCAGAACAGGCGACCGCTTTATGTCGCTTTGCAAGAGCGGTCAGATACAAAACTGCTGCCACCCCAACGCGCTTATGACGCTTGAGGAATACCTTGTCGACTACGCTTCTCCCGAGACCCGCGCCATCGGCGAAAAGGTCATTGAAAAAGAGCTGCAAAACATCCCCAAGGAGAAGGTAAGGCAGATTGCCGCGAACTACATCGAAGAAATCAAAAACAACGGCAAGAGAGACTTTAGATTTTAAGGAGCTATTATGAGTTTGAACGCCACTCCTTCGGGAGAGAGAGTCCACATCGGCTTTTTCGGCAGGCGCAACGCCGGCAAATCCAGCGTGGTAAACGCCTTTACAAACCAGCCGCTTTCGGTGGTGTCCGACGTTAAAGGCACAACCACCGACCCGGTATCAAAGGCTATGGAGCTTTTGCCGCTCGGTCCGGTCATGATAATCGACACTCCGGGCTTCGACGACGAAGGCGCGTTGGGCGAGGAGCGCGTCCGCCGCGCAAAGCAGGTTTTGCGCCGCGTTGACATCGCCGTGCTTGTCGTGGACGGAACAATCGGAAAGACCGCCGCGGACGACGAGCTTATCGGGATTTTCCGCCAAAGGGACATCCCGTATGTCGTCGCCTATAACAAAAGCGACCTTGCCGGAGAAAAAGAATACGCCGACGGAGTTTCCGTCAGCGCTGTTAATAAAACGAATATCGAACTGTTGAAGGAGACCGTCGCTCATCTTGTGAAGGACACCTCCGACAGCGCACACCTGTGCGCTGATCTGGTCGACCCGGGCGATCTTGCCGTGCTGGTGGTGCCGATCGACAAGGCGGCTCCCAAGGGCAGGCTCATTTTGCCCCAGCAGCAGACCATCCGTGACCTGCTCGACAAGGGCGCTGTTCCCGTGGTGTGCCGCGACTGCGAGCTTTCGCTGACGCTAGAAAAGCTCGGCACTCAGCCTAAGCTCGTCATCACCGACAGCCAGGCGTTCGGCACGGTAAAGGACATCGTGCCCGAAAGCGTTCCGCTCACCTCGTTTTCGATTCTGATGGCGCGCTACAAGGGCTTTTTGAAAACAGCGGTCTCGGGCGCCGCGGCAATAAAAAGCCTTAAAGACGGCAGCCGAGTGCTGATCGCCGAGGGCTGCACCCACCACCGCCAGTGCGACGACATCGGCACGGTCAAGCTGCCGCGTATGCTCGGAAAGTTTACGGACAGCGACATTTCGATCGAAACCTCCTCGGGCAGGGATTTCCCCGAGGATCTGTCGCAGTACGATCTGATAATCCACTGCGGAGGGTGTATGCTTAACGAGCGCGAGGTCGCCTACCGCCGCCGCTACGCGGAGGAATGCGGCGTGCCGTTCACAAATTACGGCACCGCTCTGGCGTATATGCAGGGCATTTTAAAGCGCACCCTCTCCGTTTTCCCCGATCTGCAAAGGATAGTTGAATAAAAAAAGGCTCCCCTGATATGCGATTGCGTTTAGGGGAGCCTTATTAATAAGCGGCGTTCGCCTTAACAGTTGTAGGGGCGACCATCGGTCGCCTGTTGATTGGAAGTTTTGTTTTCCTAAATATAATCGGCGGAACAGGATAATTCGCATTGGCGGGCGTGCAATGCACGCCCCTACGACATTGAGCGCAGAGAAGCCTAATTAATTACGAATTGGTTTCCGGCTTTTCCTTCGTCAAAAACTCTATGCTTCTTTCGATCGAATCGACCGAATTTCCCCAGTCCTTGCCTTTGCTGCGGTAGTCAAACATTGTCACAAAGTGCGAAATATCACCTTTTAGCGATTCCAGATAATTCTTTGTCAGTGCCAGAGCGTCGGCGTGAAAATCCGAAAGGTACTTTGAAGGCACGCCGCCCTTGGATGACGCCGCCGTCATCATCAGTCTGTAGTGGTTCAGGCACAAAAACGGCTGGCTCTTAAACAGCTCGCGGAACTCGCCGCCCTTTACCCACTCAACGAACACCGTCGCCATCAAATGGTGCATATCCTTTTCGACCCGGTCGCACACATAGCATGAGGAAAGCATTTCATTAAGCGCGTCAAGCTGCTTTTTGTCGGGCTTGCCGGCTTTTTTCGGCATACGGTCCTCCAAAATCTCCTGCAGATGGCTTTCCAATATCAGCGCGTTCGGCAGCTTTTGTCCAACCTGAGTCATTCTTGAAAAATGGCGGTGGCAAAAGCCTTTTTTGTTTGTTTCGATCCGCACGCTCGGCTCCATCATCGCGTCGCCCGTCACAAATTCGCAGTACTGCTGCTCAAGCATCTGCTCCATGCGGCACAGCGGACACCCGTCCTTCGGCGCGAAAAGGTCATTTATCGGTATTGTAACGATGGTTTCTTTCATTTTCAGCCCTCCCGGATAATCTTTAAGAATAGTATAGCATATTCGCGAAAAATGTGCTATACTGTTTTAAGAAATATTTTTTTGGAGAAATCTATGATCTGTTTTGAAAATATTACCGACCTCGATCTGGCTCAGACGCTCGATTGCGGTCAGTGCTTCCGCTGGACAGAGCAGCCCGACGGCACATTCGCGGGCGTGGCGTTCGGCAAAAGCGTGCGCGTGCAGATGAATGACAGTGTGTTTGTGATCGACGGCGCCGAAGAAGCCGAGCGCTCGCTTTGGCAGCGCTATTTCGACCTCGACTGCGACTATGCCGCCATCCGCTCAAGCCTTTCCTCGCTTCACCCGATTTTGAAGGAAGCTTCGGAATATGCCTCCGGGATAAGGATTTTGCGGCAGGAGCCGTTTGAGGCGCTTTGCACCTTCATCATCTCGCAAAACAACAACATCCCGCGCATAAAGGGGATAGTCTCGCGGCTGTGCGAAAGCTTCGGCGAAAAGCTTCCCGACGGAAATTATACTTTTCCTTCGGCAGAGCGGCTCAGCGCGCTGTCCGCCGGGGATCTGGCGCCGCTGCGCGCGGGCTTCCGCGCAAGATACATAATCGACGCCGCAAAGAAGGTCAGCTCGGGAGAGGTCGACCTTTCCTTTTGCGAGACCGCCGACTACGAACAGGCGCGCGCCGAGCTGATGAAGATCGTCGGCGTGGGCGTCAAGGTCGCCGACTGCACTTTGCTGTTCGGGATGCACCGCGTCGACGCGTTTCCGATGGACGTCTGGATGAAGCGCGCTATGGAGCAGCTGTTTCCCGGAATGAGCCCCGGGGACTTCGGCGATTATGCCGGAGTGGCACAGCAATATATTTTTCATTTCAGTCGTCAGCACCCGGAAATTTTCAAAAGCGTCTGATTTTTGTGCATAGTGCATAGCAAAACAAACCTCGCTTTGTACAACTTGCTATTTTATCCGTGAGTTTCTACAAAATGCGGCGAATAATTTTTAATAAAAAAAATAGCCTCTTTTAATTGCGAGTTTTGTTTATGTATGATATAATTATGCCAGATAGTAGGCTGAAGGCCTTAAATCGTAAATTTTTTTAGAAGAGGAGCTATTAAACCATGAGAGCAATGAAAAAAACCGTTTCCGTTTTACTTTCCTTAATTCTCGTGCTCGGCGTTATGACAATTGGCATGAGCGCTGTAAGTGCGACGGAGACAAACACCATTTCAGTTACGTCTGACGTAGCTGCAACCAAAACTGTGGACTATGTGCCCGGTACCAGCGAGCAGGTTACAGTGACCTTCAGTCTGCAGGCATCCGTACCCGTCCTCAACTTTGACGGCGTAATCACATTCGACAAGGACGTTCTTCAGATCGCTGCCACAAACACCCAGGACACAGCGTTCCCCGTTCTTGCAACCGGCAACCTCGTTGCTAACCTTACAAAGACCGACGGCAGACTGCCCTTCAACTCTTCCAGAATGGGCATTGGCGCAAACGGCTTTGACTTCTCCACAAAGGCTGTTCTTGCTACCGTAGTATTCAACATCATCGGCAGCGGCGACACCACCGTTAACCTCGACGTAACAGAGATGACCGGAACAACTTCCGCAACTCCTACCACCAACGAGAGCGACGTTGTTATCATCAACGACACCACCAACGACAACACCAAGTACACAGCTGAGGCTGACGCTGTTGTAACTCCCGAAGTTGAGCCCGCTATCCCCGCTATCGACAGCACCTTCCTTTACACCAAGGGTCTCGATCTCCGCGGCGATGTTGGTCTGCTTTATATGTTCAAGAGCAAGCCCGCAGGCTACACCGTAGCTAACCTTACGATCGGCTTCCAGGGTCCTCACGATGATCAGAACCGTGTTGTAGCATACAAGGGTATGTCCCCGTTCTATTACAAGTTGATGGCTGCATATCTTTCCCAGCCCGTAACCATCACCATCTATAATAACGGCGAACCCGTTGCGCAGGATGTTGTTGCTCTTAACGACTTCGTAAACGAGCATCCCTCCTCGAACCCGGCTCAGCAGGCTCTGTATGAGGCACTGCTCAACTACGGTGCACGTTCTCAGACAGCTCTGGATAAGTTCACCGACAACATGGCGAACAAGTATATCGATCCCACCCTGCCCGCTATCACCTCTGATGATATCGCTGTTCCCGCAGGCGTAGACACAGCTGCTCCCGCATTCACCGGACTCGGTATGACCCTGTTCAGCGAAGGTGCCGTTCTTGGTTCCTCCACCGCTATCAGCCTCAACTTCAGAGTAACCAGCGCTAACGCTGCTACATTCGCAAACACCACTGCTACCGTTAACGGCGAAGCTGCACGCTTCACTCAGGCCGGTAAAATGGGCACTTCCAAGATCATGAACCTCACTATCCCGGACATCCCCGCAAAGGATATGGACGACGTTTATGAGGTTAAGTTCACAAACGGCAGCAACACAGCTACCTACAAGGTTTGCCTGCTCCAGTACATGAAGCGCAGACTTGCCGCCAACAACAACAACGATGAGCTGTGCGTTTCCATGTACAACTATCACCTTGCTGCAAAGGCATATTTTGGCGACTAATTAATTAATACTTGCAATTTTTTAAAAAATAGTATATAATAACGTATAACACTAAAAAGGAGGTGTACGAATTGAAATACACAAAGGCGATGATGGAAGTTATCGATCTTAAGGTTGAGGACGTAGTTCTGGACAGCGAGGAATCTTGTGATTTCAAGTGCGACAATTTCGTACCGTTCTAGTTCAATCAAAAATCGAAACCAAAAAGCTGCTGTGCATATGCACGGCAGCTTTTTTGTTTGGCTCCCATTGCGCAGGGAAAGTTGTAAATTCAAGCAAACGTTTCCTTGGCAGTTGTAGGGGCGACCATTGGTCGCCCGCTGATAGGAAGCTTTGTTTTACAAAACAGAAGTCGGTCTGACAGGAAAAGTCGGCTTAGCAGGCGTGCAATGCACGCCCCTACAATTATTTCGGAAACAGTCTCTCATCCCTCAATCAAGACACACAGCTTATACTTGCTTTTTTCTGTTTCTTATTGTATTATATTATTACTACACGAAAAGACGGTGAAGTTATGAAACTGATTTTTGAAGGCGACCCTTTGGTAAAAACCATTATCGGCAAAAAGGGCGTTGATGAAAATAAAACCTACCGCTGGTCGGATTTTGTTTTCCCGCTTTCCCACAAGGGTGAGAATTATGTTTTTAACAACCTTACAAAGCGTTGTTATGCAGTTGGCGACGGACTGATCATCTCTCCCGAAGCGCGGTATTCTTCATCCGAAATAGCGGATAACAAAGACCTCACCATGCTTGTAGACGATCTGTTCCTCGTTCCCGAGGACAAGGACGAAGCGGCTTTCTATGAGGGAATAGTAAAAATCGCGCGGGTGATGAAGGAAAAAAACATAAAAAAAGGCTGCAAGTCCTTTGTTATTCTGCCCACTACCGCCTGCAACGCGCGCTGTGTGTATTGCTTCGAGCAGGGTATGAAGTACGTCACGATGACCGACGAAACCGTCGATCAGACCATCCGTTTTATTCTCGAAAACGCCCGCAAGGACAGCGATCTTAAAATCAGCTGGTTCGGCGGCGAGCCGCTTATCGGCGAAAAGACAATTGATAGAGTATCCGCCGCACTAAAGGAAGCCGGCATAAGCTTCAAGGCTATAATGGTAACAAACGGCAGCCTTATAACCTCGGAAATAATTGAAAAGTATGTAAATTCGTGGAACGTTTTAGCGCTTCAAATCACTCTCGACGGCATTGAAGAGGAATACAATCGCCGAAAGAACTATTATTTCAACTATGATTCGGCGTATTGGCACGTTTTGGGCAAAATCAAAATGGTAAACGACGCCCGAATCCGCCTTTGCATCCGGGTAAATCTCGACGAAAACAACATCGACGGCTTTATGCAGATGCTCGGCGATATAAGGACCGTTATCTCACACCCCGAGGATATTATGTTTGACGTGGTTCCGCTGTTTGATGTTCACACACGCGAAAGCGGAATTGCAGTTATGGAAAAGATTTTCGAGATTTTGGAATATCTGGAAACCACCGAGTTCGATACTTCCAAGCACGTTTCGGTCAAGTCGCTCCGTCTGCGCCACTGTATGGCAGACGCCGGCGGAAGAAGCGTAACGATAGCTCCCGACGGAAAGCTGTATAACTGTGAGAACATCGGTTCCTTCGACAGCATCGGTACGGTTTATGACGGCATTACCAACACGCAGCTTTTAAAGGATTTCTCGGTTTTGGAGAAAACACGTGAAAAGTGCAGGGGCTGTGTTTCGCTTCCCGATTGCACGACCTTTTCGCGCTGTGAAACTCCTGAGATGCACTGCAAATATTCAAAGAAAAAATATCTCGAGCTTGCTTTGAAAGAGCAATTGGACAACGGCTTCAGCAAAGACGACGAGCAGCTCGACGATGAATGATAAAAAGGCTCCCAACGGGAGCCTTTTGTTTATCGTATTATTTCGTAAAATCTCAACGCGTTTTCGTATGTGACGTCAAGCAGCTCCTGCACGGTAATGTTTCGCAGGGCTGCTATTTTTTCGGCGGCATACACTATCATCGAGCTGTCACAGCGCTTGCCGCGGAAAGGCACGGGCGCCATA
>CACXGW010000147.1 GCA_902767325.1 uncultured Ruminococcus sp.
GCTTTCTTGCTAACAGCAGGAAAAATCCCTCAAAAATCCTGCTAACAGAGTTAGGTGTGCGGTATGGTGGTAGTTTGTTCGCAAAATTGAGCTGCGACAACTTCTGACATATAATAATGGCAGAAGGAAGTGTTTTTATGAGAACGCCAAAATACCATATATACCTAACGAATGAAGAACGCTCGGAGGTGCTGAAATCTCTGATTGATCTCAAAAACTCCTTCGGTAACATTAATCTTAAAGCCAAGAACAATTTGATAATTGAATGACCCAAGGGGCTGTCATGATCTCTGATTGTGACAGCCCCTAAGTGCGTTTGCAGTTGTCGGGGGAATCTCTGAGGGGGAGGCTTATCTATAAAGCAACGTTGCAGGGTCGAACCTTGCGGCTGCCTGTCCCGCCGTTCACGGCGGGAGCTATACGCCGCCTAACCGGTGTAGGGGAGGCTTTATGTTATGGAATCGATCATCCGATGAACGCCAACCTAAAAATTTCAAAATTGTCATAAGAAAACTATTGACAGTCATATGAACCTGTGATATAATCAACTAAACGGTTAAGAAAGGGGTGAGAGATTTGCAGGACTATATGCCCGGCGCCGCGGCTCTTAACAACGGCGGCGGGGGAGTGTTCTCGGTTTTCCGCCCGATGATACAGGCGGCTGACGGGCTGAGCCTTCGGCAGGTTTGCTCGATAACTGGGCTTGAGGGCAGCACCATCCAAAACTGGATAAAGCGCGGCTTTGTGGCGCATCCGGTCGGGAAAAAATACCGCGAGCGGCATCTGGCGAGGATTTTGCTGATCTCCTCTCTGCGGGACTGTATGAAGCTCGAAAACATCGGAGCGCTGCTTGAGATCATCAACGGCGACGCCGACGACACTTCCGACGATATCATCTCTGAAGAGCAGCTTTACGATTATTTATGCGGGATAATCGGAAAAGCGCAGGAAAACGGGCTTTCATTCGACGAGATACCCCAAACCGTAAGAAAAGTCACAAAGGATTATGTCCCCACCGACGACACCGCAGCCGCCCGGCTCAACGAAGCGCTGACGGTCATGGTGTACGCATACCGCGCGGGACAGTATAAAAAAGAAGCCGACGATCGGTTTCGGCAAATGAAGGAGAGTAATAATGGAAATCAAAGTTGACGGCAAAAAACCTGCCGCTAATGTAAACTGGAAAAAGATAGTCATAATCGGCGTTGCGGTCGTGTTCGCGCTTATTGTGGCGCTCAACTGCTTCACAGTGGTCGAGGCGGGTCACACCGGCGTTGTGGTAACGCTCGGAAGTGTAAACGAGGGCGTTCTGCAGGAGGGCATCCACGCAAAGGTGCCGTTCATCCAGGACGTTGTAAAGATCGACAACCGCATCCAGAAGCTCGAGGTAAACACCGAGGCGTTCTCAAAGGATCTGCAGAGCGTAAAGACCGTTCTCGCGATCAACTATCGCGTCGACACCTCAAAGAGCTACCGCATCTATAAGGACATCGGCGCCGACTACGAAAGCGTGCTGATCGTGCCCGCGGTCAACGAGGTGCTCAAGGCTATAACCGCAACCTACACCGCCGAGCAGAGCGTAACCAACCGCGCGCTGATCTCCGACGGACTTGTCGAGGGGCTTAACACAAAGCTCAACGACTACGGAATCTATGTAACCGACGTCAACATCATCGACTTCGACTTCTCCGAGGCGTTCATCACCGCAATCGAGGAAAAGCAGGTCGCTCAGCAAAAGCTTCTGAAGGCCGAAACCGAAAAGCAGACCTCCATAACGAACGCTCAGGCTTCGGCTGAGTCGGTCAAGATCAAAGCGAAGGGCGATGCCGAGGCTAACAAGATGCTCAACGAGTCGCTTACCGACAAGGTCATCGAAAACAAAAAGATAGAAAAATGGAACGGCGAGCTGCCGAAGGTTACCGGAAGCGGAACAATAATCGACATCGGCAGTCTTGAGGATTCCGGCTCCAAAACAGACACAAAGAGTGAATAATTGAGGGAACCATGGGATTTATGATCTTTATGGGCGCACTGGTGATCGTTATCGCCGTTGTGCTTATGATAAGAAACTACAACTACAACCACCGCATCGGTGAAGGCTTGTTCAAAAGCAGCGAGTATAATCTCGACGAGCCCGACGAATTTGTCGACAAAAATTACTACGACAAGGACGCGCTCGACAAATAAACCAAGCCCTGCGGATAAAAACTCAAATAAAACACTTGCAATTTCTTAAAACTAGTGATATTATATTCAAAGATAACACAGCGACGGAGAGAGTAGCGTTGCATCCCGCCCCGAAAGAGAGACACGTCATCGGCTGAAAGCGTGTCGCGGCGGCGCAAGGTGAAGTTCGCTCCCGAGTGGCGCGCCTGAAAATCGCAGTAGGGCGCGACGGTTAACACCGTTATATGTTTTGAGCGCTTATCATTAGATAAGAAGCAGGGTGGTACCGCGGATTTTTTCGTCCCTATGTCTTGTGACGTAGGGACGTTTTTGTTTTTGCGCCACGCAAAAATATTATACGGAGGTTATTATGGACAAAATCAGTGCACTGCGAGAAGAATTTGAACAAAAGCTTGCCCGGACCGCCGACCTTATCCAGCTCGATAAGGTGCGCGTCGACTTTCTGGGCAAAAAGGGCAGCGTAACGGCGCTGCTCAAAGGTATGAAGGATCTGAGTCACGAGGAGAAAAAGTCCTTCGGCGCCGAGGTCAACAAGCTCAAGGCGTATGCCGCAAAGAGGATAGAGGAAAAGATCGAGGAGCTGCGCCGCGCGGAGATCGAGCGCGAGATCGCGGCTATGCCTCAGTTCGACATCACCGCTCCGGCTGACCTGACAAGGGGCTCATATCATCCCATAACGCTGGTACAGCGCCAGTGCGAGAGCATCTTCAAGTCGATGGGCTTCACCGTGGAGGACTATCCCGAGGTCGTCACCGACTACGAGTGCTTTGAATCGGTAAATATCCCGAAGCACCATCCCGCCAGAGATATGCAGGACACCTACTACCTGACAAACGGTCAGCTTCTGAAATCCCAGACGTCTGCTGCTCAGAACGCTATTCTGAGAAAATACGGCGACAACCTCAAAAACAACGGCGTGCCGATCAAGGCGATCTTCCCCGGACGCTGCTTCAGAAACGAGGCAACCGACGCCAGCCACGAAAACACCTTCTTCCAGATGGAAGGTATGATGGTCGACAAGGACATTTCCATTTCCAACCTCATTTTCTTTATGAAAACGATGCTTTCCGAGGTGTTCCGCCGCGACGTAAAGGTCAGGCTCCGCCCGGGCTTTTTCCCGTTCGTAGAACCCGGCTTCGAGCTCGACATCAACTGCCTGATCTGCGGCGGCAAGGGCTGCTCGTCCTGCAAGCACAGCGGCTGGCTTGAGCTGTGCCCCTGCGGAATGATCCACCCCAACGTTCTGCGCGAGGGCGGCATCGATCCCGACGAATACACGGGCTTTGCGTTCGGTCTGGGACTTACAAGACTTGCGATGATGAAGTATAAGATCAAAGATATCCGCGACCTCAACAGCGGCAGCCTCAAGGTGATGTCGCAGTTTACGGACGACGAATAAGAGAGGAGAGCAAGTTATGTTTTTATCAATGAACTGGATTTCCGACTTTGTCGATCTCAGCGGACTCGACAAAATGGAGCTTATTCATAAATTTTCTCTTTCCACCGCCGAAGTGGAAAGCGAGATATTCTTCAAGGGCGCGGAGCTCAGCGGCATAGTCGTTGCCGAGATCAAATCCGTGGAGGATCATCCCGAATCCAAAAAGCTCCACCTTCTCAAGGTGGACGCGGGTGACGGAGAGCTGACAGACGTTGTCTGCGGCGCTCCGAATGTGCGCGTAGGAATGAAAACCGCGTTTGCGAAGGTGGGTGCCGAGATCGGCGAGATCACCATCGCGCCTCGTCCGCTTGCGGGCTGTATGTCCCACGGAATGTGCTGCTCCGAGTATGAGCTCGGCATCAGCGACGATCACTCCGGCATTATGGAGATCACCGACGACGTTCCCAACGGCACCGATCTCAAAGACATTTACGAGATCGACGATATAGTTTTCGAGGTCGACAACAAGTCGCTCACAAACCGCCCCGACCTCTGGGGCCACTACGGCATAGCCAGAGAGTTCGCGGCTCTGGCGGGCAGACCCTTAAAGCCCCTCGGCAAGGAGGACCTGAGCGCCTATGAAAGCCTTCAGAAGGTCGACCTGAAGATCGAGGACCCGCTGTGCCAGCGCTACAGCTGTTTGCAGGTGGAGAACATCACGCGCAGCGTCAGCCCCGTAAATATGCGCATCCGTCTGTTCTACTGCGGAATGCGCGCAATCAACTTCCTCGCCGACCTGACCAACTATCTTATGCTCGAGATGGGTCAGCCTATGCACGCCTTCGACTCGCGCAAGGTCGGCAAAATACGCATCAAGCGCTTTGACAAGCCCTTCGTGTTCCGCACGCTTGACGGCGTTGACCGCAATATCGACGAAAACACCCTGATGATCTGCAACGACGACACGCCCGTTGCCATCGCGGGTATCATGGGCGGTCTCGATTCCGAGATAGTTGAGGACACAACGACTCTGACTCTTGAATCCGCAACCTTCGACGCGGCTTCTATCAGAAAGTCCACCGTAAGGCTCGCTCACCGCACCGACGCTTCGATGCGCTACGAAAAGAGCCTCGATCCCGAGCTGACTGTCGCGGCTATCGAACGCTTTTTAAATCTTTTAAAGAAATATGACGGCGGCGTAAAGGTCGTTTCAGCCCTCACGGATGAGTACGCCTTCCGCTATGAAAATGTAACGCTCAGCTTCGACAAGGCTTTTGTCGACCGCTACACCGGCATCGAGATCGACAACGACACCATCGTTAAGACGCTTATGAGCCTCGGCTTCGGCGTGACCCTCGAGGGCGACAGCTTCACTGTCACCGTTCCTTCATGGCGCGCCACAAAGGACGTCACGATGAACGCGGACATCATCGAGGAGATCACGCGTATCTACGGCTATGACAACTTCGACATCCACACAACGCGCTCGCCGCTCTATCCCGTCCGTCCCGAAGAGGTCAAGAGCAACGAGGAAAAGATCAAGGACATCCTCGTCAAGCGTTTCAGCCTTCACGAGCTCCACTCCTACGTCTGGGCGTACTACGACGAGCAGCGCGCTCTCGGAATGGAGATCGAGGACAACATCAAGCTGCTCAACGCCACAAACCCGAACATCGAGACCATCCGCAAGTCGATGATCCCCACCCAGCTTTGCCAGGTCAACACGAACGTCGGCTATGCTTCCGAATTCGGGATCTTTGAGATCGGCAGAGTCGTCACCGGAATGACGGACGATGACCTCTGCGTTGAGAAGAAGATGCTCGCCATCACCCTTTACAAAAAGACCGAGGACGTAAAGGCGCTCTATTTCAAGCTCAGAGACATCCTCGCGGTGCTCGCCGACGACGTAAAGCACAGCACGCTTTCATTCGTTGCGGCAGAGCCCGAGCACGATTTTGAGCACCCGGTCAACCTCAACAAGATTTTGATGAACGGCGCCGAGATCGGAAAAATCGGCATCGTCCACCCGACGGTCGGCAGGAAGATCGACAAAAAAGCGTCCATCGTGTTTGCCGAGATCGATATGCAATCATTTGCAGACGTTGAAAACGCGTCTATCGTCTACGACGAGCCGTCGAAGTTCCCGCCGATGGACTACGACATCAGCGTTGTCATCCCCAAGGGCGTGCTGTTTGCCGATATGGCTAAGTGCTGGGCAAACGAGGGCGGCGACATCCTCAAATCCGCAAAGATCGTAGACAGCTACGACACCGATGTGTTCCACAGCGAGACTATCCGCTTCGAGTTCTCCTCGAACGAGCGCACCCTTTCGTCAAACGAGGTGCAGCAGATCATGGACAAGGTGATCGCAAACCTCAAAATGATCAACGTAACACTCAGATAAATGTTAAAAACCTGCGCCGCGGCTTCCGCGGCGCAGGTTTTTAGAGTTTAGAGTTGAATGGTCGTGAAGAAAGCTTTGCTTTTACACAATGTTTAGCTCCCGACCGAATTAATAATACTGCGGTGGGGATCAAAGGTATCTGCTTATACTATTCTGTCTGCCCGACATAATTCAACTCTCAACTCTCAACTCTAAACTCTTCCATAGCCCCCATTGCAAAACCCTTTGTGATATGTTATGCTTATCTTATAAATCCGACAACATTTCAAAAGGAGTGATCATATGGTACATTGTCCTTCCTGCGGAGCGGGACTGCGGTTCGATATTGAGTCGCAGCAGATGTTCTGCGAGCACTGTCAGGGGCAGTTTTCGCCCAAGTCGCTTTACGAGCTTGAATCCGACGAAGCCAAGACCGAAAAGACCTTCGACAGCTACGCCTACATCTGTCCGTCCTGCGGCGCGGAGCTTGAAACCACAGACCCCAACGACGCCGTGGGCTTTTGCCCCTACTGCGGCGGAGCCTCGATGATCTACGACAAGATACGCAAGCAGTGGAAGCCCGACTTTGTGATCCCCTTCAAGGTGACCAAGGATCAGTGCAGGCAGCTTTACTGCGACGAGGTCAAAAAGTTTCCGTTCGTTTCGGGCAAATACCGCGACCCCGATCGCGTCGGCAGCTTTCGCGGGATATATATGCCGTATTGTGAGTTCGGCGGCGGGATAAAGGGCGACGTCACGCTGATCGCTCATTCAGCCGAGAGGAATATGGGCAACTACCACTTTGAAACCGACGTTTACGAGGTCACCGGTCACGCCGATTTCGACATTTCGGGCGGCGCCGCTCACGACGCGTCCTTCGCCTTTGACGACAATATCAGCGAACATCTCGAGCCGTACGACAGGGGAAAGCAACAGCCCTACGCGCCCGGGTATCTCTGCGGCTTTTACGCCGAGACCGGCGACGTCAACCCTCACGAGAACGACCGTCTCAAGGATTCCGAAATCTCGCGGGCGTTCCACAACGCTGCCGACAACGACCCTAAGCTCAAAGAGGCGCTCAAGCCCGAAAAGCTCAGGATAAAGTCCGGCGAGCCGGGCGAAAAGCTCCCGACTGACAATTCCGTGGGGCGCAGGATGCTGTATCCCGTCTGGTTTATGAGCTACCGCCGCGGCAAAAAGATAACCTATGCCGCTGTGAACGGACAGACCGGCAAGCTGTATTCCGATCTGCCGCTCAGCCCGATAAAGATTTTGCTGTTCGCGCTTGGCTGTTCGGCGACGATCTTCGGTCTGCTGTTCGCGCTTATGAGGTTTTTGCCTTCGATCCCCGCCAACACCACCATAGGCGTCACCGCTATGCTCGGCATAACCGGAATGTATGTTTTGCAGCACTCGTATATCAACACCGTCGGCACAGCGCTTTCAACCGAAAGCCTTGTTCAGCCGAAGATACCCACCGGCTTTTTCGTATCGGCGGCTGCGGCTGTCATCGGGGTCATCATGGCTTCCACCGACGGCTCATATGACCAGTACCGTTTCCTGTTCGGAACGCTGATACTGTTCGTCTCTGTAATTATCAACCTTAAACATCAATACCGCCAAAGCAAGCAGACCAAGTCGATCAACAGCATTTATGTCACCTCGAATTCAATGCAGACAAACGGTATCCTTGCCGAGGCAAAGAGGTTCAACCGCATAAACAGAGCGGTCAGGACGGTCATGCTCATCACGATGCTCGGCTGCCTGGCGCTGTCTTATTCCGAAAGCATAAAAAGCCCGACGCTGATCGTCTGCGCCGTCGTCGCGGGCGCGGAGCTCGTGCTGCTTGCGCTTATGCACATCCGTTTCCAGGTCAATTCGGCGAAGCACAAGCTTCCGCAGTTCAACAAGAAGGGGGCGGCGTACGATGAAAACTAAACTTTTCAAAGCACTGTTTTGCGTTTCAATAATTTGCGTACTGCTGCTGTCCTCGTTTATCATCGCGGGCGCCGAAGAGGAAGCAAAGCCCGACTATGAGGTCGTAATAATCGACGAGCTCGATCTGCTCACCGAAGCGGAGGAAGCACAGCTTTTGACCGATATGGAGCCGCTCACCGCCTACGGCAACATCGCGTTCGTCACCACCGACGAATACGCCTCCGATGAGATCGATCAGGCGAGGCTCATCCGCAAGGAGCTTTTCGGCTTCGAGAGCGGCGGAGTTTTCGTTATCAATATGAACATCCGCAAGCTGACGATCCAGTGCTACGGCAAAATAAACGAAAGCGTCAACGATTCCTACGCGCGCTCCATTACCGACAACGTCAGCTCATACGCCACAAGCAAGGACTACTACACCTGCGCTAAAACCGCCTTTTCGCAAATGCTAGACGTCTGCGAAAACCGTCAGATAAGCGAGCCTATGAAAATCACGGGCTATGCGGTCATAGCGGTGATGCTCGGGCTGATAATCGCGCTGGGAATAGCTTTTTCAAAGCGCCACAATCCGATGCAGCGCGACATCGTTTTCCCGCCGAGGAGAAAGTTCAAGGCTCAGGGCGCTTTTGACGGAGACATTTGGGTCAACTACGTCGGCACCACAACTAAGGTGCGCACGCCTGTTCACGTTTCCGTCGGAACTTCAAGCTCCTCAGGCTCGTCAAGCTCAAGAAGCTCAAGCTGTTCGAGCTGTTCAAGCTGTTCAAGCTGCTCAAGCTGCGGCGGAGGCGGCTGCGGAAGCGGCGGAAGCTCCTCGTTCTGATATGGAAAACATAGAATATCTGGGCGAATTCACGCTCCAATGGCACATCACGCACCGCTGCAACCTGCGCTGCAGGCACTGCTATCAGGACGACTACTCCGCGTTTACCTCATACGCGGATATGGAAGCGGTTTTAGATCAGTATGAAGCTCTGCTGAAGCACTATAAATTGAAGGGACACCTCAACGTCACCGGCGGCGAGCCGCTTATGCACCCCGACATCTACCGCCTGTTGAGCGACGCTCACAGCCGCCGCATCTCCACCGGAGTTCTGACTAACGGCACGCTGCTCGGCGAAAAGGAGGCGCGGCTGCTCAAAGCCTGCAGCGTCAGCTATGTGCAGATAAGCCTCGACGGCTGCGAAAAAACGCACGATAAGATACGCGGCATGGGCAGCTTTGACCGCGCTATACGCGGGGTTTACGCGCTGAGGTCGCAGGGGATATTCACGTCGATCTCGTTCACCGCGCAGAAAAACAATCTTCACGATTTCAACAGGCTCGCGCGCTTTTGCGCCGACGTCGGAGTCGACAAGCTGTGGTTCGACCGCGTCGTGATCCCCGCTGACGAGGACACTGAAAAGCTCTCGCTGAGCAAATCGGAATACAAGCGCCTGTGCAAAGCCGCCGCCAAACAAAACAAAAAGGGCAGGGCTTTCTGCGGACGCGCGCTGCAGTTTTTGCCCTGCCGTGAAAAAAATATCTATCATTGTTCCGCCGGGGATAACCTTCTGGTGGTGCTTGCAAACGGCGACGTTATGCCGTGCCGCAGGCTGCCGATTAAAATAGGCAACGTGCGCGAAAGCGACCTTCTGACGCTCCACCGCGACAGCGTTGAGATGCACTCTTTAAGGAACGTCGGAGTCCCCGAGGGCTGCAAAAATTGCGGATATGCCGGGCTGTGCAGGGGAGGAGCCAAGTGCATAACCTACGCCCGAACCGGCAGATACGACCTCCCCGACCCGGACTGCCCGGTTATTTAGAGTTCAGAGTTTAGAGTTGAGAGTTTAATTCCACTCTTTACTCTCAACACTCAACCCTATAAAAAACTCTTGCTATTTTTATAAGAATAATGTATAATATTAGAATAGAACCTTGGGAGGTGTTTCGGTATGTTAGAAAAAACAATGATATTTTCGCTTGGCGACGAAAAGGACGATCAAATCAAAGCAGGGCTTACAATCGTGTATGACGCTTTAAGGCAGAAGGGCTATAACCCCATCAATCAGATCGTGGGATATATCCTGTCTGAGGACCCCACCTACATCACGACCTACAACAACGCCCGCAACATCATCAGCAAAATCGATCGTGACGACCTACTCGAAGCGCTTGTCAAGTCCTACCTCAACGTATGATTCAGAAAGGATTGGTGCCTTGTGGCAGACGGTAAGAAGCAGGAGTTCTTCACTTATAAGGGCAGACCTTTGGTGCGCTGCGGCGACGAGATCTACTACGGCAATATGGAAGAGCCGTATGTAATAAGAATGCAGATAAAAAGCAAAAAGGAAGTAAACGGCGAGGAGATCGCCGACAAGGTCACGGTGCAGCTTATGGCGACCGACCCTTACCTTTCCCCGAGAAAGCAGCTGGTCAAATCCAGCGAGAAAAACGGTCTGTTTTTGGCGATGGACATCGCCGACATCTGGCTTGAAAGAGCATTGAAAGGCTGAGCATTAGCTCGGCTTTTTCTTTTTGAAGATGCCGTGTCCGTTTCCTTTACGGTGTAGTGGCGCTTTTCTACGAATGTCGCGCATTTATAAGTAGGGGCGTGCATTGCACGCCCGCTTTATCAGAAAAAACGATTTTTTCGGGCGACCAATGGTCGCCCCTACGTATATAACATAACGTTGCTCATTAATGGTTGCCGCCCGGCTACGGAACCGCTCCCTACAATTACTATCGGA
>CACXGW010000148.1 GCA_902767325.1 uncultured Ruminococcus sp.
ATCAAGGGGATCCGTAGCCGGACGGCAACCCTTTTGGCACTTCGTGCCATTTCCCCTTGAAAGGGGAATCACCTCGACTTCGCTCGGGACGACAGTTTAATTACGCATTACGCATTAAAAAAGCCTTTGTTTGACTATCCCGCAAAAACGTGGTAAAATACAGCTATCATCACAAAAATGAGGGTATATTATGATGAGACGAATGGCATTTGTTGTGCTCATTTGTCTGTCGGTTTGCGCCGCGCTGATCCTCTCTGGCTGCTCCGACGACAACAACGCTCCCATCGTGGGCGAATGGACGCCCAGCACGGTATCCATCGGCGGCACCACGGTATCATACAATGAGCTCGACACAAAGGGCAGGGATTTCGGCTTTGTTTTTCATTCCGACGGCTCGTGCAAAATAACCATCGGCGGAATACGCAACGACGGCACCTACACCTTCAACGAGACCTCGGTCGACATCCAATACGGCGGCAAGACCCAAAAGCTCAGCTACGACCGGGGAATCCTGACGCTGAAGCTTACATACCACAACCAAACCACCTCGTATATGTTTACGAAGGTGACGAAATAATGCGTGATTCGTACTGCGTAATTGCTGCTTTCTTTGATAGGACCCGTAGGGGCGCACCCGTGTGTGCGCCCTTTTTTATTGTGCAAAGTTTGCATTAACATAAAGCCTTCTCCCCCGTGGAGAAGGTGGCGCGCCGCTTGCGGCGTGACGGATAAGGGGTTCGCCGAAAGGCGACAGGTAGAGAACAAGTCGTATAAAATAAAGTAAAAAAGGAATCTGTATTAAATACTTACCGACTGCTAATCCTTTTCGCTGACGCGAAATCCCCTTATCCGTCAGCTTTGCTGACACCTTCTCCACCGGGGAGAAGGCATCTCTCGATCCGACGTTCCCACTAACATAGCCCGGAGCAGAGCGAAATTCTCAATTCTGCATTCTCCATTCTCAATTCAAAACTTGTCGTTTGTATCTTGTAACTTCATAAATTCCGAATCAGTATTGACAATACGTTTATCTTATGCTATCATATATGCATAGATTTCCGATGTATATAGAATCCCTATGGAAAGGAGGGCAAAATGAACAGCGAATACCTTAACGCGGTGAAGAAAAAACTCAGCAACTCTCCGCAAAAATCCGAGATCACCGAGGAGCTTATGTCTCACCTTTGTGACAAGCGCGATTATTATCTCGAGCTCGGCTATGACGAAAAAGAAGCCATACGCCGTGCCGACGAGGATATGGGCGATCCCGACGACTGCGCCGTTCCGCTGAACGCGCTTCACCCCGCCGGCAGTCGGACGTGGCTGATTTCGGTTATATGTATTCTGTTGATTTTGCTCCCTATATCATTTGTTTTCACGGATTATTTCGCATACTCCGCCAATTATCATTTGCCTTCAAATGAAATGTGGTTCGTCACCGTTCACAACATTGAGTCAGATTTTATATCCCTTTTTGCCGTAGCTCTTTTTGTCGGTATTCTGATTTATAACAACAAGCGTAAAAACGCAGGGGTATCTGTCGTCCTGATCCTTTTTCTTGCCTTTTATTTCTTTTTATCGGCGTATCTTTTATCCGAAGACTTCGAAACGATGTCAGAATTCAGAGCAGGCGATTTCTTTCTATGCGCTTCGCCCCTGTTTGATCCGTTTTTCTACGCGGTCATTACAATCGTTTCCAAGGGCTTTGACGGATACGTTAACAGCATCTTCGCCTATGAAAAGACGGAACCATCTTCCGCTTATATGTGGGGCGCGACCGTGTTGGCAGTTTTTCTGATCACATGGGCTATATTGCAGCTTGTCAGCATCAGAAAACAGAAAAAGCTGAAAAGCAACAGGATCATTAGCCGTGTTCTGAAAATCATCAGCCGCGCCGCCTGCGGACTGTTGGCAGTTTATTTTGCCGTAATGACGGTCTGCACCGCAATAGCCGTTCAACAAACACAGGTAACGATCAACGAAAACAAAAACAAATGGACAAGCCTGATAGACTACACCGTTTCCGCGCAGCTTGAAAAACCGAGCGCAGAAATAACCGCTCTGCTGAAAGCACAATTTGAAGAAGAGCAAACATATTACGGTGACTCCGGCAAGATTTACTGTTATTCAAATCACAGCAACGATTTCGGCGCCGAGTGGTATCCGGTCGGCGCCGGCGATGAATCGCCGATGCTCATGGTAAATGTTTATGATAAAAGCAATAACATTTTGAATTGGTTTGGAATGTACAGCAGGATAAACTCTTACAACACCATCAGTCAATCAGAAGCAACACAGTTATCAAAAATGGGCGGCAGCGAACCATTACGGGATTTTATGACCTCAGACCTTTGCTATAAAGCGACCTCTGTTGTTCACCAATACGGATTGTACGACACTATGATCCCCGAAGGACACACCGCCGAGGAATTTACAAACGGTGAAAGCATTTCCTTTGAATATGATGTCACTGACCGCACCCGGATTCGCGTTTGCTTTTACTCTGCCGCACAGGGTTCAAACAGAAACTTCAACTCATGCACGACCATGCAATACAACTACTGACAAAGTGTCGCTATGAAAAATTCTTATCTGCAATCTGTTTTAAATGCAATTGAAAACAACGCCGCCAAACAGCAAATCGGCGATGAATTGGAAAGTCATTTGCTTGACAAGCGCGATTATTATCTCGAGCTCGGCTATGACGAAAAAGAAGCCATACGCCGTGCCGACGAGGATATGGGCGACCCCGACGACTGCGCCGTGCCGCTTAACGCCATTCACCGCGGAAAATCAAAAGGCTGTTTGAGGTATCTGATCGACTTTCTGCTGTTGAGCTTTATAGTTGTGTTTTCAACCGTGTATTCGTTGCAAATCAGCGAATATAATCCGATGACGATGCCTCAGCCTCCGACGCACAACGCGGTATTAGATTTTATTTCGCTCTTTTCCATAGCCGCGGTAGTTTTTCTTTTGGCGGAAAACAACCGGCGCAAGGACAGCGGGACCTCCGGACTGCTTTTGTTGTTTTTTGTTTTGTTCCTCGCCGTTCCGGGATTAACGGCATTTTTGGCAGGCGATTCAAGATTCCGTATCGTGCCGCTGTTCCAGCCGGCTTTTTATGTCGCAAGCGTGATCATCACAAAAGGCGTCCCCGGATACCTCGACAGTTTATTTGCCTATCAACCGATAGAAGACCCTGATTTTTGCTTCGCGGGAGCCGTCATTCTTTATCTTGTCCTGTTAGGCTGGGCTATCCTGCAATTCATCGGCATAACCCGTCAGGAAAATATGAAAAACACGCGGGTTTTACAGATCATTCTGAAATGGATAAGGCGTGTTGCCGTTACGGTTTTAGCAGCATATTTTTTGCTTATGAGCGCATGCACAGCGTACGAACTGATAAACATAAATAATCTATATGCACAGCAAGACAGCAACTGGCGTGAGCTTATTGCCGCGTCGATCGACGTTGATCTGAACCGACCGATAGATCGGGAAGCCGAAAAGCTGAAGCCGCTGTTTGATGAATCAAACGTTATTGAAGATGATTCCGATAAATACCGTGACATTCACTTTTGGAGCAAAAACCACAATATTACCGCGTCGCTCGATTCCCATTGGGATGATAATGAAAAAATGATAGAGATACATAATTGTTCGGTAACTTATCACACAAAAAGGCTCAGCGGTGTTTTCGACGCTATGGAATACCTTGCGAACTACCCTATCATAACCCCGGACGAAAAACAGCAAATGATGAGCCTTGACATCGGCACTCCGCTGGAAGACTTTATGAAAAACGATTTATATTTAAAGGCATACAGTGTAGATCACTGCAATAACGACGAATACGTCGGCGGCGAGATAATTGAATTTTTATTTGACATCAAAGACAGCTACGAGGATTTTTATCTCATTTTCACATCGCCGCCCGGACGCAACAGCTTTACACTGGCAAACAAATATTCAAGCATATGATCATTAATATGAAAGGATGGTGGAAATGACCAGCGAATATCTTAATGCAGTCAGCAAAACTATCGGCAGCTCAACTAAAAGAGCCGAGATCACCGAGGAGCTTATGTCTCACCTTTGTGACAAGCGCGACTATTATCTCGAGCTCGGCTATGACGAAAAAGAAGCCCTACGCCGTTCCGACGAGGATATGGGCGATCCCGACGACTGCGCCGTGCCGCTGAACGCGGTTCACCCGAAAAACAAAATCTCTGTTCTTACAATAATTAGCATTATTTTTGAGGCGCTCTTTTTGGCGACGGCGATCATCCGTCCGGAAGTGTTCTGCTACGGCAGCGAGCATTTTCTCGGCGTCTTCCACAGCATCGGCGTCGATCTGCTTTCCTTCGGCTTTGTCGCAGGCTTTGCCGTGATTCTGACGCTTGCAGGCAAGAAAAAGCGAAAGGGCACGGCGGCGAGCGTGATCGTTTGCCTTGCGGCGTACTTTATCATTTCCTTGATCAACGTCAAGCATCAGTCGATGTGCGGAATGTTCCAGCCCGCTGTGTATATGTTACTCACGCTGTTTACAAAGGGCTTTAACGGCTATATCGACCGCATTTTTGCATATCAGTATACGCCGTGGGATGAAAAAAGCACTTTCGTCGCGTGCGCGGTGATCATCTTCGCCTTGCTTTTGCTGTGGGCGGTATATATAATCCTCACTATCGTATGGCAGGAAAGGCTATATGACACGCGCGTTCCTCGCAAGGTTTTGAACATCATAAATACAGTGATCTGCGCGGTGCTTGCAGTAAGCCTTATCCCGACGGCAGTCTGCACGGCGATCGCCGCGACCCGTCTGCCCGATAAGCAGGCTGCGGCAAAAACCGAACGCCGCGAAATGATCGACCTCGTCCTGGACGGCGATATAGACAGCTTCCGTCAGGAAATAGATAACGGCTCTTATAAGAGTTATTATGAAACCGGAAACGGAAAATTCACTCAAGCATCTTTCTACAATGCCGAGACCCTTACCAACAACACCTATCAGCTTATCACGTACGGAATCGGCTGGACTTTCGGCTATTCCGTCACCAATTACAGCACCGACCTTCCGCTTCTCAGCAGAGATATCCGGCTGACCGATGAAGAATATCAACAGTATAAATCAACAGCAGGGGATCTGAGCGTTGAAAGCCTCCGCCGGTTCGATTGGTATGACAAGGCGGTAACGGTCACCTATCAGGATAGTTTTATTCAATTGGTTTATTTGGTACCGAACGGCACGATAACGATCACACACGAATTTGACGGAGAAACATATACACAGACTGATTTAATATAAACAGGAGAATCATCATGAAAATAAGTAAAGAACTAATAAAGGGCAGCACCGCGACTTTGGTGCTCAGCGTATTGAAGGGCAACGATTTATACGGCTACAAGATCATTAAGGAGATACAGCTCAGAAGTGAAAGCGTTTTTGAGCTGAAAGAGGGAACGCTGTACCCCATTTTGCACGCGCTGGAGGAAGAGGGCTGCCTCGACAGCTATTGGGAGGAGTCCGAAAACCGCAAGCGCAAGTATTATCACCTGACCCGCAAGGGCGAACGCCGCCTGAAAGAAAAGACGGAAGAGTGGCAGGTATACTCCAAATCCGTCGGCAAGGTGCTGGGATTTCAAAGTTAATTCGGAATTCGGAATGCGGAATGCGGAATAGGCTCTTTTTGAATGGACTCGTAGGGGCGCACCAATGTGTGCGCCTTTTTTATTTGTGCGAAGTTCGCCTTAGGTGAAGCCTTCTCCCCGGTGGAGAAGGTGGCACAACACCTACGCAGAGCATTTCTGTTATCACGTTGTTTGAAATGGCAGGAAAGGTTTGTCTTTATTATATGTTGACGGTGGCGTGACGGATAAGGGGATTTCGCGTAGTGAAAAAGATAAGCAAACGGTATCAGTTAAAGCATATCTTTTATTCTATATAATTACTTAACATTAACACGGGAAATTCTCTCCCTATCGCCTTACGGCGAACCCCTTATCCGTCAGCTACGCTGACACCTTCTCCACCAGGGAGAAGGCTTTTTTGCAATCAACCTCTGCATTAATACAACTGCCGACTGCCCGCTGCCTACTGACAACTAAATAAAACAATTGAATTATCCGATAATCTGTGCTATACTTTATTTTGTATAGCATTTTTCATTTTACGGAGGGTTTTTTATGGCTGACAAATTGGTTCGCACCCGCTACGCTCCCAGTCCCACGGGCTTTATGCATGTGGGAAATCTTCGCACGGCTTTGTACGAATATCTGGTGGCGAAATCGCAGGGCGGCAAGTTTATTCTGAGGATCGAGGACACCGACCGCGAGCGTCTTGTCGAGGGCTCGGTTGACTTTATCTACAACACTTTACGGCTCGCCGGACTTCAGCACGACGAAGGTCCCGACGTGGGCGGCGACTTTGGTCCCTATGTACAGTCCGAGCGCAAGGATATGTATCTCCCCTATGCCGAGCAGCTCATAAACGAGGGCAAGGCGTACCGCTGCTTCTGCTCGAAGGAGCGCCTGGAAAAGATACAGAACGAGACCGTCGGCGGCGGCTACGACCGTCACTGCCGCGACCTGTCCGAAGAAGAGATCGCGAAAAACCTTGCCGACGGCGTTCCCTATGTCATCCGCCAGAAGATGCCTATTGAAGGCAGCACCACGTTTTCAGACGCGGTGTTCGGCGACATCACGGTGGAGAACAGCGAGCTGCAGGATCAGATTCTGATAAAGACCGACGGCTATCCCACCTACAACTTCGCTAACGTCATCGACGACCACACTATGGGCATAACCCACGTCGTCCGCGGAAGCGAATACCTCAGCTCCACCCCGAAATACAACCTCCTTTACGAGGCTTTCGGCTGGGAGATACCCACCTACATCCACCTTCCTCTCATTATGGGCAAGGACGAGGACGGCAACGTTAGCAAGCTTTCAAAACGCCACGGCGCGACGGGCTTTTACGATCTGATCGAGGACGGCTATCTGCCGCAGGCGATCATCAACTACATCGCTCTGCTCGGCTGGTGCCCGAAGGATAATCAAGAGATATTCTCGCTTTCCGAGCTTGAAAAGGCGTTCGACGTCGGCGGCATAAGCAAATCGCCCGCAGTGTTCGACTACGACAAGCTCAGCTGGTTCAACGGCGAATACATCAAGGCGATGACCGCGGAAGAATTCACCGAAGCCGCTATGCCTTACTACAAAAAGGTGTTCGGCGAAAAGGAAATGCCGTGGGAAAAGTTCGCGGAGATTCTGCAAAAGCGCGTTACGCAGTTGACCCAGATCCCCGAAATGCTCGACTTCTTCGCATCTCTCCCCGAATATGAAAAGGAGCTTTTCGTAAACAAAAAGAGCAAGACGAATCTTGAAAACACACCTGTTGTTTTAAGAGAAGCTTATGAGCGTTTGAAGGCTCTGCCCTCTTGGGACAACCCATCGATCCACGATTGCCTTATCGATATGGCAAAGGAAAAAGAGCTGAAAAACGGCACCGTTATGTGGCCGGTCAGGATCGCCGCGGCGGGCAAAACCGTCACCCCCGGCGGCGCCGTCGAGATACTCGACATTCTCGGCAGAGAAGAAGCCCTGCGCAGGATCGAACTGGGACTGGAAAAATTAGGATAATGACAGCGCGCTGTCAATTCATGCGCCGCAATCGGCGCAATTCATGTGATTTTATCGCTATTCATGAACCGCAAGGTTCAATTCATCCCCGAATATGTTTTTTGAATGAATTGTTGCTGCCGCAACATGAATAGGCTGCGCCGTGAATTGTTGCAAAACAACATGAATTGATTTGCTGCACAAATCATACAGAAAAGGAACATCACTATGGCTGATACAACCAACACCGAAATGACAATGAGCAATTTCATACACGACTTTATCGACGAAGATATTGCCGCGGGCGGTCAGTATGAGGGCAAAACCGTTCACACGCGTTTTCCTCCGGAGCCGAACGGCTATCTGCACATCGGTCACGCCAAGGCTGTATGCATCAACTTCGGCACCGCGGAAAAATACCGCGGGATGTGCAACCTTCGTATGGACGACACCAACCCCACCAAAGAGGACGTTGAGTATGTCGACGCGATAAAAGAGGACATCAAGTGGCTCGGCTTTGACTGGGGCGACAGATTTTTCTACGCTTCCGAATATTTCGAGCAGATGTATGAGTTTGCCGTTGAGCTTATTAAAAAAGGTCTAGCCTATGTCTGCGAGCTCAACGCCGACCAGATGCGCGAATTCCGCGGCGACACCCAGACCCCCGCGAAAAGCCCCTTCCGCGACAGACCGATCGAGGAGAGCCTTGATCTGTTTGAGCGTATGAAAAACGGCGAGTTCGCCGACGGCAGCATGACTCTGCGCGCGAAGATCGACCTCGCGTCCGGCAACTTCAATATGCGCGACCCGGTAATTTACCGCATAAACCGTATGCACCATCACCGCACGGGCGACAGCTGGTGCATCTATCCGATGTATGACTTCGCTCACCCGATCGAGGACGCTATCGAGGGCATCACCCACAGCCTGTGCTCGCTCGAGTTCGAGTCGCACCGCCCGCTTTACGACTGGGTCATCGACAACATCTCAGCGCCCGCAAAGCCGAGGCAGATCGAGTTTGCGCGCCTTGGCATCAACAACACCGTGATGAGCAAAAGAAAGCTCCGCGCGCTTGTTGAGGAAGGCTATGTCAACGGCTGGGACGATCCGCGTATGCCCACGCTGTGCGGACTGCGCCGCCGCGGCTACACGCCTAAGTCGATCCGCTCGTTTATTGACCAGATCGGCGTATCGAAGGTAAACTCCATCGTTGAATACAGCTTTTTGGAGCACTGCCTGCGCGACGACCTCAACGAGACCGCTGCCCGCGCCATGTGCGTGCTGCACCCGGTAAAGCTCGTCATCACCAACTATCCCGAGGGCAAGCGTGAAGAATTTGAAGTTGAAAACAACCCCAACCGTCCCGAGGACGGCACAAGAACCGTGACCTTCTCGCGCGAGTGCTGGATCGAAGCCGAGGACTTTATGGAAGAGCCGATCAAGAAATATCAGCGCCTCTACCCCGGCAACGAGGTCAGACTGAAATCGACATATATCGTCAAGTGCACCGGCTGCAAAAAGGACGAGAACGGCAACGTCGTTGAGGTTTACGCAACCTATGATCCCGAAACACGCGGCGGCAACACCCCCGACGGCAGAAAAGTCCGCGGCACTATCCACTGGGTCGACGTGAACAACTGCGAAAGCGCCGAGGTAAGGCTTTATGACAACCTGTTCACCGTACCCGATCCCGACTCAGGCGAAGGCAGCTTCCTCGATTATATAAATCCGGATTCTCTTGTGGTTTTGAATGACTGCAAGATCGAAAAGAGCCTTGCCGATGCTAAGGCTCCGCAGAGCTTCCAGTTTATGAGGATCGGCTATTTCTGCGTTGACAACAAGGACAGCTCGCCCGAGCACCTCGTGTTCAACCGCAGCGTATCGCTCAAGGACGGCTTCAAGAAAAAGTAATTGCCTGCATATTTTTTGGATATTTATTCAGTATATGCGAATGTTTTTCCCACGCTTCCAAATCCGGAGGCGTGGGAAAAAATCGTAAAATCCGACAAACCGAGTTTAAAATAAATGTAAATATCTTTTTAGAGTCAAATATTATCTTTAAAAAACAACAGCGTATCACCCGTGATACCTTTGGACTATATTTCGTCACTAAAGTTGATTGAAGAAATCGCAGTTATCCTATAATATAATCTTAACAAATTATAAACAGGTAGGAATAAACATGGATAGGTTAGCATTATCGAGATTGATCGGGGCAAATATCCGCAAATACAGAATTCAAAAAGACGTCAGTCAGGAACACGTAGCTTTGGAGTCGGGGATCCATCCCGCATATATCAGCAAGCTGGAGCGCGGCGAAAAATGTCCTACTATCGACACGCTGTACAGACTTGCCAACGCGTTGGGAATCCCTGTGTACAAGCTGATTGACATCGACGGAGATATCGACAATATTTCCGACACCGCATATAAAATCCAAAAATCTTTGGGCGAACTCAACACGGAGCAGCAAAACCGCGTTGCCGAGCTCATTGATGAAATCGTGGACCTCATAAAGTAACGCTCTGAAAAGAGCGTTTTCTTTTTTACCCCTTTTCTTTTTTCGATTATTGTGCTATACTTTTAGTACAAGTTGCGGATTGTATCTTTAGTGCTAGTGGAAGTGATAAAGAAATGAGTAGAATATTGGTGACCGGCGGCGCAGGCGGCATAGGTTCCGCCATTTGCAGGGCGTTTGCGAAAAACGGAGATGACGTTGTGATTCATTATCACAACAGACAAGAAAAAGCAATTTTGCTTGCAGAGGAACTTAGGAATAAATATAAAGTTTATGCACAGCCCGTATACGCCGACATCAGCGACAGCGGCTCGGTCAAGGCTATGTTTGATGAAATCGAGCTCAAAGCAGGTTCGATCGACGTGCTTGTTAATAACGCCGGAATAGCTGAGCAAAAGCTGTTTTGCGACATTTCCGACGACGATTGGAAAAATATGATCGGTACAAATCTTGACGGCGTGTTCTTCTGCTGCCGAGAAGCGCTCAGACGCTTTATGCTGCCCGCTCACAACGGAGCTATCCTAAACATCAGCTCTATGTGGGGACAGGTCGGCGCGTCGTGCGAGGTCCACTACAGCGCCGCAAAAGCCGGCGTGATAGGACTGACAAAGGCTCTTGCCAAGGAAGTCGGGCTTTCGAATGTCAGGGTCAACTGCATCGCACCCGGAGTAGTTATGACGGATATGATGAAAAGCTTTGACAGCGACATTATTGCGGAACTCAAAGAGGAGACGCCGCTCAACCGTTTGGGAACTCCCGAGGACGTCGCCGAAGCGGCGGTGTTCCTATGCAGCGGCAAAGCGTCGTTCATCACCGGTCAGGTGCTCGGCGTAAACGGAGGGTTTGTTATTTAATTCGGAATTCGGAATGCGGAATGCGGAATTAATTCTTTCTCTGATAGGACTCGGAATGCGGAATGCGGAATTAATTCTTTCTCTGATAGGACTCGGAATGCGGAATGCGGAATTATGATTCTCTTTGATAGGACTCGTAGGGGCGTGCATTGCACGCCCGCTGTTTCGTAAAAATCGATTCCTTATTTCCGGCGACCAATGGTCGCCCCTACGACGTTAAGGTTTCGCCCGCACCAAATATAATCCGGAGCGCAGCGACCATTCACTATGCACTATGCACTTTAAACTGTGCACTAAAAAAGGGACGC
>CACXGW010000149.1 GCA_902767325.1 uncultured Ruminococcus sp.
GGCGTCTTCCTTCTTCTTTCTGCCGCGCTTCTTCGGGACAGGAAGCTCTTCCTTGAGCTTGTAATAAGTAACGCCCAGAGGAGGCAGGGTAACCGCGATGCAGTAGTCGAGGTCGTGCTCTTTTTCGTTGAGAGCCTTGATGTCGCCTTCGTTCTTGATGCCGCAGCCGCCGAACTCTTCAGCCTCGGAGTTGAACACCTCTTCATAAATGCCGTATACGGGAACCGCTACGCGATAATTCTCGCGGGTAACGGGCTGGAAGTTACATACAACGAGGATCTCGCTGCCGTCGAGAGCGATCCTGCGGAACGCGATAATGCTGTTCTGATAGTCGTCAAGAGCAACCCAGCGGAAGCCGTTCCAGTCGTAATCGTTTTCGTGCATTGCGGGAGTGTCGATATAGAACTTGTTCGCGGTGGCGAAGAAGTGCTGGAGCTGGCGGTGCTTCTCGTAATCGAGCAGACCCCATTCGAGCTGAGTGTTTGCGTTCCACTCGTCGAACTGTCCGATCTCGCTGCCCATGAACATCAGCTTCTTGCCGGGATGCGCGAGCATATAGGAAACAAATCCGCGCACGCCCTGGAACTTCTGATCGTAGCCGCCGGGCATCTTATTGATGAGCGAGCCCTTGCCGTAAACGACCTCGTCGTGCGAGATGGGAAGCATAAAGTTTTCGGAGAACGCGTAAACCATGCTGAAGGTAAGGGTGTCGTGGTGATAGTTTCTCCACAGCGGATCGAGCGAAATGTAAGAGAGCATATCGTTCATCCAGCCCATGTTCCACTTGTAGTCAAAGACGAGACCCAAGCCCTCGATGGGATAGCGGGTTACGTTCGGCCAGGCGGTGCTTTCCTCGGCGATCATCATCGCTTCGGGATAGAACATATGGACAACGTTGTTGAGCTTCTGGAGGAAGTCAACGGCTACGAGGTTTTCTCTGCCGCCGTAAGCGTTGGCTACCCATTCGCCGTCCTTGCGGTTATAGTCGAGATAAAGCATCGAAGCAACAGCGTCAACGCGGATGCCGTCGATGTGATACATATCGAACCAGAACATAGCCGAGGAGATAAGGAAGCTTGTTACCTCATATCTGCCGTAGTTGAAGATATAGGTGCCCCATTCCTTGTGCTCGCCGATTCTCCAGTCTTCGTATTCATAGCAGCCTGTGCCGTCAAAACGCGCAAGACCGTGAGCGTCCTTGGGGAAGTGAGCGGGAACCCAGTCGAGGATGACGCCGATGCCTTCCTGATGAGCGCGCTCTACGAAATACATAAGATCCTTAGGCTCGCCGTAACGGGAGGTCGCGGCGTAGTAACCTGTTACCTGATAGCCCCAGCTTCCGTCGAAGGGGAATTCGGTCAGAGGCATAAACTCGATGTGAGTATAGCCCATTTCCTTAACATAAGGGATCAGCTCATCCGCCAGCTTGCGGTAGCCGTAGAAATTGCCGTCGTCATATTTACGCCATGAGCCCGCGTTTACCTCGTAAACGTTGATAGCCCGGCTTTTATGAGGATGCTCTCTCTTATAGTCATACCACGCGCCGTCGTTCCACGGATAGTCATAGATATGATAGGTGCGGGATGCGTTGTCGGGACGGGTCTGGCAGTGGAACGCATACGGGTCGGTTTTCAAAATACGCTCGTTCCATGGAGTCTCTACGCAGTACTTATAGCACGCGAATTCCCAAACACCTTCGATAAACAGCTCCCACACGCCGGAGTCGGAGATGCGATACATATAATGCGCGTCGGGATTCCAATCATTAAAATCGCCCACTACGGAAACAGATTTCGCGTTCGGAGCCCAAACTCTGAAAACAACACCCTGACGGCCGTCCCAGTTTTCAAAGTGAGATCCGAGGAAATGGTAGGCTCTTGCCGCCTCACCCTGCAAAAATTGTTCAAGAGGGGGTCTGTTGTCGTTAACTGAAAAAGCCATAGTATACCTCATTTCTATAAATTCGTTTGATACTTGTAAATTTATCTGTCTTAAATTTACATTTATTCACTTTTATTATAAACATTTTTATCTAAATATACAAGAGGTTAAATGCAATTTTCTGTAAAGTTTTTAGACAATTTTATTATTATGTCGTTTTTCTTCGTTATTTTGCACTATTCTTCCTGATGATTTTTGTAAGGTAGTCGCTCCCGCCAGGACGAACTTCCTCAAAAGCCAGCGCCGCGAGGTCTGAGGCGAGTATGTCACGGCGTAAAAATTCCGAATTTTCACTTCCCGAGCGAAGCGATCTCGCGGGTGAGGTGACCACCTCGAACGAGCAGTTTTTCAGCAGCGCCTCTCCCCTTTCGGTAAAGCCGAGAACGCGGGCGTAATGCGAGCTGCGCGACTGAAGCCCTTCGCTTATCCCCAAAGCGGCGCAGGCGATTATCCTTCTGAGCCGCGCGTGGGTGTAGCGCTTTGTCTTAACGGCTGATAATATTTCTTCTATGGAATTATTTTCTCCGATCGCCTGAACCAGACGGTGCTCCAGGCCCTCGCCCACCTCGGGCAGAGCGCGAAAATCTTCAACTTCCATTGAGCGCAGCCTGAACAGAACGGCGCGCTCGAGCAGCTCGGGATATGTAATGCTTTTGGGGACGCACGGCACAAAAGGCTCGATGCTCTCCCCCGCGCGCAGCATTTTTCTGAGCTGAGAGGCAGAGGCGAAATTTTCGGACAGAGCTTCGCTGTCGTGCGACACTCCTACGCGCTTTACCGGCAAGGGTTTTACGCTGCTGCCTTTCAGAGCGCGGATATACTCCACCGCCAGTATGTTGTTGGGCGAGGTCAGCACATCGGCGACTTCATCGCCGCAGACTTCCCTAACGGCGGTTTCAAGCGCCTTCGGATAATAGGCGCCGGTTTTCATCTGTTCCGCGACAATAGAATTAACTTCGTCACACTCCGTCGCTTCACACGCCGCAGTCAGCGCGGAAATATCGTCCGTTTCGCAGCCGAAGGCGAGGTGATTTACGTCGGAAAAAGCTTTCGCTATGCTGACTCCGCCGCGGGCGAACCGTTCGGCATTCGCGACGGCATATACCGTCGGCAGCTCCGAGACCAGATCTGCTCCGTTTTCAAGAGCAGCCTCGGCACGCTCCCACTTGGAACAGACCGCGACCTCGCCGCGCTGGGTGAAGCTTCCGCTCATTATCGCGGTGACAGGCTCACCCGTGATTTTTTGTGCTGTTTTTAAAAGATATTGGTGCCCATTGTGGAAGGGATTGAATTCGCAAATAACCGCGACCGCCATTTTTACCACCTGTTTTCTGTAAAAACTCAAGTTTTCTGCAAAAAAATGCAAAAAGCACTTGAAAAACCTTCATTTATCCTGTATGATATTAAAGATACTGTATGTATATATATTATACATTAAATGAATCTGTGAATCAATAGAAATGAAGGGATTGTTTCAAATGAAGGTATTAGTTATCAATGCGGGCAGCTCCTCTTTGAAGTATCAGTTGATCGATATGACCGACGAGAGCGTGCTTGCAAAAGGCAACTGCGAAAGAATCGGCACAGACGGCTCGTTTATCGGCTTTAAGACCCCCGACGGCGGCAAGGTCGAGCGCGAAGCTGAAATGAAGAATCACACTCAGGCTTTTGAGGCTGTTAAGAACGCGCTTCTCGACCCCGAGTACGGCGCGATCAAGGACCTCAGCGAAGTTTCCGCTATCGGTCACCGCGTGGTACAGGGCGGCGCTTATTACGACCACTCCGTGCTTATCGACTCGGAAGTGCTCGATAAAGTCAAGGAGCTCTCTCCCCTTGCTCCCCTGCACAACCCCGCTCACCTCCAGGGCATCGACGCCTGCACCGAGGTCTTCGGCAAGGACGTTCCGCAGGTCGCTGCTTTTGACACCGCGTTCCATCAGACTATGCCCGAAAAGGCGTATATGTTCGCTGTTCCCTATGAATATTATGAAAAGTACGGCGTGAGAAAGTACGGCTTCCACGGTACCTCTCACCGTTATGTCAGCGCTAAGATGGCTGAGCTTATGGGCAAGCCCATCGAAGAGCTGAAAATAATCACCTGCCACATCGGCAACGGTTCCTCGATCACCGCCGTTAAGAACGGCAAGGTCGTTGACACCACAATGGGCCTTACTCCGCTGGGCGGCTTTATGATGGGCACACGCTCCGGCTCGCTTGATCCCTCGGTCGTTACCTTTATCGCAGAAAAAGAGGGCATGAGCATAAGTGAGATCGAAACCGTGCTGAACAAGAAGTCCGGTCTGCTGGGCGTTTCGGGCATTTCGTCCGACGACAGAGACGTTACCGCTGCCGAAAACGAGGGCAACGCGCGCGCAAAGCTTGCTCACGAGATGCTCTACTATCAGATCGCTCAGTATGTAGGCAGCTACTTTGTCGCTATGGGCGGCTGCGACGCTATCGTATTTACCGCAGGTCTGGGCGAGAATCAGCCTGTGCTCCGCGAGAAGGTCTGCGACTATCTTGAGTGCCTCGGCGTAAAGCTTGACAAGGACGTCAACAACGCGACTATCCACGGCAAGCAGGGCACGCTGACCACCGCAGACTCGAAGATCCGCGTTGAGCTGATCGCCACCGACGAGGAAATGGTCATCGCCAGAGATACAAAGGCTATCGTTGAAGCTCTTTGATTTAAAACAACTATATAAGAAATCAGACCGGTTCGATCGAGCCGGTCTTTTTTATTACTGTAAAATTTTTATCCTTCCATTGAACGCGGGTGTCTGTCACGGACAACGGTGTCGCTTGTGTCGCGAAACAGCAGCGAAATGCACCAGATCGCCGCCAAAGCGACAACGATATAAATGATCCTGCTGATAACGCCTGTCTGACCGCCGCCGATAAAGCCGACAAGGTCAAATTGGAAAATCCCGATGCTGCCCCAATTGAGACCGCCGATAATCAAAAGCGTCAACGCAATTTTATCTAACATTCCTAAGCCTCCTTACAGAATGATGATAATAGTGTTGACGCAAACTTTAAAATTATTCATCTTTTCAAAACAAAAACCAAACCGATTATCGCAAAGCCGAGTCCGATTACGACCCCGCCGAAAATGCGGCTGATTTTTATTGCCTTTTGCAGCTTGTGTTTTTTGATCATTCCCTCGGTTGGGAACGGAAGCAAAATGAGCATAAGCCCCAATACCATACACGACGCGGCGGCTATCGGGATGCCGACAGCGGTCGAAAACGACGCGAGGAACAGCCCGACGGGGATTCCGAACACGCAGATGGTGTTGACGATCAAGAACATTTTTGAATACCGCTCGCTGCGCTGATGAAATTCAACGGTTTTCCGCTCGCAATCCTCGCAGCAATACTGGTCGTGGTATGAAATTTCCTTTGCGCAATAGTCGCATTTTTTCATAGCGTTCCCTCATTTCGTATGTATTATAACACGGCTGAGCGGTTTTTTCAATGTTTTTATTGTCAACTATATATTTTGTGTCAGTTGACAATGAATAATAAAAATGCTATAATGTCAACAGTTTTACATACAGAGGTTGACAATATGGCAAATAAAAAAACAAATACTAAAGGTAAAACATTGGCAATGGCGCAGATTGCGATATGCGCGGCGCTGCTGTGCGTGCTGTCTCCACTGTCTGTTCCCACACCGCTGAACATCGCCTTTACCCTGCAGGTTTTTATCGTGATATTGACCGCGCTGGTGCTAAAGCCCTTTTACGCGCTCGCAGCTCAGCTGTTGTATACGCTGCTGGGCGTTATCGGCTTGCCGGTTTTTTCGGGCTGGCAAAGCGGCTTCGGAGTTCTTGCGGGACCGACAGGCGGCTTTTTGGTCGGGTTCATACTCGCCTCGTTTTTCGTCAGCCTGGCAAAAGGAAAAACAAACGGCAAATACGCGGTATTGCGTTATCTTATCGCCGCTGTCGCCGTGGGTATCCCCTGCATTTATCTGCCGGGAATATTGGGCTTTATGCTGTATGCGGGCGTTGACTTTTCAAAAGCGTTCATGCTTGTCGCCGCGACATTTATCCCGATCGACTTGGCAAAATGCGTTATTGCCGCGCTTGTTGCCGTGCCGATTCATAAAGCGCTTTCCTTAACAGTGTAGGGGCGACCATTGGTCGCCCGAAACAATTAATTGTCTTTTGAAGGCGGGCGTGCAATGCACGCCCCTACTTACATAAAACATTTTCCCTAAATTGCTGAATACCCCTTGACAAAAATTGTTCTATGGTGTACTATTTGAGTAGATAGTACACTGTAGGACAATTTTAATTTTATTATTGCAATTACCATTTTATTATATCGAGGTGATATTATGTTTCAAATAGATACCGCGTCGCGCGTGCCGATTTACGAACAGCTGAAAAACAGCATAGTAAACCTTGCCGCGGCGGGAGTTTTGAAGCCCGACGATCAGCTTCCGCCCGTGCGGACTATGGCGCTGGAGCTGGGCATCAACCCCAACACCGTGGCAAAGGCTTACAAACAGCTTGAAGCTGACGGGCTGACGTATTCCGTTGTGGGCAAAGGCAGCTTTATAAGCGAAAAGCTTTGCGCCGACAGCGTAAAGCGCGAGAACGCCATGGCGGAATTTTCAAAGCTGTGCGCCAGGGCGCGCGACGTAGGAATTGAAGAAAAAGAACTGCGCGCAGAGCTTGAGCGCGTTTATGAAGGAGGTTTTGAAGATGATCGAGATACAAAAATTGACGAAGCAGTTTGACAAGGTGACCGCTCTTGATGAGCTTGAATTGACCGTAGAAAACGGCACGGTAGTCGGGCTGATAGGCAGCAACGGCGGCGGAAAATCGACCTTGCTGCGCATTCTTTCGGGCGTGTATATGCCCGACGGCGGCGAGGTGCTGATCGATGGCAAGCGCCCGTTTGACAATCCCGCCGTGAAGGGCGACTGCTTTTTTGTGAACGACTTTCCGTATTTTTACAACGACAGCACGCTGAAAAACACCGCCGCGCTGTACCGCAAGATATATCCCCACTGGAGCGACGAGGAATATAAGCGCTGCCTCGAGGTGTTCCCGCTTGACGAAAAGCAGAGGATAATAAATATGTCAAAGGGTATGCAGAGGCAGGCGGCGCTGACCATCGCGCTTTCCACCCGACCGAAGTATCTGTTTTTGGACGAGATATTCGACGGACTGGACGCAGTGATTAGGCTTGCGCTGAAACGGTTGCTTGCCGAGCGCGTCGCGGAGCACGATATGACCGTTGTTATAGCCTCGCACAATCTGCGCGAGCTTGAGGACCTTTGCGACCGCATTTGCCTTTTGCACAAGGGCAAGGTCATCGTTCAGCGCGAGACCGACGAGCTCAGAGCGGCGTACCGCAAGGTCCAGGTGGGATTCTCGGATGTACCGCCGACAGGGATACATTTTAACGGTATCAACGTTGTCAGCGTGTTCAGAAACGGCAACGTGTTCAACCTGACCGTAAAAGGCACAGAAGATGACTTTAAGCCGAGGCTGGAAGCAATGTCCCCCGCGTTCATTTCGGCTATGCCGCTGACGCTGGAGGAAGTATTTTTAAGTGAAATGGAGGCTGCGGGCTATGACGCGTATCACATCGACTAAAAATGACTTAAAGCTCGGGCTGACGGTTCTTTTGTACGAGCTGAAACAGAGAAGAACGCTGCTTATCGTTTACTCTATTATCGCGGCGTTTTTGACCACGGTGATATTGTCGCTTTCCGTAGTGACAAATCAATACGATACAAACCGATACGGATTTGAAAGCGTTTACGGAGCGGCTTACGAGCCGGTGAACGGCTTGCAGAGCTTTCACGTTCTGGCAGCGGCAGCCGTGTTCCTGCTGACAAGTATTTTCACAATAATCTATACGATGCGGATATTCTCCTACCTGCACAACAAGCGCAAAGCCGACCGCATAAACCCGATGCCCATTCCCTCGGGAGTGCTGTTTATCGGCAAGGCGCTGGCGGCGTTCGCGGCTTCCGTTATACCTGCATTATTCTTTATCGGAATTATTTGTCTGATAACAGTGTTTTCGGGAGCGACCGTCAACAGTGAGGTTGTATCGCTGTTTTGGCAGATACCGATGGGCAGCATCGCCTGTATATCGTTCTACGGTTTGATGGCGGTGTGCTGCGGCGGAACGGCTAACACCGTGCTCAGCTTTTTGGGCATTTGCTTTGCGTATCCGGTTTCGGCGTTCATCATCAAGGGAATGATCGAAGCGTTTTTCTTCGGTGTTCCCAACGACATTTACGGACAGCACTTTTTGCTTAAGGCGCTCAATCCGCTGGCGGCGTATGACGGCGTAAACATCATTTACTGGGTGATCTTCACACTTTGCTGCTTCGCGCTGAGCGTGTGGCTGCTCAGGCGCAGAAAGGCGGAGCACGCGCAGACCAGCTTTGCGTTCCGTCTCCCCTGCTATGTCGTTGAGATTTTGATTACATTTATCGCGGGTATGCTGCTGGGCATCATGTTCGGCTCCTACGCGGTGCTCGGCAGCGCTTTCGCGGGCTTTGTGTTCGGAATGATCCTGGGCGGCGGCACGGCGTTCGTGGTTTGCCACATCATTTTGTTCCGCGGCTTTAACAGCATTTTAAAGAGCCTTATCGGTTTCGGCGCGGTTACTGTGCTTGCGATAGCCTTTACCGGCTTTTGCTGTTTGACCTCCGACAACTACGCTCTGTATATGCCGAGCGCTGACGACATCGTCAGCGTGGGATATATCAACTTCGGCGACGGCTCGCTGTATGATAAATCCGTGGGAGATATTTCACATCTTATCAACGACTCCGCGGAGGATTTCAAAGAGGAAAGCGAAATAAACTCGGTTTATAACGCTCACCAAAAAATAGTTGACGGCTTTGAGAAATGCGAAACCAAAACAAAATTCCAAAGCGTTACGCCGTTTTCTTTCAGAAGCCTTTTGTA
This sequence comes from uncultured Ruminococcus sp., assembly GCA_902767325.1. GTDB lineage: Bacteria > Bacillota > Clostridia > Oscillospirales > Acutalibacteraceae > Ruminococcoides. Next base: position 8,888 of record CACXGW010000149.1, read on the forward strand.
TTCGCTGATCGGCGAATCATCGAGATACAGCATAGCGTATAAGCTGAAGGACGGCAGAACCGTGACGCGGTTTTATGATTCCGATAAGCTGCTGAATCTCAGTTTGGATTCTTATTACGAATACAACGATTATTCATACTATTACGATTACTATTACGATGTATTCCCGATAGAAAAGCTGGAAGATACAAAAACATACGCGCAGAAATACAGCGCGGTGGGCAGAACGACTGCGGAGGATCTGGCAAGCATCGAAGTTAGTATAAACAATAGTATGTACAGAATATCGGAACCAAAGGATATTGAAAAGCTGTTTGAGGCGTTCAAAAAGGATTATCTTGAAAACGGCAAAAGCGAAGCCATGGGATACAGCCTCAGCCTCAACACAAAGGACGCCAATCTCGGCAGCGACGCGGCGATCTCGGTTTTGCTGTCGAACATAAGCAACAATATGCATGGCAGCATGTACAACGATTACGGCATTTCGAACAACTATAAAAATACCTATGACGTGCTTGAAGAAATAGGGATAGTAGACAAGGATAAGTTCGCAAACAAAAAATCTCCGTATCTGGTCTATGCTAACGAATATGATAACGAAGATTATTACGGCAGCTACGGCAACTATGATAACATCAAGTACAGCAAAAATGAGGAATACAATTCCAGAAGCGGTATGTTTGTTTTGCCGTGGGACTGCATAGAAAAATATGATAATAACATGATGGTCGGTTTATATAACAAAGACGATGAATTGCTGGCGTTTGAAAGCTACTCAAAAACGAACATGGCAACCGACACCGCAGGCACAGATGATAAAAACATGTATGCTTCCGATTTTCAGGTAACAAAGGTGCTGACGAGGAGCGCGATAACCGAAAACGACTGTATGAGCGGCACGGCGAAGGTCAAGGCGGACGGCAAGGAAGAAACCCTGCGCTTTGTCAATTTCAGCTTGAACGGCTACACCAGCTCGGTTTACTTCTTCACCGATAAGGTCACCGACGACGAGATACAGGAAATAATCAAGTCGTTTAAGAGCGGTGATATGATGTATGGTTATTAAGGTGGAAAGCGCCTCATAATTTGGTTCTTTGACAGAGTACGTAGGGGCGCACCCGCGTGTGCGCCCCTTTATAATGCGAACGTTTCTGAAAGTGAAGCATCCTTTCATAAAGGAGGTGGAACGCCTTTAGGCGTTGACGGAGGATTTGCTGCGCCGAGATTTCCTTTAGGGCGCTTTTGGATATGGCTGATAACCTATTCAAAAACGGTTTTGTTTATAAA
>CACXGW010000150.1 GCA_902767325.1 uncultured Ruminococcus sp.
AGTAACCTTCACCCTTACCGAGGGCGCAAACGACACCCTGACCCTCAGCTACACAACAGGCGAGCCCGAAGAGACAACGGAAGCTCCTGTAGAAGACACAACTGCAGAGCCCACTGTAGAGCCCACCACCGAAGAGCCCACTGTAGAGCCCACCACCGAAGAGCCCACCGAAGAGCCCACTACCGAAGAGCCGTCTGACGACACCTTCGTAGTTGCAGGTGACCCGGCAGATATCTTCGGCACAGCTTGGGATGAAACAAATGAGGACAACCTCATGACAGCTCAGGCAGGCGGAGTATTCACAAAGGATTACACCGTAAACAAGGCTTACACCGATGTTCAGCTCAAGGCTGTTAAGAACGGCGCTGACTGGTACGGCGACGAGACAGGCAACAACGTAACGTTCAACCTGACCGGCGCAGGCACCTTCACAGTAACCGCGACACCTGTTGACGACGGCTATGTTGTAAGCGTATCCGGCGACATCGTAGAGTTCGTAACCGTATTCGAATATGATTCCGTATTCGCGGTTGGTAACGGCGAAGGCACATGGCTCAACGACGCTTCCTGGGATACCGGTTTCCTCAGTAATGAGATGACCGAGGTAGCAGACGACGTTTGGGAAATCAGCTTTGAAGGCGTTGGCGAAGGCTTCGATCGTCAGATCAAGTTCGCTATCGACGGCAAGTGGACCCACAACTTCGGCGGCACCTATGATTATGACCTCGAAGGTCAGGCTCAGGATGCTGTTTACAACGGTGACAACATCACCTTCGATACCGAGTTCGAGTCGCAGACCGTTAAGGTTCAGCTCGACCTTACTGAGTTCAACTTCAGCACCAAGACCGGCGCTAAGTTCACCATCACCATCACCGAAAGCGGCGAAGAGCCCATCCTCGGCGATGTTGACGGCAGCGGTACTGTCACGATCGACGACGCGACCATGATTCAGAGATATCTTGCCGAGTTTATCACTCTCACCGACGAGCAGAAGGCTTTGGCAGATACCAACAAGGACGGTAAAGTCAGCATCAGAGACGTAACTGAAATTCAGAGATACCTCGCTGAAATTATCGACGCTTTCTAAATCATTCGCATAATTATAAGGACCCATCGGGAAACCGGTGGGTCCTTTTTTGAATCGGTTGTAAGTTGTCAGTAGGCAGTTGTCGGTAATATAATGAAAAAAGGCTTTCCCAAATCCGGGAAAGCCTTAAAATTTCGGTTTATCAGTCTTCGTAAGGAACGAAATCTTCCTTGGTTGCTCCGCATACGGGGCAGCACCAATCGTCCGGAATGTCCTCAAACGCAGTGCCTGCCGCGATGCCGCCGTCGGGATCGCCCTCAGCGGGATCATATACGTAGCCGCAGGGCTCGCACATATACTTCATAGTGTTTCTCCTTTCTTTAGATTGAATATTAAAGCCTTTTACGGCTTGATTTACAGAAGATGAGCTCTGAGCTCTTCGCCGGAGTGGATGCTGAGATAAGCCGGAGCGATGTCAAAAACGGTCTTTGCGCCGCTTGCGCCCTCAGCGTTCAGCCTTGCGGCTGCTCTTGCGTATGCCGCCAAAACGGAGCCTGTGAATTCGGGATTGGAATCGAGCTTGAGGCTGTATTCGATAACGTGCTTTGTTCCGTCGGAGCTCTCGCCGGAATAGATCACCGAGCCGCCGTGGGGCAGACCGCTGTGGTTTGCTTTCATTTCTTCTGCGGAAATGAAGTGAACGGTGGTGTCGTAGTCGGAGAAGTAGTTGGGCATGGTCTTTATCTCGTTTTCGATCCTTTGCAGATCGGCGCCCTCTTCGGCAACGACAAAGCATTCTCTGGTGTGTTTTTCGCGGGTGGTCAGCTCGGGATTCTCGCCGTTTCTTACGCGCTCAAGAGCCGCGGGAACGGGGATGGTGTACTGACGCGCGTCAATAACGCCCTCGATCCTTCTTACCGCGTCCGAATGTCCCTGACTGACGCCCTTGCCCCAGAAGGTGAAATCCTTGCCGTCGGGCAGTACGGAATGAGCGTAAACTCTGTTGAGCGAGAACATACCCGGATCCCATCCGCAGGAGATGATGCCGATCTTGCCTGCCGCCTTGCTTGCCTTGTCAACATTAGCGAAGTGCTCGGGCACCTTTGCGTGAGTGTCAAACGAGTCGATAACGTTGTACATCGCCGCGTATTTAGGAGTCATTTCGGGCAGATCAGTCGCGCTGCCGCCGCAGATGATCAAAACATCGAGATCCTCTTTTCCTGTGTCGAGGTCGGCGGTGCTCTTTACCGCGACGCCCTCGGTCTTGATGGTCAGTGTTGAAGGGTCTCTTCTGGTGTAAACGGCGGAAAGGACCATATCGTTGTTCTTTTTGACAGCCGCTTCAACGCCTCTGCCAAGGTTTCCGTAACCCAAAATACCGATTTTTAACATAAATGATACCTCCGTAAATATTATATTAACTGATGATTTTAAGCGAAATGTCAAACGCCTTTACCGAATGGGTAAGCGCTCCCATCGAAATGATGTCGACGCCCGTTTCGGCAACGGCACGCAGCGAATCGGATGTGATGTTGCCGCTGGCTTCCAAAAGCGCTCTGCCCGCGGTTATCTCCACAGCCTCGCGCATTTCTTCACAGCTCATATTGTCGAGCATAATAACGTCAACGCCCGCCTGAAGCGCCTGACCGAGCTCGTCGAGGTTGCGCACCTCAAGCTCGATCTTCGTCATATGTCCGAGCTTGCTTTTAAGCTTTGCTACGGCGCTCGCTATACCGCCGCCCGCGTCGACGTGGTTGTCCTTGAGCATTGCCGCGTCGGACAGGTTGAAGCGGTGGTTTTTGCCGCCGCCGACAGTCACAGCGTATTTTTGCAGCGCTCTCAGCCCCGGAAGCGTCTTGCGCGTGTCGGCGATCGAGGCGTTTGTGCCCTTGACGATCTCCGCGGCGCGGTTTGTCGCGGTAGCTATGCCGCTCAGGTGCTGGATAAGGTTCAGCGCGGTGCGCTCGCCCTTCAACAGCGTGCGGGTCTTGCCGCTTATCTCGGCGATTATGTCGCCCTTTTCGAGCTTGTCGCCGTCGTGCTTATACACAGTCGCCGAAAAGCCCTGCGGCTGCAAGATCTCAAACACGCGCAGCGCAATGTCGATGCCGCACAGCACGCCGTCATCTTTAGCCAGAAAGCGCGCGGTGTTTTCCTGATCCTCGTCGATGAGGTAGTCGGTTGCTGCGTCGAGGTAGTTGATGTCCTCGAGCAGCGCGTCCTTTATTATTTTGTCAACATAAATACTGTTTATCATTGATTACCCTCCCTAACTTCATCAAGGATTATGCTCGCGATCACCGCGATGCTCTTTGCCTCGACAAAGTCGGAACTGATTTCGTAGTTTTCGCTGAAAAGCTGCTTGATTATCTCTTCGATCTCCCTGTAGCTCTCCTCGTATTTTTCGGGCTTCGGAAGCACAAAATACGCGTCCTGCATTATCTCGCGTATCTTCGAGCGGAAGCCATGGGGGATAGAGTTTCCGGTTATCGGACGGTGCGCCGGCTCCAGACCGAGCGGCCGTCTGCCGTATTTTTTCAGTTTTCGTGTTATATCCTCAGCTGCCGCGCGTGAATAAACAAGCGCCTCAAGCAGCGAGTTGCTGGCAAGGCGGTTGTCGCCGTGAACGCCGGTGTGGGCACATTCGCCCGCGGCGTAAAGTCCGTCGATCGAGGTGCGCGAGTTGAGGTCAACGTCGATCCCGCCCATCAGATAGTGCTGGCAGGGGAACACCGGGATCCTGTCTTTTGTTATGTCAACGCCCTCTTCAAGACAGCGTTCGTAGATCATCGGGAAGCGCTCGCGCACAAAGTCCGCAGGCTTGTGAGTAATATCGAGATAAAACTTTTCGCTTCCGGTTTTCAGCGCCTCGCGCACAATAGCGTTTGAAACCACGTCGCGCGGAGCAAGCTCGCCGCGCTTGTCATAGTCAAAAGCAAAGCGTTCGCCGTTGCAGTTGAGCAACACGGCGCCCTCGCCGCGCACAGCCTCGCTTATCAAAAAGCGCTCTCGGTCTTTTTCGGCGGCAAAAGCTGTGGGATGAAACTGGACCTTCGACAGATTGCGTATCCTCGCGCCCAGCATATGCGCCAGCGCGATACCGTCGCCCGTGGCGATAGCGGAGTTGGTGGTGTATTTATAAACCCTGCCGATGCCGCCCGTGGCGAAAATGCAGTAGTTGCAGCCGAAATACATCGGCTTTTCGTCCTTTAACACGCTCAGATAAAAGCCGTTGAGCGTTTTGTGGATCGAATAAAGCAGCGCGTCGCCGAGCAGCTCCACATTCGGCAGAGTGCTTACATATGCGATAAGACCGTCCACAATCGCTTTGCCGGTGGAATCCTTGTGATGAACGATGCGGTGACGGCTGTGACCCGCTTCCAGAGTGCGCTTCAGCGAGCCGTCGGGTTCCTTGTCGAAATCCACGCCAAGCTCCGCGATTTTCAGCACATCCGCGGGGCCTTCCTTAACGAGCTTTTCAACGGAGGCAAGGGTGTTTTTGTATTTGCCCGCCGTAAGAGTATCGTTGATATGCAGCTTGTAGCTGTCGTGAACCGTGTCAAGCACGCAGGCAACGCCGCCCTGAGCCAAAGAGCTGTTCGAAAGCGGCAGTTCGCGCTTTGAGATAAGCAGCACGCTGACGTCGCGCGGAAAGTTAATTGCCGCGTAAAGTCCCGCCGCGCCTGTGCCGACGATCACCACATCATATCGTTTGTCCATTTTGAGCCTCGAGTTTCAGTTTCAATAGTGTGTGTTCATTACATCAAATTTAATTATACACCATTTCAAGATAATAGTAAAGAAAAAATAATTTAAAAAACTTGCGTTACAAGCAAGATTTTTCAGGATTTATATGTTATAATATGGTTGTAAAAGATTTTCCGGTTCGGGAGGGTCCGTTATGTTGAAAAAAACCGTATCCGTTTTCTTGGCAATCATCCTTATCTGCGCGGCGGTTCCGTTCTGCGCGGTTTCAGTTTCCGCGGCAGAAAGCGGCGAGGCAGTCGGTAACGACTATCCCGTTTTGACGCTCGACACACCATATAGGGTGGATATAACCACCGGCGGTATGGAGGTTCTGCTTCAATTCACGCCTACGGAAAGCGGAACATATACGTTCCACTCATATAACAGTTAT
>CACXGW010000151.1 GCA_902767325.1 uncultured Ruminococcus sp.
AAACCTCCGTAATTTTCAGATTATATCCTACAAATCCAACTATCCGACTGTTTTACAAAAGCCAAAGGGAGGCAACTTCCTTACGAAGTGCCTCCCTTATGGGTGCTTTTATTTTGGCCGGATAAGACGGCGGGATTCGAAGGCGACGAGAACGACCGCCGCCTGTGGTGGATGAAGGGTGTTCGAGGAAGCGCAGGAACAGGGAGTACGAGGAAGCACCTTCAGGTGCGACGCTGGACGACCATGTTCCAAACGGAGACCGATCAGAAAACAACAGTCCGGTGGAGTGTTTTCCGCGAGAGCGGCAGCGTGACGCTGCACCCAATTCGCACACTAAACTGCTTCACAAAAACCATTCTGAAATTCACGCGTTATAATGCGCCGTTTATCCATCGTATCCGTTTTGATAACAATTCCAAAGGCGCGCCGAATGCAACGTCACGTTGCCGCCGCAACAAACGTGGTAGATATTATATGATAACACAAACACACGCCGGCAAATAGCAAAAATCCTGTCGAATTATATCGACAGGATTTTCTAAATGAATAATGAATACTTAAAACTGAAAAACCGAAAAATATTTATTTCCCTTTCTCCGGTTTCAAAATACCCCTGCGGTACATATCCAGCAGCCTGCACAGATCGCTTATTTCATTCTGAATAGTGTTTCCGTCGTCGGTGTTGAGGACCATCACTCTGCGCTGTTCCGTCTCAACTATCTCGGAGCTTGAATGTATATCGCTGTTATCTCTCAGCGCGGCGTCGATGCTTTCAAAGGGCTGGTGCGCTTTAAGCCTCAGACCGTGCGAATTGAATATCAATGTGTAGCCCGCGATACCCGTTTTTTCATGATAGTTCTTGCAGAATCCGCCGTCGATCACAAGCAGCTTTCCGTTAGCCCTTATCGGAAGCTCACCCTTTACGGTTCGCACGGGAGTATGACCGTTTACAATATGCGCCGATTCTCCGCTCAGACCGAAATGCGAAAGGATCATTTCACAGGTCTCGCTTTGGAAATAAAACTTATAATACGGATTTTTATCCTCATATAGGGCAGCTTTATCTGTCAGATACGCGCTTTCAAACGCCTTGGTTTTTCTTCCGTTGAGCGGAGAGTTTTCTCCTCTGAACAAAAACCACATAAAATCGAGGTCCTCACGTTTTTTGTTTCGATCAAAAAACGCGTCGCGCGCACGCTCCTCTGCCATATCAAACAGCTTTTTGCCGCTATATCTTTCTCCGAACAGCGTGATCTCCCTCAGGCTTCCGTCCTCATTGAGCGGCACACAGCCGTGATACAGTAAATTGCCGTTGTGAACGCAGTACATTCCGCCGTTCTTATAGATATATGAGATATGACGGCTCAGCTTCTGACTTGATGTAAAAGCTTCCTTCAAATCATTGATAACGGATTCTTCATCATTTGTCAGCTCATACGGCGCGTTGCTGTCAAGAGTGGGGAAGAGCTTTTCGTTCATTTCATAAATCGTGCCGTTAATTGAAACGGTATGATTTTCAAAATCTATTTTGTCGAGCAGCATTCGGTCATCCATTTCAAATTCGGGATTCCTCATTATGAGCTGTCCCTCAAGCTTGAACATAATAACGGTTATAGCCGCCAGAGCCGCTTCCATAGGAGTTCTGTCGGGATACAGTTTTTCCGCGAACAGCACAAGAGAGCGCAGACTTATTCCGTATCCGCTTTCAAGCATACGCTCGCAGTGATAATGCAGGCAATTTCTGACCGCGGCAGAAACACATACCTCGCTGCCGCAGGCGGCGCCCATCCAAAGAATATCGTGATTGCCCCACTCAATATCAATCGAGTGGTAGGTCATCATCAAATCAATGATCTTATCCGCGGCGTCTCCGCGATCAAATATATCCCCGACGATATGAAGACGGTCTACGGCAAGCCGTTTAATAAGCTCGGCAAGTGAAATAATAAAATCGTCCGCGTCAATACTGATTATTGTTTCAAGGATATTCTTATGATAGGTGACCTGATTGTCGTCCTCATCCTTTTGAGCGTGCAGAAGCTCGTCGATTATATAGGCATAGTCCTCGGGCATAGCCTTCCTGACCTTGGAACGCGTATATTTTGACGAGAGCACGCGCGCGATCTCAAGCATCCTTTCGAGCGTGAGCGTGTACCAATCCCTGTCAAGCCTTTTTTCCTTTTTGATTAGGCGCAGCTTTTCCTTGGGATAATAAATTAAAGTGCATATCTCTTTTATCTCATCCGAACTCAGAGAGCCTCCCAGGCTCAGTTCAACCTTTTCGCGCACGACGCCCGAGCAGTTGTTGAGTATATGACAAAACGCCTCATACTCACCGTGAAGGTCGCTCATAAAATGCTCCGTGCCCTTAGGCAGGTTCAGGATAGCGTTCAGATTTATTATTTCTCTTGTGACCGAGCGCTCCGTGGGATATTTTTCCGCCAAAAGCGTCATATATCTCATCATTTCGGATGAATATTCCTGTTGAGCCATAGTTGTCCTCCTGTCTGAAGCTGTTGCCTTGTAAGAAATATAAAACCGGCAGCGATCTTTTGGGAACGAAGCCGGTTTCAAAGCATAATTATCCGAATTTCACAGCGGTGCCCGATGCAAGGATCTCCGCGGCGCCGTCCATAATAGAGGCGCTTGAGAACCTGATGTTCACAACAGCGTCCGCACCCATAGCCTGAGCCTGCTCAGACATACGTCTCAAAGCGACCTCACGGGCCTCGGCAAGCATTTTTGTGTAGGAAACGACCTCGCCTCCGACAAGGTTTCTAAAGCCCGCACCGATGTCCTTGAACGCGTTTTTGGACTGAACGGTGTTGCCGGTCACCAAACCGAGGTGAATAAGGTTTTTTCCGGCGATTGTAGGTGTGTTTACAAGAATCATGACTGATCTCCTTAATAAGTAATTTTACACAGTATTATTCTACACCTTTTTCGATTAATTGTAAATACTATATTGTCAACAACACGAAAAAATCTTCAATCTGAAACGCTACGGTATATAGTACAAATTTCCACTGTTTATCGGGTGTTTTTTCTATCTTCTATTATATTGACAAATATTTATCACTCATATAAAATGAAATCGATACAGGAAAAATGACATAATTTGTCGAAAAGTTTTTTTACGGTTCAATAGCTTTCACGCTATGATTTAGGAGATTCAAAAGTGAGAATAAAGTGGTTAATCCCGATTGCTTTGATTTTGATCGCCGCGGTGCTTATGACGTTTTCATTTGTTTCCTGCTCCGACATCGGCGGAGCCAACTGGGCAGGCATTTCCGCCAACCCCATTTCAATGAATTCTGCCGCGAACACAACAAACAATAACATAAAGGTTTATGTAGCGCTGGGCGATTCCGTTAAAACGCTCGAAATGAGCGAAGGCACCGTCGCGCAGGCTATCTCAAAGGCAGGATATGATGAATCCCAATACGATACCGACGTTGCCCTGACCGATAAAGTCTCCGACGGAATGGTGATCCATCTTACGGCACGCGATCAGACGACCGCAGCTCCCGTCGAAGAGACGACCGAAGCCGAAAACGGTGATTTACAGCCGAATTCGATCGTCGGCGATGAAAACGACGGCTTCTATTATGTAAACGATAAGGGCGTTATCGATAAGGGCTACTGCGACGGCGTCAACGTTGACGGAGTCGACTGGAACGTTATCAACGGCAAGGCTACTCAGGTAGCCGATGAATCCGACGCCACGCTTCATTCCGCATTGCAGGCTGTTGCCAAATGGACCGACAGCAGTATGACAAAGGAAGAAAAGCTCAGAAAATGCTTTGATACAATAAAGACCGCATATCTGGAAGGCGTGCCTCACGATCCGCCGTACCGCGAAATGGACTGGCCGATCGTATGCGCTAACGACTTGTTTGTAAACGGCAAGGGCGACTGCTACAGCTACGGCGCAGCGTTTGCGTTTATAGCTAAGGCGATAGGCTACGAAGAGACCTACGCCTGCAACAGCGGCGGCCACGGCTGGGCAGAGGTCGAAGGAAAATTCTACGACCCCGAGTGGGATATCCACAATCACGATTACAATCATTTCGGAGTAGCGCCTGACGATGACTGCGACGTTAAATATGTCCGCGGACTGGCACCGGGAGAACCCTGGATGCGCTTGAAGGTATAACCGAATATAAAAAAACAGAGCATTCACTCAAAGCGGGTGAATGCTCTTTTAATATGTTATTTTATATATTCCTTCAAGGTGTCGATAAGCTCACAGTCCTCGGAAAGCTCGCGTCTGTCGCCGCTTTTGATCAGACTGTCGCTGTAGCGGTAATACGCGTCATAATAGTCGGCGCATTCGTCCCACTCGCTTTTAAGATTTCCGCTGACGTTTGAAGGGGACAGGGAATAGCGGTCTTTCAAGATGTCTGTGATATATGCCGTGAATTTCTTCTGACCGTAAACGTTCAGGTGGTCGAGATTGTAAAAATCCTTGTTCTCATCAAGACCGGTCTCGGCGAAATCACGCTCAAAATTCAGATAATCATATCCGTACTCGGCAACTATATCTCCGACAGTATTGCTGCGTTCAAATCGTTCAAAGGTCCTCATAACAACTATATGAGGAAATCTCGCAAAGATAACATTGTCGAGCTTTTGCTCCTTGCAGTAGGAAAGCAGGTCGCGCAGACCCTTTTCTTCAAGCTCGGTCAAGGGCTTCTTGCTGTCCGCCGATTTTTGCAGATAAGGATTCATCGAACGCTGGGTGCTTTTAAATATGGTGGTTTCGTTCAGAATCCCCTTTAAATAACTGTAGCCGCGCAGCTTATCCTGAAAGACGGTTTTCTGATACTTCATATTCGCGGGAAAATCGCTCCATAAGCCGTGATATTTCATAATGGGGAAAAGGTATTCGGGCTGATTCTCCTTGACGTTCTCCGCCATCCATTCAAGCTTTATGGCGTCCAGCGGAACATTGTCGGAATAGTTGCGAAGGTTAGCTTCCTTTGTGTCCTCTTTTTCATCCCCGTAAACAGCGCCGTTGAGCTCTATGACGATAAGCTTCGGCTTTTGCTTTGCCAGAATGTTTTTCAGCTGACTTTTATAATTCAGGATCGAATTTGACTGAGTGGCAAAAAGATAGCTGGTAACTCCGCTGTGATCGTAGGCGTAACCGGGAGCGATGTCGGAATAAACCTCACTGGCGCCAAGATATACAACGTCGAGGGACTCGTCCTGCTCGTCATAAAAGCCCTTGATCCTCTGACGGTTATGATCGGCGTGACAAAGTATATTTTCCTGCAATATTCCGGCTGTTAACACGACCGCAACAAGAAGGCACAATATCTTGATTGTTCTGAAAACGTACTTTTTCATAAATAATCTTCCTTGACAACGGAAAAAAGCAGGGGCAGCTTGCGCACCCCTGCAAGGTATTATACGGTATAATAATAATCGATTTCCTTAACGGTGCCGTCTTCAATATAGAACCGCAGCGACTTTTTACCGGGAGCGTCATATGCGTAGTAAACGCCGATCTCCTTGTATTCGGAGCCGTATGCAGCGACAACTTCTTCCGAGCTGCTTCCGACTTCGATTCCCTTTGCGGTGGGAACGCCGGCTTTGGAGATCAGGATCTCCATAACAAAATCCTTGCCGTCGAGGGGATAGGAATTAACAGTGAAATCATCATAGGTATAGGTTTTGTCTTCGCCCTCAGTGCCGTGGCAGGTCAGCTGTGCGTCAACGTTATTTGCTTCACCGAAATTCGCGATCATATCTTCAACGTTGCTGTTGAGCTCGATTGATTTTCCGTCATAGGTAAAGACTGTGTCGTTTTCCGCGATAGCAGCCGAGGTCTGATCGGATTCTGAGCTTTCCTGCTTTGAAGAAGCAGCCGATGTATCAGATACTGCTTTAGAGTTATCTGATGAACCGTTTGAGCCGCAGCCCGCGAAAGAAAACGCGGAAGCAAAAATAAGTGCGGCAGCCGCTAATGAAAGAATTGATTTTTTCATATTATCCTCCTGATGTCATAATGTTGTTTTATCAACAATGATATGATACCGCAAAATCCGACAAAAGGCAAGTGTTTTCTTATGAATCAACAGCTGTTCGGTCGGAAAAAATGCGGTGTTGCTTCTGTTATTTTCTGTATAATCTGTCATTTTCATACACAGGCTCGGTCGTAAGGCGAATGCCGAGCTTTTTAAGCGTGCGCGTATCGGTTTCGGAAAGAATGACCGTGGCGTGAGCGTCGGTGTCTCTGAGCTTATGAAGCTGATCCATCGCAAGCTTAGCCGTCGGGTTCGTTACAGCCGACATTGAAAGCGCGATAAGCAGCTCATCGGTGTGAAGACGGGGGTTGTTTGAACCGAAGCTGTCGACCTTTAATCTCTGGATCGGCTCAATAACGGCGGCGTCGATAATATCAACGTTTTCGGGAATGCCCGCAAGATATTTCAGGGCGTTTAAAAGCATAGCGGAGCACGCGCCGAGAAGATTACTCGTTTTGCCTGTAATTATCTGTCCGTCGGCAAGCTCGATAGCCGCAGCGGGAGCGCCGGTGTCCTCAGCCTTTTTAAGAGCGGGTGCGATCACCGGTCTGTCGTCGGTGGAAAGCTTGTTCTGCTTCATCAGCAGACTGATCTTATATGCCTCGTCGGCAGCCTCCACGCCCTTTACATGGTTGCAAAGAGCCGCGTAATACCTGCGGATTATCTCCTGATTTGCGGCGGCACACACAGCGTCGTCGTCGATAATACAGTTGCCCGCCATATTAACGCCCATATCCGTCGGGGATTTATAGGGCGATTCTCCCAAAATCAGCTCAAACATGGTGTTGAGCACCGGGAAGATCTCGATGTCGCGGTTATAGTTGACCGTGGTTTTGCCGTAAGCCTCCAGATGGAACGGGTCGATCATATTGACGTCGTTCAAATCCGCTGTAGCCGCTTCATAAGCAACGTTTACAGGATGCTTCAAAGGAAGATTCCAGATAGGGAAGGTCTCAAATTTGGCGTAGCCTGCCTGAACTCCGTGCTTGTGCTCGTGATAAAGCTGAGAAAGACAAACAGCCATCTTGCCCGAGCCGGGACCGGGAGCGGTAATAACAACCAAACGGCGGGTGGTCTCGACATAATCGTTTCTGCCGTAGCCGTCGTCGCTGACGATCAGGTCAACGTCGGTGGGGTAGTTCGGGATAGAATAGTGATGATATACATTTATCCCGTTGTTTTTAAGGTTTTGCTCAAACTTGACCGCCGTAGGCTGTTTTGCAAAGCGAGTCAGAACGACCGACTTTACGCACAGACCGCGGCTGCGAAACAGATCAAGAAGCCTCAAAACGTCCAGATCATATGTAATACCCAAGTCTCCGCGGACCTTGTTTTTTTCAATATCATCAGCGTTTATGACGATAACGATCTCCGCTTCATCCTTCAGCTGCATAAGCATCTGCAGCTTTGAGTCGGGCTTGAACCCCGGCAAAACGCGTGAAGCGTGATAATCGTCAAAAAGCTTTCCTCCGAACTCAAGATACAGCTTTCCGCCGAATTTCGCAATTCTGTTGCGGATGTGCTGAGACTGTGTTTCGAGGTATTTTTCATTATCAAAACCGATTCTCATAACAGAATCCCCCTGTGTCCCAAATTTCGACATATTATTATACCATTTTCTTTTAAAAATATCAACTTCTTTTTTTGTTATCTTCTATACATAAATCATAAAAATTATTTAAAATATTGTAAAAGTTAGTGACAATTTATCATTTGTATGTTATAATCGGTTTGAACTTATTTGTTGTTTAACAAAAAATCTAAAAGGAGAATCATTATGGGATTATTTGAAAAGAAATATTGCGACATCTGCGGCGAAAAAATCGGCCTGCTCGGCAACCGTAAGGTAGAGGACGGCAACGTTTGCAGCAAATGCGCCGGAAAGCTTTCACCGTTTTTCACCGGAAGAAAAAAATCAACCGTTGAAGACATCAAGCGTCAGCTGATATACCGCGAGGAAAACAGACAAAACCTCAACTATTTCAATCCGACCCGCATCTTCGGCAACTACACAAAGGTTTATATCGACGATTCACAACAGTGCTTTGTCGTCAGCAGAAAAAGCGATTACCGCAGCGAGAATGCCGACATCATTTCATTAAGCAACGTTTCAAATGTCAGATATGAGGTCGAAGAGCACCGCTCGGAGATCTATCAGAAGGATTCCGAAGGCAGAAACGTATCCTACAATCCTCCGCGTTATGAATACGAGTATGAGATCACGATTTATATCGACGTCAATTCTCCGTATTTCAGCGAGATCGAGTTCGAGCTGACCGAAAACCGTCCCGACAGCCGCTATACCGACGAATACAGAAGGTACGAGCAGGAAGCAAACGAGATCGTTATGGCTCTGCGCGGCGGCAGCCCGATGAACGGCGGAATGAATATGGGCGGAATGTACAATCAGCAGATGAATCCTCAGCAGGGTGCTTTTGTTAACCAGACATTCCAGCAGGGCTATCAGCAGCCGCAACAGTTCCAGCAGCAGGGTTATCAGCAGCAGCCTCAGCAATTCCAGCAACAGGGCTATCAGCAGCAGCCTCAGCAGTTCCAGCAAGGCTATCAGCAGCATCCTCAGCAGTTCCAGCAGCAGGGCTTCAATCAGCAGCCCCAGCAGTTCCAGCAACAGGGCTTTAATCAGCAGCCCCAGCAGTTCCAGCAGCAGAATTTCAATCAGCAGCCCCAGCAGTATCAGCAGCAGAATTTTAATCAGCAGCCCCAGCAGTGGACTTGTCCCAACTGCGGCACCGTAACGATAAGCAAATTCTGCGAGAACTGCGGAACTCCCAAACCTTTCTGAATTAAAAACGACCGGTCAGTTCATTTTGAGCCGACCGGTTTTGTTTTTTCACTCCTTACAATGCAAATCCTTTCCTGCATCCCCGTCAGCCAATATGACAGCACATACACAAAGCTGTAAATAAACAGCCCGAATGTTATGATATACCACACAGGCATTGAATGAACATCAAGGAAAGAATACGGTATCAAGCTTTCCGGGATCAAGCCAAACACGATAAGCGTCATAATCACCGCGGAATATATCGTTATCAGCCACGCGCACGATAAATGCAAAAGCGCTCCGGTCTTTTCGGCGGGCGACGGGTGTAAAAGAAAGGATATTACCGTCAGCAGCGGGATGATCACATGCATATTGAATGAGTCGTAGCTCAACAAATTCGGATTATCCGGCACACTCGGAAGAAACGATAACGCTATAACCACCGCGATGATGATTTCCGTAACAGCCGACGACAGCCTGAAATAGTACAGTATGTTCTGTTTATAAGCCTTTTCACTTTTGACTTTTGAAAAACTCAACGCTATAACGATAAGCGACACCAGCGTACTGAAAACCGTGCCGTTGAACGTCATATACCGAAAAGATAATAAAAAGTTCTCGTTCTCCTTTGAAAAAGCCGAAACGATAAGGGAAGATGTACCTAATATAAATATCAATATAGAAATCCAAATATTCAGTTTATAGTTCAGTCTTTTGTCAGCGTTACTTTTTACCATTATCTTTGCTCCTTGACCGTGATGCCTAAACTAATGTTTCACAACACGTCCGTTTCTATTCATGGATTTGAATTATTCACGGATCAACAAGTTTACATAGATTGTTTTTTATGGTATAATTGATCAAAGTTTTATTGAAAGGAGAGATAATGTGAAACGGATCTCCGTGGGGATACTCGCTCATGTCGACTCGGGCAAAACGACCCTTACCGAAGCTTTGATGTATTGCTCGGGAAACATAAGCAAGCTCGGCAGAGTTGACCATAAAAACGCGTTTCTGGATAATTTTGCCCTTGAACGCGACAGGGGAATAACCATTTTTTCCAAGCAGGCTTTGCTGCGGTATAATAACGCGGAATTTTATATCCTCGACACTCCGGGTCACGTTGATTTCTCCGCCGAAACGGAACGGACGCTTCAGGTGCTCGACTACGCCGTTTTGGTGATAAGCGGCTCCGAAGGGGTTCAGAGCCACACGCTAACGCTGTGGAAGCTCCTCGGCAAATATAACGTTCCGTGCTTTGTTTTCGTCAATAAAATGGACTTGCCGGGAGCAAAAAAGGATTTTATCCTCAACGAACTGCGCGGCAAGCTAAGCGACAACTGCGTTGATTTTACCGATACTTCAAAGGATGAGTTCTTTGAAAACCTGGCTTTATGCGACGAAGAGCTTCTCAACAGTTACGAGTCAGGAAAAATAACCGACAGCGGAATCGTTTGTGCAATAAAGAAAAGAAATGTTTTTCCGTGCTTTTTCGGTTCCGCGCTGAGGCTTGTTGGGGCAGAGGAGTTTCTTGCTTCCTTTGACCGCTATACCGCCATGCCCGATTATCCTTCGGGTTTCTCGGCAAAGGTATATAAAATATCGGAAGATCCTCACGGCGTCAGACTGACCTTCCTCAAGGTGACGGGCGGCAGCCTCAAGGTCAGAGAGGTGCTTCAAAGCAAGAAAAACACTCAAAGCGAAAAAGTCAGCCAGATACGCGTATACTCCGGCGAAAAATTCACAGCCGTAAACGAAGCCGAAGCCGGAGCCGTATGCGCCGTCACGGGAGTTTCCTTCACACATTCTGGCGACGGACTCGGAAACGCTCCCGACAGCGGAATGCCGCTTCTCGAACCCGTACTCACATATGCCGTGGAGCTTCCCGAAGGCGTTGACGCTCACACGGCGCTCGCGAAAATGAAAATTCTTGAAACCGAAGACCCGATGCTTAACGTTGTCTGGGATGAAATAAACGGTTACATCCAGCTACGCCTTATGGGGGAAATACAGCTTGAAGTCCTTCGCAGCGTTATAGAAGACCGCTTCGGCTTTACCGTATCATTCGGAAAAGGCAGGATCATATATAAAGAAACGATCGCCGACGCCGTTGAGGGGGTCGGGCATTTTGAACCGCTAAGACATTATGCCGAGGTACATCTTATTCTTAAGCCCGGCAAGCGGGACAGCGGACTTGTTTTCGACACCGATTGCAGAGAGGACCTGCTCGACAAAAACTGGCAGCGGCTTATTCTTACTCACCTTTACGAAAAGACGCACGTCGGCGTGCTGACGGGTTCACCCATAACCGATATGGAAATCACCCTTGTCGCGGGAAAAGCTCACGCCAAACACACGGAGGGCGGCGACTTCCGTCAGGCGACTTACCGCGCCGTCAGACAGGGGCTTAGATGCGCAAAAAGCGTTTTGCTTGAGCCTGTATACAAATTCACTCTGGAAATACCCGCCGAAAACCTCGGCAAAGCCTTAAATGATATTCAGCGTATTAACGGCTCGTTTGATCCGCCGGAGCAAAACAGCGACGTCTGCGTCCTCAAAGGCTGTGCTCCCGTCTCGGAAATGGGCGACTATGCGCGCGAGGTCCGGCAGTACACCCACGGCAAAGGACGTCTTTCATGTACATTAAAAGGCTACGAGCCCTGCCATAACGCCGAAGAAGTAATTTCCGAAATCGGCTACGACCCCGACGCCGATCTTCTCAATCCCTGCGACTCGATTTTCTGTTCTCACGGAGCGGGACACGCGGTAAAATGGGATGAAGTGAAAAGTCATATGCATCTTTCATCCGTTTTAAGCGCTCCCGAAGAGCCCGCCGGCATAACCGATACCAAAGCCTATTTTTCCGAAAAAGCCTCTCAGAAGGACATTTTCGCGATGGATAAGGAGCTTATGCGCATATTTGAACAGACATACGGCTCTGTTCACAGCGGAAAGCGGCACAGCGAAAAGAAGGTTTTCCGCGCGCCTGCTCAGCACGGACAGAAAAAGGGCAAGCCTACGGTCGATTACGACGGTGAGGAATACCTGCTCGTAGACGGCTACAACGTCATATTCGCATGGGATAAGCTAAAAGAGCATTCCTTTGACGGCTCGCGCGAAGCGCTGATCAACATTCTCTGCAACTATCAGGGGTATAAGAAATGCGAAGTCATAGTTGTCTTTGACGCTTATAAGGTCAAGAACCATCAAAGAGAGGTCGAGCACGTCAACAACATAAGCGTTGTATATACAAAGGAAGCCGAAACCGCCGATATGTATATCGAGAAAACCTCGCATAAGCTCGCCAAAAACCACCGCGTAAGAGTTGTGACCTCCGACGCTCTGGAGCAGCTGATCATTCTCGGAAACGGCGCGCTGCGCGTTTCTTCCTCCGCCTTTTACGATGAAGTAAAGCAGGCAGAGGATGAGATACGTGAAATAATATCAAATGAGCATTGATTCTTTTCCCGATTTATGATACGATATATTTAAAGATAATTATTAAAAAAATTCAAGGAGGCTGTTATGGGACTTTTCGACAGTATAAAAAACACCGCAAATCAGGCGTTTAACGCCGCTCCGAAATCAAACGGCTTTACCTCGCGCGAAATCGTTTTCAACAATCTGCCCGAAACGCTTGAGCAGTTTCAGGCTCTGCCGCAGGCTTCGCTTTCAACTCCGTTTGACACCGCCGCGATGACCGTTCTGGCGTTTTGCTTTTATCCGCAAAACAGTGAACTGTCGCTTTCTATGGTAAACTTCCTCCGCGGTCCCCGTCCGTTGAGCAATATGGATATTTCGTTCATCAAGGACAGATTCCGTGACAGCGACTATGTTCCGCGCTCCTATTTCAAGGGCGCCACACCTCAGAACGACTATCTGCCTTCCGAGCCCTATACCGTAAAGGTCGCGGAAAATCCCTATTCTTATACAAACGAAAACTATGCCAAGCTGTTTGTCTTTTCCGGCGGCGCCGACAATCCGCGCGAGATCACCATGAGAAAGGCAAAGGACGGCAAGTGGTACCTTTGGGAACAGTTCATCCTTGTCGGAATTCGTCAGCCCGACAGCGCCGACCCCTGGGCGTGAGTTTTATATATTATCATATCAGCGCTTCCGAGTATTATCGGAGGCGCTTTAAATATTTCAATTTTGTAACAAAGTATTTGTGAAGGGCTTTTTTTATTGACATCAAATTGCGTTGTGCAGTATAATATAAACTAAGATATTATGCACTGATACTGAATTATGAATGGAGATCGGTATGAATAAAATCAAAAAGGCGTTAACGAACACTTCGTTGTTTCGGCAGTGCTACATTCTCTGCCTTTTCGCCTGTAACATTTCCTACATACATTTCGCTGCATATGGTGTTCTTGCCCTGCTTGTGATCTGGGGCACATTCCTTGTTGTATACAACGAAATCACAAAGCGTACAGCTTTAAAAACAAGATACGGATTCTGGCTGATTGCATTTTTGTTTTTCTCCGTAGTTACCATGCTTGTCCATCTTTTGGACAATTTCCTGATCAACTTTGTATTTGTCTTACATTTGGCGATCTGCTTCTTTATCTTTTACTCGGTACACACGGAAAAAAAGCTCAATTTCAGGCGTGAGCTCTATAACATCGCCCGCATTCTGGTTTATGTCACCACTGTTTTGGGCATCGTCGGACTTGCGCTGCTTGTCATCGGAATCGATTTTGAGTTTTTGTCCGTAAAATTTATCGTTTACGAAAACCGTTTCACAGGGCTTTTCATCAATCCGAATCAGCTCGGATTTATAGCCGTTGTTTCGATAATGTGCTGCCATATGCTTGTGAAAAAGGATTTCATCCGTCTTTCCGGATGCCGTCGCGTCAGCAGGATCTGGATCGGAGCGTGCGTTGCGGTTAACAGCATTTCGCTGCTGCTTTGCGACTCAAACGGAGCGATAATCCTGCTTATCGGTTACGCTTTCTTCTTTGTCGTTTACAAAATGTTCGGCACGGAAAATAAATTCAATTTCTTTCAGATCTTTGTCCGTTCAATGGCAAGCGTTCTTGCAGGCCTTGTTATCGTTTCCTCGATTTTTCTGCTTCGCAACGTATGTCAGCTCGGCTTCGCGCAGCTGATCAAGGCAAATCAAACGATAACACAGCCCATTCCCGTTACACCCGAAAAAAACAACCCTCCGGTCGTAACGTTTGAACATGAAAACAAAAACGTTGATTCCGGCCGTCTGACCTTGTGGTCTCAAGGCGCTGAGATGTTTTTGAGCCATCCGGTACTCGGCGTCGGCAAAGGGAATATATATGAGTACGGCAACAGAATGTTTGAAAACGGCGTAAAGTTTTCAAATAAATACGGCGATCTTGCGCCGATACTGACCGACTTCCACAACGGTTATCTTACGATCCTCGTGTGTTCGGGAGCGATAGGGTTTATATTGTTCTGCATATTCGGAATACGGTTCTTTGCGGCGACAACAAAGCACGTTATGAGGGACGACAGCTTGCAGCAAAGTATATTTCCGTGTATGTACTCGTTCTTATGCTCTTATGTATTCTATTCATTTATCGAGGTCACTTTGCTGTTCAATATAATGTTTACGGTGCTGTTTTTCTGGCTGATCCTCGGATATACTTCCTGTTTCCTGACGAAAAACATTCCCGATCATCCGGTCGAACACGTAACGATACTCGGAATAAAGCTGAGAAAAACACTGTTTTAGTATTTAATATATAGATAAAAGGGGCTGTGAAAAAATAGTCCCGAAAAAACAAGAAGGCACATAACCGAAAGTAGTGACGGTTATGTGCCTTTTGTGGTAT
>CACXGW010000152.1 GCA_902767325.1 uncultured Ruminococcus sp.
AGATACAGATAATATCAAGCACCGCAAAAGATTGGTGGACAGTTTTGTAAACTCCGTCGTTTTGTATGATGACAGGATAGAATTCTTTTTCAACTACAAAGATGGAGCGAAAACACTGACAATGGAAGAGCTGAGTAAAAGTTCGGATTTACTCAACTCCGCCCCACCATCAAAACAGGAACACCAAATCGGTGTTCCTGTTTTGATTTTGAAAACCAAAACGGAGAAGGTGGATTCGAAGGCGACCGTGCCCGCCAAAGCGAAAAACCTGACAATGAATTCGGCAGGTTTTAGCTTTGTATTATTCATTCTAATATTTTAAATATCCATTTTTCAGTTTTGCGATGACAGGTTTTTCTAAATGAATACTGAAAACTTAAAACTGAAAAACCGTATCCCGCTCCGCAAATCGGCGACAAAATGTAAACAAAACATTGAAAAACGCTTCGCTTTATGATATTATCATAATATGTTAAGAAAGAAGAGGTAACATTATGAGCGAAAAGAAGATTGACCGCCGCGCTCTTAAAACACGCAAGGCGATTTTTGAGGCGCTCGCCGAGCTGCTTACCGAAAAGGAGCTTCGTCAGATAACGGTTCAGGAGTTATCGGACAAGGCGGATATTCACCGAGTGACCCTGTATAAGCATTTTTACGATATATATGACGTTTATGAACAGCTTGAAAAAGCGATCCTGAGCGAAGTGGGCTTAATGATCGCCGATTACGACGGAAAGCCTTCCGATGAGCTGTATAACGCGGTTTTAAAGTATGTTTCGGATAATCCGATGTATTTCAAGATGATATTCAGCCCCCACAACACAGGCGTGCTGTATCAAAAGCTTCTGAAGATGTTCGACGGCTTCAAACGCCTGATCTGGACAGAACAGCTGGGCGTTGATTTAAGCAACACCGAGGTCGAAGGCGTTATCCGCTACCACGCAAACGGCTGCTTCGCGGTTATTTCCGGCTGGGTAACGAGCGGCTTTGAACAGCCGCAGAGCAACATAATCAACACCCTGTCGGGACTTGAGAAAAACACATATCAGTATTTAGCAGCTTTGATAAAGAAGTAAACCAAACCTCCCTGCGTTCGGCAGGGAGGTATTTTTTCATCATAAGTTTTAGTTGTGCGGCGGCAAGTCGGCAGCCAAGCGATGCGATCTCGGCTTATTTGATTTAAGACTCACTTTTTTCTTCTGAAATTCAGAAAAGCTCTTGTTTTAAAAAGCGGCTGATAGTATAATGTCTATAGAACCTGTACAACGAAAGGGAATGATTATGGAAGCTGAAAAAAGAAGAAGAGAAATCAATTTGATCACCATCGGAACGGGAGTCATCCTGTTCGGCTTGTGGACAGTGATCAAAATCGCACTTTCCAATATCCTTATAGGCATAAAGATCGACGGAGTTATGTCCGACGATCTGATCCTTTTGATCAACATCGTGTTATGGGTATTTGTCGGCATTGATTTTCTGGCCCGCTGCTATATCGGTTTTTCCGCACGCGCCGAGGGAAAAGGAAAACACAAGAATATCTTTTATCTGATACTCACGGGACTTATGGTCGCGACGTACTCCACAATGATACCGCTTGAGATCTCCGCTATATTCACATCAGGCGAAGACGTGCTCAATATGATAATAACTATCGGTATCGACATTACCTCTATAGCTTTCCTGGTAGAGCTTATGATAAATTCAATAGGACTGCGCAAGATCAAAAAGCTGCAGAGCGTGAAAGGAGAGCAGGTATGAATTCGGATTTTCACTATTACGCAACCTACTGCGCGGCGATCTTGGCGGGGTATTCGCATGAGGAAAGTGCTGATTTAGCATACTGCGACCGCTTTGTTGATCTGTGCAGCAAAACCATGCTGTTCAAGCTCAAGGGTCCCGCCGCTGCCGCGACCACACAGTTTCCGGTAGAGCTGGTGGAAGCACGCACAGATATTTCGGGCTTGCAGGACATCACCCGCATTTGGTCATCGTTCCACTTCCTTCCCCACGACCTGTACGCAGAACCCCCTCACAAAAGGTGCTCCAAGCGTTACAAATCAAAATACAGACTGATTTGCAACCCGAACGGCGAGCTTGTAAAAGAGACCGTAAAAATTGCAAAAGGCAAAGGCATACAGGCTGCCGGCGTTGCGATGCATGTGCTTGCAGACACCTGGGCGCACCGTTATTTTGCCGGAACGCCTTCTTTGGTAATAAACAATCCCTACAAAGAATATAAAGAGCTTATCCCCGGCGAAGACGGTATTACGGAAAGAAAGATCAGCTTCCGTCACAGCGCGACCTCTCCCGATGATCTGGATCGCAGCATATATACCAACAGTCTGTATTCAAACAGCGAGACCTCTATCATGAATCTCGGTCACGGCCGTGCCGGTCACCTGCCTGACTACAGCTTTATCCGCTACAAGTATCTGCCCGCATGGGGCAACTACGAGGAAATATTAAAGGATAATCCCTCCGACTACAGGCACGCTTTCTGCCAGATGATCACCGCAATGAAGTATCTGCGCGGCGAAACGGCTGAATTTGAGCTTAACACCTACGATTGGGACGCGATTTCCGAAATCGAGGACAAGATAGACGAGATCATCTGCAAGCGGCAGCTCAGGTCGGCAGACGACTGGAAGGCGCTCGGCGAGCAGCTTTCGGGACACGCTCTCGAGGACTTTGATATTGAAAAATATCAGGAAGAATATACCTCCGCCGCAAAAGACAAAAAAGACGATACCTTCCTGGGCAAATTCATTATCGCCGCGCTCGCGCAAAAGAGCATGGTCACAAACAAGATATATGAATCCGGCAGCAAGCTTGCGGGAAAATCGATCGATTACAGCAAAAAGGGCTTTGGCGGAATGAAAGCATACGAAAAGCTTGTTAAGGAGGTCGGAGAATGAGTTATTTTCAGCGTATAAAAGGAATTATCATCGGCGCGCTCCTGCTTATACTCGCGGCAATTATGTTTGTTTATCCCAAGCAAAGCTACTACATCGTAGCCGCTGTTCTGGGTCTTTCGCTGCTCGTCTACGGGTTCCGCATGCTGTGGTTTTACTTTACGATGGCGCGTAATATGGTCGGCGGCAAAACCAGCCTTTACCAGGCGATAATCGTGCTCGATCTGGCGCTTTTCACGGGGTCTGTCACAACGATGAGCAATTATATCATAATTATCTACCTGCTGGGCGTTTACGCCTTTTCCGGGTTTATCGAGATAGCAAGAGCCGTTGAGTCAAAGCGCTTCAGCTCTCCGAATTGGAAATACAAGCTTATAAACGGACTGATTATGGTTTTTGCCGCGGTGGCGCTGACCGTTTTCGGTATGGTCAAAGGAAACCTCGATCTGCTGGTTTACGGATATGCCGTCAGCCTTGTGTATACGGCGATCATGAGGATCGTGACTTCCCTGCGCAAAACAGCTATCGTGTATATCCAGTAATATTTCAATGCACTGTCACCCCGAGCCGCAAAAGCGTTTCGGGGTGATTTTTATTAATTATGCGCACAAGCTCTCAAAGGTCTGAGGACCGGCGATACCGTCCACGGAAAGACCATTTGCCTGCTGATACTTCTTTACAGCGCTTTCGGTGCCGGATCCGAAAATGCCGTCGAAGCCGCCGGCGCCGTAGCCGTTACAGAGGAGCAACCCCTGAAGGATATAGACAAGGTTGCCGCTGTCGCCGTTGGAGAGATTTCTGACTGCGCCTTTCGTGTAGTAACCGAAAATACCGTCGACGTCCAAGCCGCCGAGCTCGGTTTGCAGTGCTGCGACGAGTGCAGCCTTCGTCAAGCTGCCGTAGATACCGTCAACATCGAGCTTTGAGCTGAAGTTCGTGTTGAGCCATTTTTGAACCGTTGCGACCGTCGGCGTTTTGCTCGTGCTTTGCGACTGCGACGTGTTTCCGGAAGAGGTCTTGCCGGATGAAGCCGCTGAGCCTTTCGCCCAGCCGTTGTAGCCGCCGCTTTTAATTATTGTCGGGTAGTCCTTATAGCAGATATTTTTGTCCACCACGCCGACGCCGCTGATCGAATTGCTTTCGAGGTAATTCGTTTCGCCGCCATACTGCCAGATACCCAAGCGGTTGTATTTGTATGAGTTCGGCTTGCTGTTCCACTGAGCGAACCAACAGTCGAAGTCGTTGCGGATATGTTCAGAGAGCAGATCGTCAAGCTCGGAATAGCCGGTGTAGATCATCGGATAATAGCCGCGCTTTTTGATTTCGTCGAGGAACGTCGTTGCAACTGCCGTGAGCGTTTTTGCGTTCCAC
>CACXGW010000153.1 GCA_902767325.1 uncultured Ruminococcus sp.
ATTTGAATATAATTCCGCATTCCGCATTAATTTTGCTTCCTGACCACTCCGTACTCGTCGTCGAGGCGGAAGTAGTGGCAGCCTTTTGTGTTTTGGGTGAGGAAGCGCGCCATCTCGTCCTCGTCGAGGTTGACACTGCAATAGTCGCCGAACTCCTCGTCGCTGACAAAGTGCGCGCACATTTCGCAGTTATCCATCGTTTTCCTCTTTTCCGTACTTGTTGTAGCTGAACGCCACATAGTGGTCGAGCTGCTCGATCACTTCGTCGATAGTGTTCGCTATCGTATACAGCCTTTTGACCTTGCGCGACATAAAGCGCTGCTCAACCGACTTGTCCAGCATTTCAAACATCGGGTCGTAAAACCCGTTGGTGTTCAGAAAAATTATCGGCTTTGAGTGCCTGCCGAGCTGCTTGAGGGTCACCACCTCAAAAAACTCCTCCAGCGTGCCGATGCCGCCGGCGCAGATGATGAACGCGTCGGCGTTGTCTTCCATTACAGCCTTGCGCTCGCGCATCGTTTCGGTGAGGATAAGCTCGCCGTAATCGTGCACCAGCACGTTCATATCAACGAAAAAGTCGGGGCTGACTCCCGTCAGCTTTCCGTTTGATTGGCGCACCCCGCGGTGCACCGCGCCCATTATGCCGTATTTGCCCGCGCCGAAAATCACGCCGAAGCCTTTTTCGGCGAGCGCCTTTCCCAGTTCCTCGGCAACATTAAGATATACGCGGTCGATTTTTTCACTTGAGGAACCGAAAACACATATTTGCTTCATTTATAAGACCTCTGCTATTCGTAATTTCTGACAAGCGACACTACCTTGCCCAGCAAAATGACCTCGTCGACGATTATCGGCTCAAAGCTGTCGTTTTCGGGCTGAAGGCGGAAATGTCCGTTTTCCTTGTAAAAGCGCTTGACCGTTGCGGAATCCTCGACAAGCGCCACGACGATCTCGCCGTTTTCGGCGACAGGCGTGCGGTTGACTATGACGATGTCGTTATCAAGGATCCCGGCGTTTATCATACTTTCGCCCTGAACGCGCAGCGCGAACAGCTCTCTGCCTCTGCCGAGCTGCTCGGGCACGGGAACATAGCACTCCACGTCCTCAATGGCGACTATCGGGTTGCCCGCGGCAACTCTGCCCAGCACGGGAACGCTCAGGCGCTTTTCCTCGCCGGTGATCTGGATGCAGCGGTTGACGCCGTGCTCGCGCACGATAAAGCCCTTTTCCTCAAGGGCGTTAAGGTGATGATGGACGGTGGAGGTGGAGCTCAGCCCTACCTCGTCGCATATCTCGCGCACGGACGGCACCCTGCCGTCGATCGAACATCTTTTGAGATAATCCAGAATTTTCTGCTGACTTTTGCTCAACGGTTTCATATCGGCACCTGCCTTTTTGGTTTATGATAACAGTATAACATACTCAAACGAAAAAATCAAACATTTATTCTAAATTTATTGAAAAAATTTTTTAAAATTTCAAGCATAATTCATCTTGATTTCACACAGTTTTCAAACTTATGCTGTTTAATATAGATGTACTCAAGAGACGGAACCGCAACCGTCGAGTACAGATTGTTCTACCCTCCTCAATATGGACCGGCACAGAGGTTCATATTTGTACCCCTCATTTTTTACAGACGAACGAAACGTCGGGCTTTATGCCCGGCGTTTTGTCGTTATTTGAAGATTATGTTTATTATTGCCATGAATCCGCAATATTGCAACAACTGTTTGTGAAAATCAAGTGTTGACTATTTCGAGAAAAAAGCGTAAAATAAACTGTGAATGGAATGATAATGATGAATGATGTCACACGCGCAAAACTGAATCTTTCCTCGCTGAGCATTTTCAGGGGGATCCTCACGCGCAGCGTGCCGCAGGCATTCTACCGTTTGCTGTGTTCTTTGGGAGACGAGCCCGAGGCTTTCCTTGCGTGCTACGGCGAGTTTTACGCGCTGATAAGCGAGCGCGGCTGCAGCGACAGCCTGGCCTACGCCCTTACCGAGGCGGCGCTGTTTGACGAAAACTGTTTCACACGCGCGGCTGCGGGCGGCGTTTATAAGGAGCTTCCCGACGAGGTGCTCCGCGCCGTAAAGCGCGACTGCGAGGCTATCCTTTCCGCCTCGCGCCTTGGCAGCGATGAGGTTTTGCAAGCGTATCCGCGCTATGACGAGATCGCCGACGTAGCTGAGAGCCTGCCGAAATGGGGCTGCGGCGAATGTGCCGAAAGCTTTCGGATGTATGACGGCTCGCCGGAGCAGATCGCGGACTACTACCGCCGCAACGGCTGCGGGATGTTCGCGCGCTACAAGGCGTTCATCTGGCGCGACGGCGACATCCGCCCCGTGCTCAACTACGACACCATCGAGCTTGACGACTTCACGGGCTATGAGCGCCAGCGTGAAAAGGTGACTGAAAACACACGCGCGTTTTTGGAGGGAAAAAGCTGCAACAACTGCCTGCTTTTCGGCGATATGGGAACAGGCAAAAGCTCCACGGTCAAGGCTATGGCAAACGAATTCCGCCCGCAGGGGCTCAGGATCGTTGAAATGCCGAAGGAGCAGCTGTTCGACTTTCCGCTGCTTGCGGACAAAATCGCCCATTTGCCGTTGAAGTTCATCATTTTTATCGACGACCTTTCATTTCAGCATCAGGATCAAAGCTACACCGCGCTGAAGGCGGTGCTTGAGGGAGGGCTTGCCGCCCGCCCGTCCAATGCCCTGATCTACGCGACCTCCAACCGCAGACATCTTGTCAAGGAACGGCTTTCCGACCGTGCGATGGAGATCGATGACATACATACACGCGACAATATGCAGGAAACGCTTTCGCTTTCCGACCGTTTCGGTCTTTCGGTGTGCTACACGGTGCCGACCAAAAAGGAGTTTTTGGAGATCGTCGCCGCTATGGCAGCTCAAAAAGGCGTTAAAATGACGGAAGAAATGCTTTTTGCCGGCGCCGAACGCTTTGCGCTGCAAAGGGGCGGCCGCTCGCCCAGATGCGCGAAGCAATATATCGAGTCGCTGTTTTGCTGATAATATATTCGGAGGTATTTTTATGAAAAAACCGGTTTCCATTTTACTTGCTGCCCTGACGGCGGCAACGTGCGCGATCTCGCTCGCCGGCTGCGGCGACAGCGATTATCCCGTTGAGATCGCAAACTACAAAATCGAAAATGAGCCCGAAAACGTTGTTGTGCTTGACCCGGCGACCGCCGATATTATGTCTTACATCGGCTATGACAGAAAGTTCGCGGGCAGAAGCAACATCGTCGATCAGGAAAATCTTAACGCTGCTCCCGACGTCGGCACTCCCAGCAATCCCGACGTTGATGAAATAGCCAAACTGGAAACTGATCTTGTGTTTTCCAACGACGACCTTACCCAGGGTTCTCTTGAAAAGCTCGAGAGCAAGGGCATCCAGGTCATCAAGCTCCAGCAGGTCAAAAGCACTGCCGAGGTAAAGACAAACTACGAAACCGTCGGCAAGATCCTCGGCGGAAACATCACCGGCAAAAAAGCAGGTCTGGACGCATACAACAAGCTGATCGAGGAGCTTGATAAGCAAAAGAGAGACATCGAGGAGCTCAGCGGCTCCGGCGCGCTCAACACGGTCTGCTACCTCTATCTTGAGGACGGACAGCTTATGCAGATGACGAGCGGCAGCTTCGGAAACATCCTCATCGGCTACACCAACTGCGTCAATGTCGCAGTAAATATCGACCAGAACACCGTCGATCCCGCGACACTCGCAGGCGCTAATCCCGACTATATCTTCTATGACGACGAAGCCACCTTTGCCGCTATAGAGTCAAACAGCGAGCTGAAGGACATCGGGGCGGTCAAGAATAAAAAGTGCGCTCAGATCCCGCGCAAGAACCTTTCACGCCCGGGCGAAACCGCAGTTGAAACGCTCAAGCAGATGATCGATTTCATCTACAAAGACAACTCCGCGGGAATTACCTCGGCTCAGCCCGACACAAAGCCCTCCGCGTCGCAGCCCGCGACCCAGCCGGCTTCTCAGAAAGCTACCCAGGCGGCTACTCAGGCAACAACACAGGCAACAACACAGGCAGCTTCTCAGGCTGAGACCCAGCCTGCAACGACCCAGCCCGCGACTCAGGCTGAAACAAAGGCGGAAGAGGATCTTTCGGGCAAGTATAAAATCAAGCTCAGCGGCCTCTCTCTTGAAAAAGAGGATGAAAGCGACGACGTAAAGGCTATGCAGCAGCGTCTGTATGACCTCGGCTATGTCGACGACAAGGAGAACATCACCGGTTACTACGGCGACGTCACCGAACAGGCGATCAAGGACTTCCAGAAGAAGAACGGAATCAAGGAAACCGGAACCGCCGATAACGCAACGCTGACCGCAATGTTCAAATCAAGCGCGAAAAAAGCATAGTAAGTATGAAAAAAGGCTGCCGCAGATCGCGGCGGCCTTTTTAGTGCAAAGTGCAAAGTGCAAAGTGCATAGTGTCGAATTGAGAATTGAGAATTGAGAATTGAGAATGCAGAGTTGAGTTGTAGGGGCGTGCAATGCACGCCCGAAAAAAGAAATCGTTTTTTCTAAAACAGCGGGCGACCGATGGTCGCCCCTACAACATTAAG
>CACXGW010000154.1 GCA_902767325.1 uncultured Ruminococcus sp.
CGACGAAGAGCTTGAGAAGATGGGCGCCGGCGTGCTGCGTCTTGCGGCTCGCGAGGGCGACGTCAAAAACGGCTGCGTGCTGGCGGGACAGGTCGCCTCAATGGTGACCCGCGAGCAGACAGCGCGTGAGATCATCACCGAGATGTTCGGCGAAGCCGAAGCGGTGCTTAACGGAGCGACAAAATGGGTAAAATAGCGTTTGTTTTTTCGGGACAGGGCGCTCAGTACAGCGGAATGGGCAAAGAGTTTTACGACGCTTCTCCAGCGGCTAAGGCTGTGTTCGATATGGCGGACGCCATCCGCGAGGGAACTTCCGCTCAGTGCTTTTCGGGTACGGCTGAGGAGCTGACTCAGACCGTGAACACCCAGCCCTGCGTATTTGCGGCAGACCTTGCGGCGGCGCGTGCGCTTTCGGAGCAGGGGATAACCCCGAGCTGCGTTGCGGGCTTTTCGCTCGGCGAGATCGCGGCGCTGGCTTTTTCGGGGATACTCTCCGACGAAGCGGCATTCAAGCTCGTCTGCAAACGCGGCGAGCTGATGGACAAGGCGGCGCGTGATAATCCCGGAGCTATGGCGGCGGTTATGAAGATACCGCCCGA
Organism: uncultured Ruminococcus sp.; assembly: GCA_902767325.1. Classification (GTDB taxonomy): domain Bacteria; phylum Bacillota; class Clostridia; order Oscillospirales; family Acutalibacteraceae; genus Ruminococcoides. The sequence goes on from CACXGW010000154.1 coordinate 600, forward strand.
AAAGGTCGAGGAGATCTGCGAAAAATTCGATAAAACCTATCCCGTCAACTACAATTCCCCGGCGCAGACGGTCGTCGCGACGACATCGGGATCGGCGGACGCGTTCTGCGAGGCGGTAAAAGAAGCCGGCGGCAGGGCAAAGCTGCTCGCTGTCAGCGGCGCGTTCCATTCGCCGTTTATGGCGGACGCCGCGTCGGGACTTGCCGAATATATGAAGGATATCGAGTTCTCCGAGCCAAAAATAACGATATATTCAGACTACACGGCTATGCCCTATGAGGGCGACTTCAAAGAGCTTGTCAGGGCGCAGGTTGAAAACCCGGTGCGCTGGCAGACCATAATCGAAAATATGGCTTTACAGGGCGTCGATACATTTATAGAGGTAGGCGTCGGAAAAACCCTGCAGGGTCTGATAAAGAGGATCTTGCCCGAAGCAAAGGCTTATAAGGTAGAAAATCCCGAAGATATTTCTAATTTAGAATTATAATTGAGGTGTACATATGAATTTTGAAAACAAAACCGCCGTCATTACGGGCGGCTCGCGCGGAATCGGACTTGCCATCGCCAAAAAGCTGGCTGAAAACGGCGCTAACATCGCGATCTTATACGTCGGCGACGAAGCCGAGGGAAAGACCGCCGTTGAGGATCTGAAGCCCTTCGGCACAAAGGTCGAGCAGTATTTCTGCGACGTGTCTGATTTTGAAGCCTCCAAAAAGGTCGTCGACTCGGTCATAGAGGACTTCGGCGGCATTGATATTCTCGTAAACAACGCGGGCATCACCCGCGACAAGCTGGTGCTCAATATGGACGAAAAGGACTTTGACGCGGTCATCAACGTCAACTTGAAGGGCACCTTCAATATGATAAAGCACACCTACAAGCACTTTATGAAAAAGCGCTCGGGACGAATCGTCAGCACTTCCTCGATCGTAGGCATCACCGGCAACGCGGGTCAGGCGAACTACTCCGCTTCAAAGGCGGGCATCATCGGTCTGACAAAGTCGGTAGCGCGCGAGCTTGCGGGCAGAAACGTCACCGTAAATGCGGTGGCTCCCGGCTACATCGGCACCGATATGACGAACGTCCTTCCCGAAAAGGTGAAGGAATCGATGAAGGCGCAGATCCCCGCAAAGCGCATCGGAACTCCCGAGGATGTTGCGAACGTCGTGGCGTTCTTGTGCAGCGACGAGGCGGCATATGTCACGGGCGAAGTCATCCGTGTTGACGGAGGGCTGGCTATTTAATTCGGAATTCGGAATGCGGAATTCGGAATTGTATTATCAAATAGGAAGTGATTTTATGAGCAGGAGAGTAGTAGTTACGGGTCTGGGCGCTGTCAGTCCCGTAGGCAACGACGTTCCGACCATGTGGAAAAATATGGTGGACGGCGTGTGCGGTATCGACGAGATAACCGCCTTTGACACCTCCGACTTAAAGGTACATATAGCGGGCACGGTCAAGGACTTTGACCCCGAAAAATATTTTGAAAAAAGAGAAGCCAAAAAGCTCGACATCTACTGCCGGTTCGCCATTGCGGCGGCTCAGCAGGCTGTGGACGACAGCGGCATTCTCGGTCACATCGACGAAAACCGCTTCGGCGTCTACATCGGCGCGGGCATCGGCGGTCTTCAGACCTTTGTAAACAACACCGTCGGGCTGGAAAACGGCGGGCCTCGCAAGGTCAGCCCCTTCTTCATCCCGATGATGATAGGAAACATCGCGACCGGCAACGTGGCGATCCGCTTCAACGCCAAGGGCGTGTCCCTTTCGGTTATGAGCGCGTGCGCCACCGGCACTAACTCCATCGGCGAGGCTTTCCACGCTATCAAGGACGGCTATGCCGACGCGATCATCGCGGGCGGCGCCGAGGCTGTCGTTGCAAGACTCACGATCGCGGGCTTCCAGAATATGAAGGCGCTTTCCACGAACCCCGACCCCAAAAAGGCGTCCCGTCCGTTCGACAAGGACCGCGACGGCTTCGTTATGGGCGAGGGCGCGGGTATGCTTATCCTCGAGGAATACGAGCACGCGAAGGCTCGCGGCGCGAAGATATACGCCGAGTTTGCGGGCTACGGCAACACCTGCGACGCTCACCACGTTACGGCTCCCGACCCCGAGGGCGCGGGACTTGCCAGAGCTATGGAAATCGCTTTTGCCGAGGCAGACATCGCCGACGACGCCGCGATCTACATCAACGCCCACGGCACAAGCACCCACCTCAACGACCTCACCGAGACCATGGCGATAAAGAAGGCGCTCGGCGAGCGCGCTTATGACGCGAGCGTCAGCTCCACCAAGTCGATGACAGGCCATATGCTCGGCGCGACCGGCGCGATAGAGGCTATCGCCGCTGTAAAGGCTATCGACGAGGGCGTTATTCCCCCGACGATAAACCTCGACGAGCCCGACGAGGGACTCGACCTCGACTACACGCCCAACACAGCCAAAAAGCGCGACATCGACGTTGCCGCTTCAACAAATCTCGGCTTCGGCGGTCACGACGCGTGCGTAGTTTTCAAAAAGATCTGACGGAGGAATTCTTATGATAGATATTGAAACACTGAAGGAATATATCAAGGTGCTCGAGGACAGCTCTTTGCAGACCCTCGAGATCTCGGACGGCGAGGATTCCCTCTACCTTGAAAAGCCGTCTGCTCCCGCCGCGGCTCCCGCGGTGATCTCCGCTCCCGCAGCGGCGGCTCCCGCTCCCGTTCCCGTAAAGGCTGAGGACGGAAAAACAATAAACGCGCCGATCGTCGGCGTGTTCTACTCCGCTCCCTCGCCCGACAGCGAGCCGTATGTTTCCGTGGGCAAAAAGGTCAGGAAGGGCGACGTCGTCTGCATAATAGAGGCGATGAAATGTATGAACGAGATCCAGGCGGAAACCGACGGCGAGATCACCGAGGTGCTCGTGTCCGACGGCGAATTGGTTGAGTTTGACCGCCCGCTGTTCGCTGTAAAATAATGCGAAAGCAATTCATGTGCGAAGCACAATTCACGGCGAAGCCAATTCATGGCGCGAAGCCGTCAATTCATTCCTGAGCTGTGTTGGATAAACAAAAATGGTTTTTTAAAAGGTTATATCAGGAATGAATTGAAACTTCGTTTCATGAAATGTTTTTTATACATGAATTTTGCCTGCGGCAAATGAATTGACAGCAGAGCTGTCATTAAAAAGGAGAACGTATGAACCAACAGGAAATAATGAAAATTCTGCCTCACCGCGACAATATGCTGCTGGTTGAGGAATCCGAAATGCTCGACGAAAACACCGCGAAGGGCAAATATACGATAAAGGGCGACGAGTTCTTTTTGCAGGGTCACTTTCCCGGAAACCCCGTGGTTCCGGGCGTTATCCTCTGCGAAATGATGGGACAGGCGAGCTGCTGTCTGCTTGCCGACAAGGTGAGCGACTGCACGCCCTACTTCACCAAAATGGACAAGGTGAAGTTCAAAAATCCCGTAAAGCCCGGCGACACGCTCGAAAGCGTCTGCACCTTGACCAAAAACCGCGGCGCGTTCTACTTTATCGACGCCAAGGGCTATGTCAACGACAAGCTTTGCGTCAGCGCCGAGCTGTCGTTTGCGCTTGTTCCCAACGAATAATAACCTTCACTATTGGAAGTGAGATAATGTTTTCAAAAATTCTGATTGCCAACCGCGGCGAAATAGCCGTGCGCATAATCCGCGCCTGCCGCGAAATGGGTATTTCCACCGTAGCGATCTATTCCAAGGCGGACAAGGACGCCATGCACGTTCAGCTTGCCGACGAAAGCTACTGCGTGGGCGGCAACCGTGTTGCCGACAGCTATCTGAATATCCCCGCTATCCTCACCGTTGCCGTTGAAAGCGGCGCTCAGGCTATCCACCCGGGCTACGGTCTGCTCAGCGAAAACGCGAAATTCGTTTCGCTTTGCGAGCAGTGCAACATCAACTTTATCGGGCCCGACTCAAAGATGATCGCTATGCTCGGCGACAAGGATATGGCGCGCAAGACCATGCGTGAGGCGGGCGTGCCCGTCACCCCGGGCTGCGACGTTGTCGAGGACATCGAGACCGCCAAGCAGGAAGCGGAAAAAATCGGCTTTCCTCTGCTGATAAAGGCGCGTTCGGGCGGCGGAGGCAAGGGCATCCGTCTTGTCGAAGTAGACGAGCAGTTTGAGGAAGCCTTCCTTTCCGCAAGCGCCGAGGCAAAGGCTGCGTTCGGCGACGGCGCGTGCTACATAGAAAAATTCATCCGTCCCGTAAAGCACATCGAAATGCAGCTTCTCTGCGACAAATACGGAAATATGATCTGTCTTGGCGAGCGCGAGTGCTCGGTCCAGCGCAAAAACCAGAAGATGATCGAGGAAAGCCCCAGCCCCGCTCTTGACGAAAAGACCCGCAAAAAGATGATGGCGGCGGCGGTTCGTGCCGCAAAGGCGGTCAATTATGTTAACGCCGGCACCGTGGAGTTTTTGCTCGACCGCGACAACAACTTCTATTTTATGGAGATGAACACCCGCCTGCAGGTGGAGCACGGCGTCACCGAAATGGTAACGGGTCTCGACATCGTCCAGTGGCAGATTCGCATTGCGGCGGGAGCCAGGTTGACCCGCACGCAGGACAGCATCTTCACCCACGGCAACGTCATCGAGTGCCGAATCAACGCCGAAAACCCCGAAAAGGGCTATCGCCCCAGCTGCGGCAGGATAAGCCGTCTGCACACTCCGGGCGGCTCGTTCGTGCGCTTTGACACGGCGGTTTATCAGGATTATGTCGTGCCGCCTTACTACGACTCTATGATCGGAAAGCTGATAGTCCAGGCGCGCAGCCGTGCCGAGGCTATCCGCAAAATGAAGATGGCGCTCTCCGAGCTGACCATCGACGGGATCGACATCAACCGCGACATCCTCGCCGAGATACTCTCCGACGACCGCTTTGTCAGCGGCGAATACACCACGGACTTTATGCGTGAGTTTGAGGAAGAAAGACAAAAGCAGAGTTGAGAGTTAAGAGTTAAGAGTTTAATTCCGCATTCCGAATTCCGCATTCCGAATTAACCGAAAGGTGCCATTATGGATTTATTTGCCTTTGTAAAACCGAAAAACGAGCTTGAAACGCCCGACGCCAAGCAAAATGTGCCGTTTGTCCCCGAGGAGATGTGGACAAAATGCCCCAAGTGCGGCAGAATGATCCTCACTACCGATCTGGAGGAGAATTTGAGCGTCTGCACCCACTGCAACCATCATTTCCGCTTAAGCTCAAAGCAGCGCATAAATCTGATGGCTGACGACGACACCTTTGTTGAGCGCGACGGCGATATGACAAGCGAAAATATACTGGACTTTCCCGGCTACGACAAAAAGCTTGAAAAGGCAAGAGCTGCCGCAAAAGAGTCCGTTGTCTGCGGCGAATGCCTTATCTGCGGCGTAAAGACCGTTCTCTGCGTTATGGAGGCGGGCTTTATGATGGGCAGCATGGGCACCGTCACGGGCGAAAAGATCACCCGCGCTTTTGAGTATGCCACCGAAAACCGCCTTCCCGTTGTGATCTGCACGGTTTCGGGCGGAGCGCGTATGCAGGAGGGTATCCTTTCGCTTATGCAGATGGCAAAGACCTCCGGAGCCGTCAAGCGTCACAGCGACGCAGGGCTGCTCTATATCACCGTACTTACCGACCCCACCACCGGCGGCGTCACCGCGTCGTTCGCGATGGAGGGCGACATCATACTCGCCGAGCCGAACACGCTGGTCGCGTTCGCGGGTCCCCGCGTTATCGAGCAGACCATGCGCCAAAAGCTCCCGCGCGACTTCCAGACCTCGGAATTCGTGCTGCAAAAGGGCTTTATCGACGCGGTCGTTTCACGCGACAAGCTGAAGGAAACGGTCGCAAGTCTGCTTAAAATGCACGGATATAAGGAGGCGGCGCAATGACGGCTTATGAAAAGGTGACGGCGGCGCGCGACGCGAAAAAGCTCACCGCTGTGGATTATATTTCGCATATGTTCGGCGACAGCTTCATCGAGCTGCACGGCGACAGACGATATTCCGACGACAGGGCGATCGTGGCGGGACTGTGTATGCTCTATGACACGCCGCTTACCGTTATCGGCATCGAAAAGGGAAGAAACACCAAGGAGCGCATGGAGCGCAACTTCGGTCAGGCTCACCCCGAGGGCTACCGAAAGGCTCTCAGGCTGATGAAGCAGGCTGAAAAGTTCCACCGCCCGGTGCTCTGCCTTGTCGACACAAGCGGAGCATATCCCGGTATCGGCGCCGAGGAGCGCGGTCAGGGACAGGCGATAGCAGAAAATCTTATGGAAATGATGACGCTCAAAACCCCGATCCTCACTATCCTCATCGGCGAGGGCGGCAGCGGCGGCGCGCTCGCGCTCGCGGTTTCCGACGAGGTCTGGATGATGGAAAACGCGGTCTATTCCGTGATCTCTCCCGAGGGCTGCGCGTCGATCCTCTGGAAGGACAGTTCAAAGGCTGATGAAGCCGCCGAGGCGCTTAAAATGACCGCCCAGGATCTGTTCGATCTCGGTGTTGTGGAGCGTATCATCCGCCAGCCCGGAGCCGAGGACAGCGCTATGTTCGAAAGCCTGAAGCTGCTGATCAGCCGTACGCTCGAAAAAAACCTCGCAAAGCCCACCGACAAGCTGACCGAGCAGAGATATGCAAGGTTCAGGAAGATAGGCTGCAAGGGATAATTCGTAATTCGTAATGCGTAATTATATTGTAAATCAAACATTACCGTAACAACGTAGGGGCGCACCCGTGTGTGCGCCCTTTTTTGATGCGGATTTTTGGGCGCACACGCGGGTGCGCCCCTATCCCTACAATTAGAATTGACCATTAACGCATTAAATGTAGGGAGCGACGCCCTCGTCGCTCCGAAAAAGGCTCCCGAAACGGAGCCTTTTTGCGTTTGTGAGATGGTTTGGTATTAAATGTAGTATGCCGTAGCAGTAACACTTTATTGCATATGATGTAGGGTACGGTCTTGACCGTACCGCGTGCGATGAAAAAAG
>CACXGW010000155.1 GCA_902767325.1 uncultured Ruminococcus sp.
AAATCCGTTATGCGGTCGACGCGGTAGTTGCTGATGTCGTCGTACTTATCATAGTTGCAAATCAGATAATACTTGCCCTCTTTGGCGACGAGTTGATAGGGGTTGATGATATATTCTCTTACCTTGCCATCCTTGCCGCAACGCTTGTGGAGTTTTTTGTCCGACCTGTATTCGAGATAGTGAAAGCGAACCTTTCGCTCTTTGTCGATTGCCTCATCGAGCAATTCTATGTTATAGAAAAGGTGTTTGTTGTCAGTCTTATCTTCCGGCATACGGGCGATGTGCTTCACGCGCGACTTGAAATAGTGATTGGACAGCGCCGAGAGTTTTTTCACAAGCTCCATATCCTGCTTGTAGGGGATATGGTTCGAGAACAGCACACCGTCGATCAACAGGCGCAGCTCGCTGTCGGTGAACTCGCGCTCTAAGTAAAAATCGGTGAGGATCACATTTTCAAGTTCTTCGCCGTCCTTATCTTTAAATATGCGAACGCTCTCACTGTAATTGATATCATAGCCGAACTCGATCAGGTTTATCAGGTTGCGCTTGATTGCCTTACGGTCGACCTTCATATCATATTCATTTGCAAGGATATTCTGAATCTCCTTCTGGCTCAGGCGATGATTCTCGTCCGTGTAGCGCTTGAGAATATCGAGAATATTCATAATGATCAGTTTCTTCGGCTGCTTGGCGTACACCGCACACCCTCCTTTATCAAGTTCCTAATAATATTATACTACATTGTATGTACTAAAAACAACCCATCTTCTTTATAAATCTATTAAAAACACGCAAAACAGTTCATTAGGCTGTTTCCTTTTCGGTCTCCGTTTGAAATATGTAGTTCTCGTCGCCTTCGATACCCGTCATCTCCACCAAACAAGTATTGGATGAACACCTATTTTTTCAGCGGCGGTTTCGCAGTAAAATGTGTTCTCTGATACAAAAACAGAACGCCGTTTCAGTGTAAAAGCTGAAGCGGTGTTTTTTTGTTGATTCTTTGGTAATAAGTAGAAAAACTATTTATCGTATGGAGAAAACCGATGAAAACTTCTCGTTCTATTCACCCATTTATTATTCTTCATCAAAGATAAGGAGAATAACACAGGGGCTTTGGTAAAACGCTTCGGCGGCATCAAAGTCATGATCCACCGGCGATGGTATAATTATTCATTGTTTTCATATTTCTCTTGACAAACTCACGTCGACGTGATATAATCCATATAATTTAATATGTTAAACCGTTGAAGCGGAGATAACGGCGATGATGCCTCTACAGAGAGCCCGCGGTGCTGAGAGCCGGGTGAGAAACAAGTTGTCAAATGGACCGCTGAGGGCGCAGTCAAACGGGTTTCCCCGGAGTATTCTGCGACGTTGTAGGCAGACGTAAATTGCCGGGGATATGTTGGTATCCCGCTAAGCGCACGGGCAACTGTGAATTAAGGTGGCATCGCGGATAAAGTGTTTATTCGTCCTTAACAGATTCTTGTATTCTGTTAAGGACTTTTTATTTTGTCAGGAGGTATATTTTATGAAGGTTTTCCCCGCTTTGGAAACAGTCAAAGAGATCGCGGCCAAGGGTTTGTACGACGTATTGCCGCTGAGCTGTGAGGTCCTTTCGGACTTTACAACTCCGATCGAAACTATGAGGATATTAAAAACGGTTTCAACCCACTGCTATATGCTTGAATCCGCACAGGCGAACGACCGGTGGGGACGCTACACCTTTCTCGGCTTTGACCCGAAAATGGAGATAACAAGCATCGACGGCTTTATGAAGGCGGGCGACGTTCAGCTTAAAACCGACGATCCCTCCGCGTATCTGCGGCAGATCTTATCGAGGTACAAAAGCCCGCGTTTTGATTATCTTCCGCCGTTCACGGGCGGCTTGGTAGGCTACTTTTCCTACGACTATCTCGGCTACAGCGAGCCTGAAGTCCGCTGTGATGTCGAGGACAGCGAAAAGTTCAAGGATGTTGATTTGATGCTGTTTGACAAGGTCATCGCATTCGATAATGTCCGTCAAAAAATCATACTGATCGCCAATATGAAGCTCGACGATATTGAGGTAGGCTACAACAAGGCGTCCTCCGAGCTGAGGCAGCTTGTTGACTTGATAAAGCACGGCGCAAAAAAAGAAGAGCCCGCGGGAAAATTGACTGGCGAAGTAACGCCGCTGTTCAACAGAGAGCAATACTGCGATATGGTCGAACGCGCAAAGCGGTATATATTTGAGGGCGACATCTTCCAGATCGTACTTTCGAACCGCCTCAGCGCTCCGTTCGAGGGAAGCCTGCTGAATACTTACCGAGTGCTGAGGACAATCAACCCGTCGCCGTATATGTTCTACTTTTCGGGCACAGATGTTGAGGTTGCGGGAGCTTCACCCGAAACTCTTGTAAAGCTCGAGGACGGAATACTCCACACCTTCCCGCTGGCTGGAACCCGCCCGAGAGGAAAAACCGAACGCGAGGACGAGGAGCTTGAGCGCGAGCTTTTAGCGGACGAAAAGGAGCTTGCCGAACACAATATGCTGGTCGATTTAGGGCGCAACGACCTTGGAAAGATAAGCAAATTCGGAACCGTAGAAGTTGAAAAGCTTCATTCCATAGAGCGCTTTTCGCACGTTATGCATATCGGCTCAACGGTTCGCGGTGAGATCCGAGACGACAAAGACGCGCTCGACGCTATCGAAGCGGTCCTGCCTGCAGGCACACTATCGGGCGCGCCCAAGATACGCGCGTGTCAGCTCATCGGCGAGCTTGAAAACAACAAGCGCGGTATTTACGGCGGCGCTATCGGCTATATTGACTTTACGGGAAATATGGACACCTGTATCGCTATCAGGATCGCGTACAAAAAGAACGGCAAGGTTTTTGTCAGGAGCGGCGCGGGCATAGTTGCCGATTCCGATCCAGACAAAGAATATGAGGAGTGCCTGAACAAGGCGAGAGCCTCTCTTAAAGCATTGCAATTGGCGCAGGAGGCTGAATGATGATATTACTTATTGATAACTACGACAGCTTTTCATATAACCTATACCAGTATATCGGCGAGATCGACCGCGATATCAAGGTCATCCGCAACGATGAGCTCACAGTGGAGGAGATACATAAACTAAACCCCGACCGCATCTTGCTCTCACCCGGACCGGGCAGACCTGAAAACGCGGGAATAATCATTGAGCTCGTTAAAAAGCTTGGATCGGAGATCCCGGTTTTGGGCGTGTGCCTCGGTCATCAGGCAATCTGCGCGGCTTACGGCGCGAATGTGACCTACGCAAAACAGCTTATGCACGGCAAGCAGAGTATGGTAACTTTTGATCCCGACTGTTCGCTGTTCTTCGATTGTCCGGAACAAGCGCCTGTAGCGCGTTATCATTCGCTAGCCGCGGACGATGAAACGATTCCCGAAGCTCTTCGCGTGACAGCAGTGACTTCCGACGGAGAAATAATGGCGGTACAGCACAGGGAACACCCTGTTTTCGGCGTTCAGTTCCACCCTGAATCGATTATGACGCCGGACGGAAAAACAATGCTTAAAAACTTTATAAAAGGGATATAGAAAGGAATAAGACAATGATCAAGGAAGCAATAGTAAAAATCGTAAACAAGGATGACCTTACCTACGACGAAGCGTACTCCGTAATGAATGAGATTATGAACGGCGATACAACGCCCACTCAAAACGCGGCGTTCTTATCAGCGCTTTCAACCAAAAGCGCAAAGGCAGAGACAACTAACGAGATCGCAGGATGCGCGGCGGCTATGCGCGACCACGCCACTAAAGTTGAGACCGGTATGGACGTTTTTGAGATCGTAGGAACAGGCGGAGACAACGCTCAAAGCTTCAATATTTCAACCACATCAGCATTGATTGCCGCGGCGGGCGGAATGAAGGTGTCAAAGCACGGCAACCGCGCGGCTTCATCAAGTAGCGGAACCGCCGATTGCCTTGAGGCGCTCGGAGTTAATATCAACCAGAGCCCCGAACGCTGTATCGAACTGCTAAACGAGGTTGGTATGTGCTTTTTCTTCGCGCAGAAATACCACACCTCGATGAAGTACGTAGGACCTATCCGCCGCGAGCTTGGCTTCCGCACGGTGTTCAACATCCTGGGACCGCTTACCAACCCCGCCTCGCCTTCTATGCAGCTGCTCGGAGTTTACGACGAATACCTGGTAGAGCCGCTGGCGCAGGTACTTATAAACCTCGGTGTTAAGCGCGGTATGGTCGTTTACGGAACCGATAAGCTCGACGAGATCTCACTTAGCGCTCCGACAAGGGTTTGTGAGATACAAAACGGCTGGTTCAAATCATATATGATCAAACCCGAGGACTTTGGCTTTGAACGCTGTACAAAGGACGATTTGAAGGGCGGCTCCCCCGCCGAGAATGCGCAGATCACCCGCGACATCCTCGCGGGCAAGCAGGGTCATAAACGCAACGCGACTCTGCTTAACGCTGGCGCGGCGCTGTATATCGGCGGCAAGGCTGACAGCATCAAGGATGGCATTAAACTGGCGGCTGAGCTGATCGACTCGGGCAAGGCGCTTGAAACACTCGAAAAGCTTATCGTGGTCAGCAACCGTGCAGAGGCGTGAGCTATGAATATTTTAGATCAACTTGCCGAACACGCCCGCCAAAGAGTAGCGGAGGCAAAGAACAATATTTCCATAAAAGAAATAAAACGCAATGCTGCGGCGCTTCCGAAGGGTGATTTCTCCTTTGAAAAAGCGCTTAGAAAAAACGATATCGCCTTTATCTGCGAGTGCAAAAAGGCGTCGCCCTCAAAGGGGATGATTGCTCCCGACTTCCCGTATCTTCAAATCGCGAAGGAATATGAAGCGGCAGGCGCGGACTGTATCTCAGTGCTGACAGAACCTAAGTGGTTCCTCGGCAGCGGTGATTACCTTAGAGAGATCGCGCAGAACGTGTCAATCCCATGTCTGCGCAAGGATTTCACCGTAGATGAGTATATGATATATGAGGCTAAGCTGATGGGCGCGTCGGCTGTACTGCTGATCACGGCTATTTTGACCCGCGAACAGCTCAAAGAGTATATCGGCATTTGCGATGAGCTCGGCTTCTCTGCTCTGGTCGAAGCTCATAACGAAGCGGAGGTTCGCGCGGCGCTTGACGCGGGCGCAAGGATAATCGGCGTAAACAACCGTAACCTGAAGGACTTTTCCGTAGACACGGACAACAGCCTCCGTCTTAGAGAACTAATACCGCGCGACGTATTGTTTGTTTCCGAAAGCGGAGTAAAAACCGCAGAAGACATCGAAAGACTGAGAAAAGCGGGAGCGGAAGCGGTATTGATCGGCGAAACGCTGATGAAGGCTCCCGATAAAAAAGAAAAACTGAACGAACTGAGGGGTATATTATGACAAAGATAAAACTGTGCGGACTGTCGCGTATGGAGGATATTGAAACGGCAAATCAACTTAAACCGGACTTCATAGGATTTGTGTTTGCCCAAAAGAGCAAGCGGCGCGTCACTCACCTTAAAGCCGCTGAGCTCAAAAGCAAGCTGAATGCCGACACCAAGTCGGTCGGCGTATTTCTCGACGATGACCTTGATATGGTCGGCGCGCTAATGAACCTCGGCATAGTGGATATGGTTCAGCTTCACGGCAGCGAGGACGAGGAATATATCGCCAAGCTCCGCACCATCACCGATAAGCCGATAATTAAGGCGTTCATCATCAACAGCATCGACGACGTTAAGCGCGCCGAAGAAAGCACCGCCGACTACATTCTGCTCGACGGCGGCAAAGGAAGCGGAAAGGCGTTTGACTGGACTCTGCTCAAGGATATCAAAAGACCGTACTTCCTCGCAGGAGGATTGAACCCAAACAACGCCGCCGACGCGGTGGTGAGCCTTAAGCCTTACGCCGTAGACGTAAGCACGGGTATTGAAACAGACGGCTTTAAGGACGCAGAAAAAATGACAGCGTTTGTGAGCGCTGTCAGAAAGGGAGATCAAGGATGACAAATAAAAACGGACGCTTCGGCATACACGGCGGGCAGTATATTCCCGAAACCCTGATGAACGCCGTGATCGAGCTTGAAGAAGCGTACAACTACTATAAAAACGATCCCGGATTCAACCGCGAGCTGTCCGCGCTGTTCAACGATTACGCGGGCAGACCGTCAAGACTGTACTACGCAAAAAAGATGACCGAGGATCTCGGCGGCGCCAAGATATACCTCAAGCGAGAGGATCTTAACCACACAGGCGCGCACAAGATCAACAATGTTTTAGGTCAGGCTCTGCTCGCCCAAAAGATGGGCAAGACCCGTCTGATCGCCGAAACAGGCGCGGGTCAGCACGGCGTCGCCACAGCCACCGCGGCAGCCCTGATGGGTATGGAATGTGTGGTGTTTATGGGAGAAGAAGACACCAAGCGCCAGGCGCTGAACGTGTACCGTATGCGTCTGCTCGGCTCTGAAGTCATTCCCGTAAAGAGCGGCACGGCTACCCTAAAGGACGCTGTCAGCGAGGCGATGCGCGAGTGGACGTCACGCATCGCGGATACCCACTACTGTCTCGGATCGGTTATGGGGCCCCATCCCTTCCCAACAATCGTACGCGATTTTCAGGCTGTGATCTCAAAGGAGATAAAGGAACAGATGCTTGAAAAAGAAGGCAGGCTCCCCGACGCGGTGATCGCGTGCGTGGGAGGCGGTTCGAACGCGATAGGCAGCTTTTACCACTTTATCGGTGATAAAGACGTGCGGCTGATCGGATGTGAAGCAGCGGGCAGAGGTATCGACACCTTCGAGACCGCCGCGACGATCAACACCGGAAGGCTCGGAATCTTCCACGGTATGAAATCGTACTTCTGCCAGGACGAAGACGGTCAGATCGCGCCTGTATATTCTATCTCGGCAGGGCTCGATTACCCCGGTGTCGGACCCGAGCACGCTCATCTGCACGATATCGGCAGAGCAGAATATGTGGCTGTCACCGATGAAGAAGCAGTGCAGGCGTTTGAATACCTCTCTAAAACCGAGGGCGTAATTCCCGCGATCGAGTCGTCTCACGCTGTGGCGCACGCAATGAAGATTGCGCCGGCTATGAGAAAAGACCAAATAATCGTTATCAATCTTTCCGGCAGAGGCGACAAAGACTGCGCGGCGATCGCGCGTTACAGAGGGGAGGATATCTATGAGTAAGATAAAAAACGCGTTTCAAAACGGCAAAGCGTTCATACCGTTCATCACCTGCGGCGATCCCGATTTAGCGACCACTGCGGCGGCTGTAAGAGCGGCTGCCAAAAACGGCGCAGACCTTATCGAGCTCGGTATTCCCTTCTCCGATCCTACTGCAGAGGGACCCGTGATACAGGCGGCGAATATCCGCGCTTTGAGTGGCGGAGTTAAGACCGATAAGATATTCGATCTGGTACGCGAGCTCAGAACGGACGTCACCGTACCGATGGTCTTTATGACCTACGCTAACGTTGTGTTTTCCTACGGCGCCGAGCGTTTTATCTCAACCTGCGCTGAGGCCGGTATCGACGGACTTATCCTGCCCGACATCCCTTATGAGGAAAAGGACGAGTTCCTGCCGTTGTGCCGTCAGTACGGCGTCGACCTGATATCGCTTATCGCGCCTACCTCCGAGAACCGCATCGGTATGATCGCCAAGGAAGCGGACGGCTTCATCTATATCGTATCGAGCCTCGGCGTTACGGGTGTACGCAGCGAGATCAACACCGATCTCGGTTCCATAGTCAATATCATCCGTCAGAATACGGATGTTCCCTGCGCTATCGGCTTCGGAATCTCTACTCCCGAACAGGCAAAGAAAATGGCTGATCTGAGCGACGGTGCGATCGTCGGCTCCGCGATCATCAAGCTGCTCGCCAAATACGGCAAGGACGCTCCGAAGCATATCGGCGCATACGTCAAAGAAATGAAGGATGCGATCCGATAAACCTGTTTTCACATTATACCAGATTTATCAAAAATCAATCGGTGATGTGACAGACATTATCGCTCTCATTTCAGCTTTTCACAAATTGGCAGGATTTCGTCGAGTTTTTGGACGATGCGTTTTTGCTCGGCGAGGGGTGGAAGTGGTATTGTCATTGCAAGTAATTCATTAAATATTATATTATTTACTGTAGTTCCATCTTTTGTATATTTAAAAAGAATTGTAGGTTCCAGTCCCTTAAGCATATAGTAAACGTATTCACACATTTGAGGTAAATAAAGTTGTAAAGCTTTAAGGTCTTGATTAATCGTACCATTTGTTTCTAAAATAGCAACTGGGAATAAACGTCTTAGTATACCGCTACGAACCACAAAAATAATAGTTCCTTTGGGGTATACAGTCAGTTCTTGAGAAGCTTTTTCAGTTATTCTCATTCCGGTAGAACTAATGTATTTTCTCTTCATATCCTTAGATGTCACCCAAAGAATACTACCATTTTTCCAATAATCATCAATTGCCATAGAAGGTGTTTTTCCTCCGCTATAAACACCAATTTCGTTCAACCTGATCCACTTCCAATTCTTCGGAATATCAAACGGGATTTCTTCATCGGAGATTTCGGGGAGAGGTTTTTGCTTTTTGATTTTTCCCTCTTTGATTAGTTTTTGCTTTTCTTCCTGTATCTGTTGATAGAGTTCTTCGGCGGTGCCGTCCTCGGGGAGTTGTTCGGTCAGTTTGCCTTGGATTGCGGCGTCGATCAGCTTGCTTTTTAGAGCGGTA
>CACXGW010000156.1 GCA_902767325.1 uncultured Ruminococcus sp.
GGGCAAGCAACTTGCTTGCATCTTTTCCGTCAAGCTGCTCAAAAAACCTCGGCAAGGCGTCAGCCTTACCTCAATTTATTTGTGCACCCTGACGAAAAACCTGACGGCGCGATTTGTATACCCGAATTAATCAGTGCTTACTTAACGCGGAGGTGGATTTTTTGTATCAGGTGCTTTACCGCAAATGGCGGCCGCAGACCTTTGATGATGTTTCGGGTCAGCAGCATATAACCGCCACTTTAAAAAATGAAATAAAGGAAAACCGTCAGGGTCACGCTTATCTTTTCACGGGTTCGCGAGGCACGGGCAAAACCACCTGCGCAAAAATACTCGCAAAGGCGGTCAACTGCCTTGACCCTAAGGGAGGAAATCCCTGCGGCGAGTGTGAGATCTGCCGCGGCATAGAAAACGGAAGCATTCTCGACGTTGTTGAGATGGACGCCGCTTCCAACCGCAGGATCGAAAATATCCGCGACATCATCGACGAGGTTCAGTTCAAGCCGAACCGCGCGCGCTACCGCGTATATATCGTCGACGAGGTGCATATGCTCACCACCGAGGCGTTCAACGCGCTGCTCAAAACTCTTGAAGAGCCGCCCGAGCACGTGATCTTCATCCTCGCCACCACCGAGGTCCACAAGCTCCCGCAGACGATCCTTTCGCGCTGCCAGCGGTTCGATTTTCACAGGATACCGCCGCGCGAGATCGCCGACAGAGTGCTCTTTGTCGCGTCGCAGGAGAATGTAAAGCTCTCCGACAGCGCCGCAATGCTCATAGCGGGCGTTGCCGACGGCGCACTGCGTGACGCGCTCTCTCTGCTCGACCGCTGCATCGCAGTCAGCGATGATATAAACGACGCGGTCGTGCGGCAGGCAGCAGGACTTGCCGACAAGGCATACTTAAACGAGCTTGCCGTTTGCATAATCAACAAAAACACCGCCAAGGCTATGTCGTGCATCGACCGCCTTTACGGTGAGTCTAAGGATATGGCGCGGCTGTGCGACGAGCTAATCGCTCATTTCCGCGCGCTGATGCTGATCAAATCCGTCAGGAATCCCCGCGACATTCTCGTGATGTCCGACGACGAATTTGAACAGGCGCAAACCCAGAGCGACTATCTGTCGCTTGCCGACATCGTCTATTATATGGATGTGCTCTCACGCGCGTTCCAGCGTATGGGTCACGGAACGGGCGACCGCACCGAGCTTGAGATGGCGCTTGTAAAGCTGTCCTCTCCCGAGCTTGACGGCACAAACGAGGCTGTCGCGGCAAGATTGACAGCTCTTGAACAGGCAGTCAGGCGCGGAGCTCTTTCTCAGCGTACCATTCCGGAAAAACCGGAGCCTGAGGAAGTAAAGACCGAGACTCCGAAAGAGCCCGAAAAACCCGAACCGGTCAAAAAACCGGAGGAACCCGAAAAAACGGAAAAATCCGTTGATACGGAAAAACCCGAAAATATCGAAAAAACCGAAAAGCCTGAAAAGCCTGAAAATCCTGAAAAACCGGCTCCCGAGTCAAACAGTCTTGATGAGCTTTACCGCAACGCAAAGCCGTTCACCCAGTGGGTTGAGGTGATAGAGGGAATGAAGCCTATTTCACGCTCGATCTCCGCGGCGTTTGTCGGCTCTTCGGCATATGAGAGCGGCAGCTATCTTTTGATCGACACAAGCAACGAAATGGCGTTTGAGCTGCTGCGCAACAGGCAGCGCAGGGAAGAGATCCGCGACGTTATCCGCTCGGTCTCGGGAAAGGTTTTCAATCTCGGTCCGTATAAGCGTCCCGAGCAGGAACAGAAAAAAGAGGACCCGATGTTGGCGTTCAGGCAGGCGCTTGCCGACGGCGGCATAACGGTTGAGGAAAGTTAGAGGAACAAATATGGTTATCGGTTATACAACAGGCGTATATGATTTGTTTCATATCGGTCACCTGAATTTACTTAAAAACGCAAAGGGAATGTGCGACAAGCTTGTGGTCGGCGTTACGGTCGACGAGCTTGTGGAATACAAGGGCAAGCGCCCGATGATCCCATTTGAGGACAGAATAGAGATCGTGCGCAGCATCAAGTACGTTGACGCGGCTGTTCCGCAGTATGATATGGACAAGCTTTCCGCCTGCAAAAAGCTGGGGGCAAAGGTGCTGTTTGTCGGCGACGACTGGTACGCCACGGACAAGTGGAAGGAATACGAACGCGAGTTTGAGGAAAACGGCATCAAGATCGTCTATTTCCCATACACCAAGGGAGTGTCGTCCACGGCTATTTCCAACGCGCTGAAAAGCGTCAGAGGCTGGTCGCTTCATTCCGATGATACGGAAGATAAAAAATAATAAAACAAACCTGAAAGGATGAATAAATATGAAAGCAAGATTGCCCAAGGGCTACGGTGGCGGCGGCGCCAACAACATCCAGCAGCTGGCTCGCCAGGCTCAGAAGATCCAGGACGATATGGCGGCGGCGACTGCCGAGCTCGAAGTCAAGGAATATGAAGCTGCCGCGGGCGGCGGAGCCGTAAAGGTCACCGTTACCGGCAAAATGGAGCTTACAAAGGTCGATATCGAGCCAGAGGTCGTTGATCCCGACGACGTTGAAATGCTCTCCGACCTGGTTATGGCGGCAGTCAACGAGGCTCTCAGAACCGCCGCGAAGGATAAAGAGGACACGATGGAGTCGATCTCCGGCGGACTCAATATCCCGGGAATGTTTTAGTCATGGCGCAGTATCAGGCAGCGCCGCTGGAAAACCTGGTTGACCAGTTTGAAAAAATGCCGGGCATCGGTCATAAAACCGCCCAGCGCCTTGCATATTATGTATTGAATCTGTCAAAAACAGAGGCGGAGGCTTTGGCGAAGGCTGTCACCGACGCTCATGAAAAGATCCGCTATTGCAGCCGCTGCTGCAATCTTACCGACAGCGAGCTGTGTCCCGTGTGCAAAAGCCCCGCGCGCGACCACGGCGTTATCTGCGTGGTTGAAACCCCGCGCGACGCCGCCGCGGTGGAAAACACCCACGAGTTCAAGGGAGTTTATCACGTTTTGCACGGCGCTATCTCTCCGCTCAACGACGTCGGTCCCGACAATCTCACCATAAAGCAGCTGCTCGCTCGGCTCGGAAACGACAGCGTGAGCGAGGTCATCATGGCGACAAATCCCACGGTCGAGGGCGACGCCACGGCGATGTACATTTCAAAGCTGTTAAAGCCTATGGGCGTCAAGGTCACACGCCTTGCTTACGGTATCCCGGTCGGCGGAGACCTGGAATACGCGGACGAGTACACGCTTGCGAAGGCATTGGAAGGCAGGAATGAAATATAATGGCTTCACTGAAAACCATCGCGCAGAATAAAAAGGCGCGCCACGATTATTTCATCGACGAAACCTACGAGGCGGGCATCGAGCTGTTCGGAACCGAGGTCAAATCTATCCGTCAGGGCAGGGTAAACCTCAAGGACAGCTGGTGTTCCATAGTCGAGGGCGAAATTTTTGTGAACGGTATGCACATTTCCCCCTATGAGCAGGGAAATATCTTCAACCGCGATCCCATGCGCGTGCGCAGACTCCTTATGCATAAAAAAGAGATCAACCGCCTCTACGGCGTGGTAAAGCAAACGGGCTATTCTCTCATCCCGATAAGCCTGTATTTCAAAGACAGCCGCGTCAAGCTGCAGGTCGGGTTGTGCAGAGGTAAAAAGCTCTATGACAAGCGCGAGGATATGGCAAAGCGCACAGCCAAGCGCGACATCGAACGCGCGCTCAAGGAGCATGGAAGAAAATAGACAATGAAATTTGCCGCAAGCGGCAAATGAAGTAATTGCCTTCGGCAATAATGAAGTATTCTGTCGAAAATGAAGTTAATTGTTCCAAGATAATGTGCGAAGCACACTTCATTGCGGAGCAACTTCATTTACTCTGTATACTTCACGTTA
>CACXGW010000157.1 GCA_902767325.1 uncultured Ruminococcus sp.
AATACTTGTAAAGCCGAATTATCCTTAATGCAAAATCCTTGCTTTTCACAACGATCGTGTTATCGTAATTCATAATTCCGCATTCCGAATTCCGAATTCCGAATTAGACTAAGATTTCCCCGTCTACCGTGCCGGCAAGGCCTGCCGCGTTGCTTTCGTCGGTGTCGATGTGCATTGCGGGTGCGTATTTCGGGCTTACTCTTACGACAACGTCGCCGAATACGGTCGATCTGCCGGTGTCTTCGCCGACTTTTACGGAAACGATCTGCTTGTCTTTAAAGCCGTTTTCCTCGGCGGTCTTGGGGTCGAAGTGGATGTGGCGCTGAGCCGCGATAACGCCCTGCGCGATCTCGACTTCGCCGTTGGGTCCTACGAGCTTGCAGCCGGGAGTTCCCGCAACGTTGCCGGACTCTCTTACGGGAGCAACTAATCCGAGCTTTCTTGCGTCGGTCAGGGAAACTTCAACCTGATCCTCGGGTCTTTCGGGACCGAGGATAGACATTGTCATTTCGCCTCTGGGACCGACTACGGTGACCTTTTCAAAGCAGGCGAACTGACCGGGCTGAGAAAGATCCTTTTTGTTAGTGAGCTGATAACCCTCGCCGTAAAGAACGTCAAGCGTTGCTCTGCAAACGTGAACGTGATGCGCGGAGGTTTCTACCATGATTTTCATAATTATACCACCATTCTTTTAGATTATTCTGAAATACTTCATTATCTTTATTCTACTACGAATAATCGGATTTTTCAACCATAAATTTCGAAAAGGGGTTTTACGATGTATCAAAACTGGGAAGAGCTTAAACAGGCGTGCGCCGAATGTCAGAAATGCGGACTTTGCGAAACGCGTCACAACGTTGTTGTGGGCGTAGGTTCGCCCGAAGCCGAGGTTATGTTTATAGGCGAAGGCCCCGGCGAAAACGAGGACCTGCAGGGCGAGCCGTTTGTAGGGAGAGCCGGCAAGCTGCTCGATAAAATGCTTGCCGCGGTCGATCTCAACAGAAACAAAAATATCTATATCGCAAACATCGTCAAGTGCCGTCCTCCGCAAAACCGCGACCCCAAGCCCGAGGAGCAGGAAATGTGCATCGACTGGCTGCGCGCGCAGGTCAGGCTTATCCGCCCGAAGATCATCGTATGTCTGGGCAGGATAGCCGCCGCGCGGATAATAAAGCCCGACATCAAGATCACCAAAGAGCACGGTCAGTTCATCGAGAAAAACGGTGTTCTGATGATGGCGATGCTGCATCCTGCGGCTATCCTGCGCGACCCGCGCAGGAAACCCGACGCGTTCAACGACTTTTTAATTCTCCGAGAGAAAATAAACGAAATTTGTGAGAGAACATACTAATTCGTAATTATGCAGGAGTTTGTCCAAACGTTGTAGGGGCGACCATCGGTCGCCCGAAAAAGACCCGTTCTAAGACAGCGGGCGTGCAATGCACGCCCCTACATCAATTATCCGGCTCAGTCGTCAGTTGTCAGCTTATGTCACCTGATTCAGGAGGTAAAATATGAGCTTAGTTGAATTTCATAATGTTTATAAACGCTACAAGATGGGCGAGGTCATCATCAACGCGGTCGACGGTATCTCCTTCAATGTGGAAGAAGGGGAGTTCGCCGTGGTGGTCGGCGCTTCGGGCGCGGGCAAAACCACGGTGCTCAATCTTTTGGGCGGAATGGACAGCGTCACCGAGGGCGAGATACTCGTGCGCGGCAGCGATATAGGAAAATACTCCGACAAAAAGCTTATCGAATACCGTCGTTACGACATCGGCTTTGTGTTCCAGTTTTACAATTTGGTCCATAATCTCACTGCAAAAGAGAATGTCGAGCTTGCGGCTCAGATATGCCGCGATCCGCTCGACAGCGAAGTCGCGCTCGACAGTGTGGGACTGCTGGAGCGCAAGGATAATTTTCCGGCGCAGCTTTCGGGCGGCGAGCAGCAGAGGGTTTCAATTGCACGCGCGCTTGCCAAAAAGCCGGCGCTTCTGCTCTGCGACGAGCCGACCGGCGCTCTCGACTATAACACCGGACGTCAGATCCTCGCTTTGCTTCAGGAGACCTGCCGCCGCGAAAAAATGACCGTGGTGCTTATCACGCACAACAGCGCCATAACGCCGATGGCGGATCATATAATCGAAATGAAAAGCGGCAAGATCGTCCGCGACGAATACAACGATCATCCCAAATCGGTGGATGAGATAGAGTGGTAGTATTTAGAGTTAAGAGTTTAGAGTTGAAAGTTTAATTCTCAATTCTTAATTCTCAATTCTCAATTCTCAACTCTCAACTCTGTACGAAGGGTGGTGAATACATTGACAAAGGCTTTGATGAAAAATACTTTTCGTGAGATCGCGAACACAAAAGCGCGGTTCTTTTCCATTATGGCTATAATCGCGATCGGCGTCGGCTTTTTCTCGGGCATAAAGGCTACAAGCCCGTCAATGTATAACCTCGCGGAGCACTATTACCGCGATAGCCGCCTTATGGATTTCCGCCTTATTTCCACCGTGGGCTTTGCCGACGAGGATATCGAGGCGGTGGCTTCTCTTGACGGTGTTCAGAGCGTTATGCCTTCGTACTTTTGCGACGTGATGACCTCTGCCGACAGCGGAAGCGATGTGGTGCGCGTTATTGCCGTGCCGGAGGCTTACGAAGAAAACCGTTCGCTCAACAACCTGACGGTCAATCAGGGACGCGCTCCGAAAAAGAGCGGCGAGATCCTGACCGAAAGCATTGCGTTTGCTAATTCGCGCCATAAAATAGGTTCAAAAATAAAATTTGCGCCGGCTGCGGGCGACAGCGAGCTGTCGGATCTGCTGAACAAATCGGAGTTTACGATCGTAGGCAAGGCGGAGTCTCCGCTGTATATTTCCTATCAGCGCGGCATCACGAACATCGGCGACGGAAAAATCGACGAATATATGTACATCACCGCAAAGGATTTCAAGGCTTCGCGGTACACAGAGCTGTATGTCAAGGCGGACTACTCCGACAAGGTCTCGGCGTTTTCCGATGAATACAAGGAAAAAACCGAGGCGATGCAGTCATCGCTTGAAAAGCTTTCAAAGGAACGCGAATCGGCATTTGTGACCGAGGTCATCCCGAAATCGAGGGCTGACCTTGCCGTTGCGCGCGGAATGTGCACGGGAATAAAAAACGGTGTGAACGCTCAGCTTGATTCCGCGCTCGCCGCAATCGAAGCGGGGGAGGAAGAGTATGAATCAAAGATCGCCGAGGCACAGGCTCTGCTCGACGCGGCACAGGAGCAGATAGACAGCGGTGAAGCCGCTCTTGAGGAAGGACAGGCCGCGTATGATGAGGGTATTTCCCTGGGACAGCAGCAGATAGCGCAGGGCGAGCAGCAGCTTGGATCCGCCCGCGAACAGTACGACAGCGGCAAGGCTGCGCTTCAAAATGAAGTCGACAGTCAAAAGCAGGCTATGGAAAACGGCGAAGATTCCGATCCGTCGGCTCAGATAAAAATGACACTTACCGACGCCATAGGCAGCGCAAAGCTCGGAGAAGCCATTTTGCAGATATTTTCGGGCAACGCTCAGCTTGCCGCGGGCAAAAGTGAATTTTATGTTCAAAGTGTGACCGGTCAGCAAAAGCTTTTTACAGGCAGAATGCAGCTTGACGCGGCAAAGGAACAGCTTGAAAGCGGCAAGGCGGAGCTTGAGGAGCAAAAGAAAAACGGCAAAGCGGAGCTTGACGACGCACGCGCTCAGTATGACAGCGGCAAGACTCAGGCGGACGAAGCGTTCGCCGAAATGGAAAAGGAACTGAAGTCGGGCGAGGACGGCTTGAAGCAGCTTGAAGGTCTGACCTCGACCTGGTATGTTTTCAATCGGGACGACAATCCCGGCTACGCCACATATTCTCAGAATGCCGACAGGCTCGACGCGGTGGCTTCCGTGTTCCCGCTGTTTTTCCTGCTTGTTGCGGTGCTCGTCTGCGTGACCACGATGACAAGACTAATCGAGGAGAAGCGGACCGAGATCGCGACCTTGAAGGCGCTCGGCTACGGCAGCGGTTCGATAATCTTAAAATATGTTCTGTATTCGATGATAGCCGCGGTGTCGGGCAGTGTGATCGGCGTCGCTATCGGTGTTATGACTCTGCCGTTCATCATTTACAACGCGTATAAAATAATGTTCTATATCGGCGATATAGATCTGATAATCCATATCCCGTCGGTCGTTATCGGAACGCTGGCGGCGGTAGTTTGCACGGCGGCGGTGTCCGTGATAGTATGCGCCAAGTCGCTGAAATCAAAGCCGGCTCAGGCTATGCGTCCAAAGGCGCCGAAGCCCGGCAGGCGCATTTTGCTTGAACACATCACTCCGCTTTGGAAGCATTTGGGCTTTACGGCAAAGCTCACCGCGCGCAACCTGTTCCGATACAAGGTCAGGCTGTGTATGACGGTCATCGGCGTCGCGGGCTGCACCGCGCTGATCGTGGCGGCGTTCGGACTGATGAACAGCTTTGAGCCGCTCACAAAGGAGCAGTTCGGCGAGATATTCAAATACGACGCGGCGGTCATCCCGCGCAAGAGCGGCAGCGCAGGGGAGCTGAAGTATCTTGACGACCTGGCGAAAAAAACAAACACCGTCAGCGCGTCGATGCCTGCGCTTCAGGAGGAGACAACGGTAAAATTCGGCGGCAAATCGACGAAGGAATCGACTTATATCTCCGTTCCCTCAAACGTCGGGGATTTTGAGGAGCTTGTTTCGCTTCACACCCGCAAAGACAAAACTCCGCTGACTCTGACCGATGACAGCGTTATGATAAACGAAAAGCTCGCCTCCGACTTCGGCATTTCCGTGGGCGACACGATAGAGGTTTCTGCCGACGACGCAAACGCAAAAATCAAGGTTGGCGGAATCTATGAGCAGTATATCTTCAACTATGTGTTTATGACGCCCGAGTGCTACCGTTCGCTTTTCGGAAAAGACGTAAAATACAACTTCTACGAGGTTCGCCTCTGCGACAAAACCGATGAGACAGCTGAAAAGTTCAGCACTGAAATGCTCACGGACGAAAGGGTAACGGCGGTGTCGTTTATGGGTGAAAATGTCGACGACTTCCGCAATATGCTCAACTCGCTCGATATGGTCGTAGTTGTCATGATCACGTGCGCTGCGGCGCTTGCGTTCGTGGTGCTCTACAATCTGACGAACATCAACCTCGCCGAACGTCAGCGCGAGATCGCGACGTTCAAGGTGCTGGGCTTCTACAACCGCGAGACCTCGCGCTATATATACATCGAAAATATTATCCTGACGATTTTGGGCATAGCCGCGGGGCTGGGGCTTGGCGTTCTGCTTTCGGGCTTCATAATCCGCACGGTCGAGGTGGACAACGTTATGTTCGGCAGGGATATTTACCTTTCGACCTTCCTGTTCGCCTCGGGGCTGACGCTGCTGTTCTCGCTGCTCGTCAACGCGCTTATGAGCGTAAAGATCCGCAAGGTGAGTATGGTTGAGAGCTTGAAGAGCGTGGAGTGATCCGGCAGTCAGTAGTCAGTAGTCAGTAGTCAGTTTCAGGTAGCTTCGCGCCGATATGCGAAATACCGACAACAGACAACTGACAACTGCCGGCTGAAAAAAACTATTGATTGTACCGATCTTTTGTGATATAATCATTTGGAATAGGCAAAATATCTGTGAAAGGACAGTTTTGATGATAAAGGCTAACAAGTACCGCACCGTAACTTGCGGCGAACTCAGAGAAGAAAATATCGGTCAGCAGGTCCGCGTGGCGGGCTGGGTGGAAAACATCCGCGACCACGGCGGCGTTATGTTTCTTGACATCCGCGACCAATACGGCGTTTTGCAGGTCGTAGTCCACGACGACGAGCTGCTGAAAAATATCAATAAGGAATGCACCGTGACCCTCGGCGGCGTTGTCGTTAAGCGCGACGAGGACACTATCAATAAAAAGATCGCCACCGGATATGTCGAGGTCCACACCGACGACATCACCGTGCTCGGCAAATGCAAAAACGTGCTTCCGTTCGAGGTGCCGACTTCGACGAACACCGGCGAGGACGTTCGTCTTAAATACCGTTTCCTCGATCTGAGAAACCCCAAGGTGCACAACAACATCATGCTCCGCTCGCAGGTCATCACATTCCTGCGCGAGAAGATGAACGAGCTCGGCTTCACCGAGATCAACACCCCGATCCTCTCCAGCTCTTCGCCCGAGGGCGCGCGCGACTATCTTATCCCCAGCCGCAAGCACAAGGGCAAGTTCTACGCGCTGCCGCAGGCTCCGCAGATCTTCAAGCAGCTGCTTATGGTTTCGGGCTTCGACAAATATTTTCAGATAGCTCCCTGCTTCCGCGACGAGGACGCACGCGCCGACCGTTCGCCGGGTGAGTTCTATCAGCTCGATTTTGAAATGGCGTTCGCCACTCAGGAGGACGTTTTCGAGATCGCCGAGCAGGTGCTCTACGAAACCTTCGTAAAATTCACCGACAAAGAAGTATCAAAGCCTCCGTTCAGGCGCATCCCGTTTGCCGAGGCTATGCTCAGATACGGTACCGACAAGCCCGACCTTCGCAACCCGCTCGAGATCGTCGAGATCAGCGATATGTTTGAGGAGACCGACTTCGCGCCCTTCCGCAAAAAGTGCGTGCGTTCCATCAATGTTCCCAACGCCGCGGCGCAGAGCAAAAAGTGGTTCAAGCGCATGGAGGAGTTCGCGCTTTCCATCGGTATGAAGGGTCTCGGCTATGTCAAAGTCGAGGACGACCTCAGCTTTGACGGCCCTATCGACAAGTTCCTGAAACCCGGCGACCGCGAGGAGCTCATCAAGAGAAACGGCTCCAAATCCGGCGACGTTATATACTTTATCGCCGACACCGCCGTTGAAGCTCCCAAGCTCGCGGGACAGATCCGCACCGAAGTCGCCGAAAGGCTCGGTCTTGTTGACAAAAGCCGCTTTGAAATGTGCTTCATCGTCGATTTCCCGATGTTCGAACGCGACGAGGACGGCAAGATCATCTTCACGCACAATCCGTTCTCGATGCCTCAGGGCGGTCTTGACGCGCTGCTCAATCAGGATCCCGAAACGATCCTCGCCTATCAGTACGACATCGTCTGCAACGGCGTAGAGCTCTCTTCCGGCGCTGTTCGTAACCACGACATCGAGATCATGAAAAAAGCCTTTGATATGGCGGGATATTCCGAGGACGACCTCAAGGCGAAGTTCTCCGCGCTCTACACCGCCTTCCAGTACGGCGCACCGCCTCACGCGGGTATGGCTCCCGGCGTGGACAGAATGCTAATGCTGCTCACGGACGAGGAAAACATCCGCGAGGTAATCGCCTTCCCGATGAACTCCAACGCCCAGGATGTGCTCCTCGGCGCTCCCGGAGAAGTCACCGAACAGCAGCTCAGAGAAGTGCATGTTAAGCTTAGATAACTTATGTTAAAAAGCGTTTCGCATTTGCGAAGCGCTTTTTATAGTTGAAAGTTCAAAGTGAAAAGTTCAAAGTGAAGGTCGGGCAGACAGAATTGTTTTGCGGAAACCTATAGTTCCCGACCGCAGTAATATAAATTCGATCGGGTGCTGTACGTCGTGCAAAAACAAAGCTTTCTTCACGACCAAAACTTTACACTTTGCACCTTGCACTTTGCACTTGACATTTGCAACTTTCCACTTGAAACCACGCATAAAATAGTGTATAATGATATGGATACTTTAAAAACCCGACAGAGGTGATATTATGGTAACAAGAGAAGATGTTGAAAACATCGCTTTGCTTTCAAAGCTTTTTGTACCCGAGGAGGAGCTTGACGGGCTGACAAAGTCTATGCAGGAGATAATCGACTTTGCCGACGCCATTGCCGCGGCTCCCGCAAGCGACGGCGGATTTGACAATATCAACAACCTTTCCAACGTGTTCCGCGAGGACGAGGTCGTGCCGTCATACCCGAGCGAGGAGATCCTCAAAAACGCGCCCGAACAGGCGGAAGACCATTTCCTGGTCAGAAACAGAGAGTGAGGCGCGATATGGGAACGATTTCTAAAATACACGAAATGCTTACTTCCAAGCAGGTCTCCTGCAAGGAGCTGACCGAAAGCTACCTGCGCGGGATCGAGAGCGACAACACCGCGCTCAACGCCTATGTCTGCGTAACGGGCGACGAGGCGCTCAAAACCGCCGAGGCGGTCGATAAAAAAATCGCGGCAGGGGAGAGCATCGGACTGCTCGAGGGCGTTCCGATGGCGCTCAAGGACAATATGTCCACCAAAGGAGTGCTGACCACCTGCTGCTCCAAAATACTCACCGGCTATAAGCCGATCTACGACGCGGCGGTGTGGGAGCTGCTCAAGGCTCAGAACGCCGTCATGCTCGGCAAGACCAATATGGACGAGTTCGCGATGGGTTCATCCTGCGAGACTTCATATTTCGGCGGCGCCGCAAACCCGGTCGATATTGACCATGTCGCGGGCGGAAGCTCGGGCGGTTCGGCAAGCGCGGTCGGCGGCAATCTCGCGGCATACACCCTCGGCAGCGATACGGGCGGCTCTATCCGTCAGCCTGCGTCCTTCTGCGGAGTTGTCGGCTTAAAGCCCACCTACGGCGCTGTTTCGCGTTACGGACTTATCGCCTACGGCAGCTCGCTCGACCAGATTGGTCCCATCACCAAAAGCGTTGAGGACGCCGCTCTGGTGTTCGACGCTATCGCAAAGCCCGATAAGCGCGACTCAACCTCGCTCGGAGCGAAGGAGGACACTTATTCCAAGCTCGACAACGACATCAAGGGGCTGAAGATCGGCATCGCGCGCGAGTATATCGACGGAGTCCGCGACGACGTCAAGGAAGCCGTGCTCGCGGCGGCAAAGGTCTACGAGAGCCTGGGCGCCGAGATCGTCTATTTCGACTTGCCCGTGCTTAAATTCGCGCTTCCCGTTTACTATATCATAGCCTGCGCCGAGGCTTCATCGAACCTCGGACGTTACGACGGTATCCGCTACGGCTACAAGACCGCTCACTACAACGGCACTCACGATATGATCTGCCGCACCCGCAGCGAGGGCTTCGGCGAAGAGGTCAAGAGAAGGATACTGCTGGGCACCTATGTGCTTTCCGCGGGCTACTACGACGCGTATTATAAAAAGGCTACCGACCTGCGCGGCACGATAATCCGCGCGTTCAACAACGCGTTTGAAAACTGCGACGTCATTCTGGCGCCCACCGTGCCGATGACCGCGTTTGAAAAGGGTCACGCCGTCAGCGACCCGATAGAGACCTACCTTACCGACATCTGCACCGTCCCCGTGAACATCGCGGGACTTCCCGGTGTGTCCGTTCCCTGCGGCTTCAACGCAAAGGGAATGCCCATCGGAATGCAGCTTATCGGCAAGAGCTTCGGCGAGGCGACGATCCTCAACGCCGCTTATAAATATCAGCAGGCGGCTCCCGAAAAATTCAAGGATACAAAGTGGGGTGTAAAGCTGTGAAATACGAATTGGTTTCGGGTTTTGAGACCCACATCGAGTTGTCAACAAAGACAAAGATTTTCTGCGGCTGCACCACTCAGTTCGGCGGCGAGCCCAACACCCATTGCTGCCCGGTTTGCATCGGACTTCCCGGTACGCTTCCCGTGCTCAACCGCGAGGTGGTACGCTTCGCGATAAAGGCGGGGCTTGCGGTCCACGGAAAGATCGCCGAAGTCGCCAAGATGGACAGAAAAAACTACTGCTATCCCGATCTGGCTAAGGCATATCAGATCAGCCAGCTCTACGCTCCGCTGATCATCGGCGGCTACATCGAGCTGTCAAACGGCAGAAAGATACGTCTGCATCACATCCACATCGAGGAGGACGCCGGAAAGCTCATCCATCAGCACGGCGACACCTATGTCGACTATAACCGCGGCGGCGTTCCGCTTATCGAGATCGTCTCCGAGCCCGACATCAGAAGCATCGACGAGGCTAAGGAGTACGTCGAAAAGCTGCAGCAGGTAATGCGCTGGGTCGGCATCTCCGACTGCAAAATGCAGGAGGGCTCGATGCGCTGCGACGTAAACATCTCCGTCCGTCCCGAGGGCACGGAAAAATTCGGCACACGAACCGAAATAAAGAATATGAACTCCATCACAAACATCGCGCGCGCGATGGAGTATGAATACGAGCGTCAGGTCGATCTGATCGAAAGCGGCGGCAAGGTCGTTCAGGAGACCCTGCGCTTTGACGACGCCACGGGCACCACTTCTTCGATGAGAAGCAAGGAGGACGCTCACGACTACCGCTACTTCCGCGACCCCGATCTGGTGACGATCACCATCCCGCGCGAAGAGGTGGAAGAGCTCCGCTCCGAAATGCCCGAGCTGCCCGCCGATAAATTCGAGCGCTATACGGATGAGTACGAGATCCCCGAAAAGGACGCAGCCCTGCTCACGAAGTACCGCAGCATCAGCGAATACTTCGACAAGGCTATCGAGGGTGTAAAGTCGCCCAAGACCGTGTCGAACTTCATCATCGGTCAGATCTTCCGCAGACTTGAGACCGAGGCTGATAAAGAGGTGTTCGACGTCGCAACCACTCCCGAACAGCTCTGCGAGCTCGTCAAGCTGCTCGACAGCGGCAAGATCCGCAACAACCTCGCCAAGTCAACGCTCGAAAAAATGCTCGACAGCGGCAAGGGCGCTACCGACTTCATCAGCGAAAGCGATATGGGCGGCATAGACGACTCAGCACTCCTTGAGCTGTGCAAAAACGCCGTTGAGGGCAATCCCAAAGCGGTCGAGGATTACAAAAACGGCAAGGAAAAGGCTATCAAAGCGCTTGTCGGCAACGTTATGAAGAACAGCCGCGGCAAGGCAGACGCCAAAGCAGCGGAGGAAAAGATAGCTCAGATAATTCGTAATGCGTAATTCGTAATGCGTAATTAAGGCTCCCGGGAAGCGTGTGCTTTTCGGGAGCCGTTGGTTTTTATTATATATAGTATACTGTTATATTTCCAGATCGCGTATATATATGGTATTGCCGAGGGCGAAGGTGCCGCCGTCGATATACCAGGTGTTGGCGCTGAGGTTGTCCCGGCTGTCGACCCAGACGTAGTTTTTGTCATCGCGGGCGCCGTCGGAATACTTGACCGAAAGAATGCCGCTGCCGGTGTCGACTGACGCCGTGCCTTCGCTGTTGTTTCCGCCGAGGAACAGCGTAAAGGTCAGATCTTCGCCAAAGCGGATTTTTTCGGTGTAGTCATTTTGATTCACCCAGGTACCCGCCAGCGAGGTTTTTACCTGCTCATCGGTCATCGAAAACGCCGAGGCGTTCCCCTGAGCGTCGCTCTGCTGTGTTTTGGGTTGGTTTTTTGCCAATACCAGCGTTTCGTCGATTTCACTCTCTGACGGTTCGGCGGAGCCTTTTTCGCCGCACGCCGCCAGAACGAATATGAACGCCGCGGATAGTAAAATCAGAAAAGCTCTTTTCATATATATACCTCCGTTAAAACTCTATCCCGATCCTGCCGGTCATACCCTTGTCGTAGGGATGACGGATCTTTTTCATCTCGGTGATGTAGTCCGCCTCGTCGAGAAAGCGCTGCGGCGGGTTGTGACCCGTCATAACGATCTCGATGCTGTTAGGCGCGTTGGTGATGAACTCCAGCACCTCGGCTTCACTGAGCATTCCCTCTTCGATTATATCGAAGATCTCGTCAAGCACTATCATATCGTAGCGCTCGGACAACGCGCTCGCCGCGCTGCGCTCGAAGATCCCGCGGAACAGCGTTGCCGCGCGGAGCTTTTCTTCCTCGGTCATCTCATAAGTGAACTTCAGCGCCTCGGGACATTCGGTAAGCGTGACGTTCTCAAACTCCGAGAGCGCTTTGCGTTCGCCCGAAAACTCGGTTTTCAAAAACTGAACGAACATAACCTTCATTTTGTTGCCCGCGGCACGAGCCGCAAGCCCTACCGCCGCGGTGGTTTTTCCTTTTCCGTCGCCGTAGTAAATATGTATCATAAAAGCACCTGCCTTTTCTGCGCAGATTTCTGATTCTATTATACATTATTCCGCGAAGATACGCAACCTCGGCAACTTGCACAAAAATAATGCGGAACGTTCGGGAAATTTCTCTATATGAATTTTCAAGAAAAAACGCGCCAAAACCTTGCAATTTGCCCTTCTTAATAGTATAATATTTCGTGCACGACTGCACAGATATGCGATGAAGCGGGAGGTTGCGGCTTATAAAAGCCGGTTTTTCCGTGGAGTATGTCCGATTTTAAACCGGGCGAACAAGAAAAGATATAGAGTATCTCCGAGGCTAACTTTGGGTTGCTTAGCCATAGGTATGCTCTGCGCTTTCAGAAGGACCCCGTTAACCGAATAAGTTTAACGGCTTTTTTAATGCAGGGTGAGGAAACACCCGGCAATGTGGAAAGAAAACTTTTGAAGCACGCCCGCCTACAGAAGCGCTGAGGCAACGAAGCGTGACAAAAATTTTAAGGAGGCGACGATATGGCAGTCAAGGAAAAAATCAGGATAAGATTAAAGGGTTATGATCATCAGCTGGTGGATCAGTCCGCCGAGAGGATCGTAGCAACAGCGAAGCACACGGGCGCAAGGGTTTCCGGCCCCGTTCCGCTTCCCACAGAGAAGCAGATCGTTACCATTCTGCGTGCTGTTCATAAGTATAAGGACAGCCGTGAGCAGTTTGAGATCCGCACTCACAAGCGTCTTATCGACATTTTAAGACCGTCAAACAAGACAGTCGAGGCTCTCAAGAGCTTGGATCTCCCTGCCGGCGTTGATATCGAAATCAAGTTATAAGAAGCGCTGAGGTCCGGAGCCCGAGAATTACGACCGGCGAGACTGAGCCGCGAAGTTGACCAAAGTCATCGCAGCGGATCAGACGAGTGGAAGTCATTCGAGGAACAGCGAAGGACAACGAAGCGTGACAGCGAAATTTCAGGTACCAACCTACAAGCAGACAGGGTCATGTTGGCACAGCCAACCAATAACCTACAAGGAGGATAAATCTTATGCAAAAAGCAATCATCGGCAAGAAAATCGGTATGACACAGATTTTCGATGAAAAGGGAAGAGTAGTTCCCGTAACTGTCGTTGAGGCAGGTCCCTGCGTGGTAACCGCCAAAAAGACAGTTGAAAACGACGGCTACGCATCCGTTCAGCTCGGATTCGGCGATATGAAGCCCCACAAGGTAAACAAGCCTATGAAGGGTTTCTTCGACAAGGCAGGCGTAGCGCCCAAGAAAACTCTTAAAGAGTTCCGTTTCACCGATACCGACGCTTACAACGTAGGCGATCTGGTAAAGGCGGACGTATTCACCCCCGGCGACAAGATCGACGTTACCGGCAAAAGCAAGGGTAAAGGTACCGCGGGCGTAATCAAGAGATGGAACTTCCATCGTCTGAAAGAAAGCCACGGCACAGGTCCCTGCGTTCGTCACGGCGGCTCCATCGGCGCCTGCTCCTCGCCTTCGCGCGTTTGGAAGGGCAAGAAGATGGCAGGTCACCTCGGCTCGGAGCAGGTAACCGTTCAGAACCTCACGGTTGTTAAGGTTGACGCTGAAAACAACCTCATCGCCGTAAAGGGCGCCGTACCCGGCCCCAACAAAGGAATCGTCGTTTTGAAAGATTCCGTAAAGGCTTAAGGAAGGGGGACATATAAATGCCTAGTATTTCAGTTGTAGATATGGAAGGCAAGAAGGTCGGCACCGTTGACCTCAGCGATTCCATCTTCGGTATTGAGCCCAACACGGCGGTCATGCACCAGGTAGTTTTAAGCTATCTTGCGGCACAGCGTCAGGGCACACAGTCTGCTCTCACCAGAGCAGAGGTTTCGGGCGGCGGCAAAAAGCCGTGGCGCCAGAAGGGCACAGGCCGCGCAAGACAGGGTTCGACCCGCGCTCCCCAGTGGACGCACGGCGGCATCGTCTTTGCTCCCAAGCCCAGAGATTACCGCTTCTCTGTCAATAAGAAAGAAAAGAGACTTGCTCTCAAGTCCGCTCTTTCCGTCAAGGCAGCCGACAGCGACATCATCGTAGTTGACAAGATCGCTACCGATGAGTACAAAACAAAGAACATCGTTGCAATGCTTCAGGCGATCGAGGCTGACAAAAAGGCTCTCATCGTTCTTCCCGAGGCAGACAGCAAGGTCATCAGATCCGCGAACAATATCCCCGGCGTAAAGACAGCTCAGGTCAACACTATCAATGTTTATGACATTCTCAATGCTGACAAGCTCATCATCGCCAAGGACGCGGTCAGCAAGATCGAGGAGGTATACGCATGATAGCTCACGATATTGTAATCCGTCCGGTCATCACCGAAAAAAGCATGATCGGCGCAGTCAACAAGGTTTATACCTTTGAAGTTGCTAAAACAGCTAACAAAATCGAAATCGCGAAAGCTTGCGAGGAGATCTTCAAGGTCAAGGTCGCCAAGGTAAACACCGTCAGCGTGCGCGGCAAGTTCCGCCGCCAGGGCAGAAACAACGGCGGTTACACCAAAAGCTGGAAAAAGGCTATCGTAACCTTAACAGCCGACAGCAAGCCTATCGAATTTTTTGAAGGCATGATGTAAGGTGCCGAAATCGGCTTGAACATCGAATGCCTTTGCGGCGTATTTTCACCTGCCTTTCGTCAAAAATCCTCGAAAGGCGACAGCCTTTCTGCGGTTTTTTCCTCGGTCAGTTAAAAATCCGCTCGCAAATCCATTTCGATAACCAATCCGCTTTCAGGCACAGAATTCTTCGTCGGATACGGAGAATTCTCCGAAATGACAACATTTCGGAATGAAGTAGTTATGGGAGACGCCACTCCCGCAAAACCATCATGAGGAGAGTGAAATCAAAATGGCAATTAAAGTTTACAAGCCGACAATCAACTCCAGAAGAAATATGTCGGTAATTGACTATTCAGGTCTTTCAAAGGTTGCCCCCGAAAAGAGCTTGCTTGCTCCCCTGAACAAGAAAGCCGGCCGTAACAGCTACGGCAGAATCAC
>CACXGW010000158.1 GCA_902767325.1 uncultured Ruminococcus sp.
CATTCTCGCAGTACGACCATCCCCACACCCTCGCGCGTTACGCTGAGATCGCTCAGTTCCTCGGCTTTGCCGGCAAGGATGATAAAGAGAGCGTCGAGAACCTTATCGACGGCATAAACGCCCTTAAAGCCCGCGTGGGGATCAAGGAAACGATCGCGGACTACGGCGTCAGCGAGGAGGATTTCCTGAGCACTCTCGACGAGATGACCGAGCAGGCGTTCGACGACCAGTGCACCGGCGCCAACCCGCGCTATCCGCTGATGAGCGAAATCAAGCAGATGTATCTCAACGCCTACTACGGCAACAACAAAAACGCGGTTTGACAGGGGGATTATAAATGAAACTCGACAATGTAATCGCTGAAAGACAGCATAAAAAAATCTATCGCGACGGCGATCTGGTCGCGAAGGTGTTTGACGAATCGTTCCCTAAGTCCGACATCCTCAACGAGGCGCTCAACCAGGCTCGTGTTGAGGAGACCGGTCTTAACATCCCCAAGATCGAGGAAGTTACCAAAATCGACGGCAAGTGGGCGATCATCTCCGATTATATCGAGGGCAAGACCCTCAAAGAGCTGATGGACGAGAATCCCGACAAGATCGACGAATATCTTGATCTGTTCGTGGACATCCAGATGGAGATCCTCAGCAAGAAGTGTCCTCTGCTTAAGCGCATCAAGGACAAAATGCAGGATAAGATCAGCCAGGCTGACCTGGACGCAACAACACGCTATGAGCTTCACACCCGCCTTGCGAGTATGAAAAAGCACAACAAGGTATGCCACGGCGACTTCAACCCCAGCAACGTTATCATCACGCCCGACGGCACACCCTATATTCTCGACTGGTCGCACGCGACCCAGGGCAACGGCGCCGCAGACGCGGCGAGAACATACCTGCTGTTTGTTTTGAGCGGCGAAAAAGAGCTTGCCGAAAAGTACATCAAGCTCTATTGCAAAAAGACCGACACCGCCCGCCAATATGTAAACAACTGGCTGCCGATAGTAGCCGCCTCGCAGTCCGTAAAGGGCAACCCCGAGGAACGCGAGCTGCTGCTCAGCTGGGCAAACGTGTTCGATTACCAATAATTTCAGCGCGCCTTTGGAAAACTTGTTTTAACAAAGCCTTCTCCTGACGGCGCATCAAACGTTATAATTTGAAATAACATAACGGCTCTCCGAACGGGGAGCCGTTGTTGTTTGAAACGAAAGAATTTAAAGCGACGCTTGCCTTAACAGAAAAGCCTCCTTTTTAAAGGAGGTGCACGGCACTTGTGCCGTGACGGAGGATTTTCTTCACCGAACTACATATTAAGGCGTTTTATGATAGAACGTATATCCCATATAAATCGTTTTAACAAATAACTCGGCTGAGTAAATCCTCAGTCACGCCGTGTACGGCGCGACAGCTCCTTTATCAAAGGAGCCTTTCTCATCATCAACGTTTGCATCCAAATCGATTCAACTCTTAACTCTATACTCTAAACTCTGACAAAAATCCGCCCGCGGTCTGCTTCAACAGCCAATCCAACGGGCGGAGATTATTTATAATTATTTTAAGAAGAAGTTTGCAGCGCTGAATACCGCAGTTGCTTTTGTCGCACGCGCGGTTGCCGCTGTGTTTGCGGCGGTTTGAGTAGCGAGCTGCTGCATTTTGTTACGGTAGGTATCATCTATAAGGACATTGATTGCCTCTTTGATTGTATCGGCGCGACCCGATTGGATAGTATCTTTGATGATTGACAGGTTTGTGGGATTTGTGTATTTTGCGCCTACGCTGCATATACCGTAATCCTCATAATATTTCATCAATTCATCCGCGATCTTATCTCGTTTCTCCGTAAGGTTATAAATATTGCGGTCAAAGTTTCTCGAATAAAAAATATATCCCACGATCATTCCGGCACCCGGTATCAAACAAACTATTGCTGCTAATACTTTTAAATCGTTGGATAATTGAGATGTTGTTGCAGAAAAAACAAATGTTCCTATTGCTAAAAGAATAATGCCCCAAACCAACAAGGCGTGGTGTTTTCCTTTTGAATATAAGTTGATTTTTGAGGTTAAGCGGTCATATTCATCGTATTTGTCAGACATCTTTGAAAAATAGCGTATCATTCGCTCAAGCTCTATAATTTCACTGTTTCTATTGCTTTTACGCTCGTTAAATGAATCCTTTTCCGTATTCGCCGTAATTGACTTTCCGCAGCCGTTACAGTATGTTGCGCCGTCGGGATTTTGCATTCCGCAATTATTACAATACATAAGCTGACCTCCGGACTTTTTCGCTAACTAAATTGTACCAAAGTCATTTTTAAAAGTCAACTCCAAATATAGGCTCTAATGATATTTTGAATCTAAGCGCACGTTTTTGGATTCGATTGTAGTGACAGGGGAATCACCTTTATCAAAGGAGCCTTTCTCATCATCAACGTTTGTTTCAAAATCGATTCAACTCTTAACTCTAAACTCT
Organism: uncultured Ruminococcus sp.; assembly: GCA_902767325.1. Lineage (GTDB taxonomy): Bacteria > Bacillota > Clostridia > Oscillospirales > Acutalibacteraceae > Ruminococcoides. Next base: position 2,472 of record CACXGW010000158.1, read on the forward strand.
CAACTCTGACAAAAATCCGCCCGCGGTCTGCTTCAACAGCCAAACCAACGGGCGGGTAATTCTTTTCATCTCAGCCACAGCTTTACATACGCCGCGATGGGTGACATCGGTGGCAGGACGCGGATATTCAGCTTTGCAAAGAGCTTTTTGCTTTCGTATTCGAAGCCGGGCTGACTTCCCGTGAGAAGCAGCGGCACCCCCCTATTATCCGCCTCGCGGCAAAAGCGGATGAAATCATCATTTGAGGTCGGCAGCGTTCCCGAGTGACAGCCCTCTAGCAGCACAGCCTTTGTATCGTTCGGGATACCGGGATAAGGCGTTCCCGGATACGGGCGCAGCCAAAGCACTTTGCCGCTCAGCTCGCGCTCCGACAGATCCTCAAAAGCGTTCTCTTTATACCCGGGATCCTTTTCAAAAACGCCGTTTTTCACTGTGCCGTATGTGTTGTCAAACAGGCTGAAAAGCCTGTCGTCGAGCGGAAGATGCGGCAAAACTTCACAGCCGCGGTGAACCGTTACGAACCCATCCTCAGCGTTTTTATACGGAACGAAAACGCCCTTCTCCCCCGCCTTTATCAGAGCGGCGGCAGCTTCAAAGTTTTTAAAACCGTTTGAGCGCTCATCTTCAAGCGGATAGTTTGCCGAAACGAGCGCGATCGGGACATCCCCCGCGCCAAAAACTAAATCCAGATACGCCGCGGTGTATTGCAGAGTGTCGGTGCCGTGGCAGACGATAACGCCGTCATATCCCTTTTGAAGCTCATCTTCAAGAAACGCGCGCAGGGCTTTGAGGTGAGATATATCGAGATTTTCGCTTAAAATCGTATAAGGAGCGGCAACAGTAAAATGCGCCGCTCCGTTAGTTTTTTGATATTGCCCGAGCAGCAGAGAAGCGCTTTCTCCGTTTGGAGAAACGGCGCCGCCGCGCCTCAGGCTTCCGATAGTGCCGCCCGTAAATACAGCAAGGATATTCAAAGTTTATTCAACTCCGATGTCGTTCATCACCATACCGGTGATCATTTTGGGATAGAAATAGGTGGACTTCTGCGGCATTTTTTCACCCTCTGCCGCAACGTCGCGGATCTCGGTAACGCGGGTGGGATTGAGGATGAACGAGCACTGGAACTCACCCTTGTCGACCGCCATGATAGCCTCTTCAAAAAACTTGGTGTAGGTCAGGTTGATCTGGTTCGCCATATTCTCCTTGTCGATGCCCATTGTCTTTTCAAGCACGAGGCTGTGCAGAACGCTGACGTCGAGCTGCTGAGACGCGGCGCTGACGTCCGGTAGCACCTTGCTCATGACGTCGAGGTCTTTGAGGGTGAGCAGATACCACTCGCCTCTGCCGCAATAGAACGCGAAAGCCTTTTCGCCGGCTTTGTATTTTTTGGAAAGAAGGGTGTTCATATTGCCGACGCTTGAAAACTTCTCTATATCAAAGTATTCTTCGCAGCCCTTCAGCACTTTATCCTTGTCAAAATCTTCCAGATCGCGAACCATGCGGTGGGTCGGGAAAACAACAAGACCCGGGTGCTCCATGTCGACCAGATACATCATCTGATAGTCCTGAGGGTCGCCCTCTTTGGAAAGACCGTTTTCGCGGCAGTAGTCGCGGTAGTTGAGCGCGGTCTCATAGCGGTGATGACCGTCGGCGATGTAGAGCTTGCGGTCGGTGAAGTCGGCGCTGATCTTGGAAAGAGCGTCCTCGTCGGTGCAGATCCAAAGCTTGTGGGTGACATTGTCGTCGTCGGTGAACTTGAAGTCAGCGTCGCGCAAGGAAAGCGCGTCGATGGTTTTGAGCGTGGTGTGCTCGCTGTCCATATAAAGCGCATATATCTGGCTGAAGTTGCAGTTGGTCGCCTTCATAAGATTGAAGCGGTCGGTCTTTGCCTTGGAAAGCGTGAACTCGTGAGGAAGGATGACGCCCTTCGAGAATTCCTCTACCTTTACGCGGGCTATCAAGCCCTTTACGCTTCTGCGCTTGTTATAGGCGTTGAACTCCATTTCATAGATATAAACGGCTGGTTTGCTTTCGTGGATAAGAACGCCCTGATCGCGCCACATATCGAGGATCTCACCCGCGTGGGCGTAAACGTCCTCGCCCTCTCGGGGAAGCTCAAGCCTTATGACGTTGTATTTGTTTTGCTCGATGTAGCTCTTGCGCTGCTTTTCGCTGATGATGTCGTACGGAGGGCAGCAAAGCTCCTTTATATCGCCTGTTTTCTCAGTATCAAAGCGCATACCTCTGAACGGTTTTACGTCTGCCATTGCGAAAATACCTCATTTCTCATTATCATTCTTTAACAGTATAGCAAAAACAAGAAAAAAGTGCAACTAAAGTCTTGCTATAAATCACAAATATTTCGCATTATTTGCAACATTGACACAATCAAAAACTTCTGCTATAATAACAAAGGCTCAAATACGCGCCAATAGCTCAGTTGGTTAGAGCCACCGGCTCATAACCGGTCGGTCCGGGGTTCGAGTCCCTGTTGGCGCACCAAAAA
>CACXGW010000159.1 GCA_902767325.1 uncultured Ruminococcus sp.
AATATACCTTTGCATTTGAGTTACATCACCGATGCCGACCTTTTCATACTCCCTGTTCTTGTAAACCGACGCTCTCATTTTTTGCGAGCCGCTCAACTCGCTGAACTCTGCAAGCGCAAGCTGCACGAGGGTCGCGTCGTCAATGGTCACATAGCCGTCGCCGTTGACATCTCCCGCCTTGGCGCCGGTGTTCGTCATCAGGTTATACGCTCTGAGAACCGCGTGGAACGCGTCGGTAAGCTCACGGCACGCGGGCGCAGCTTCAGCGGTTGTTGCGTCTCCGTCAATCGCGTCAAGCGCAGCTTTGAGCTGAACGAGGCTTGCTTGGAAATCATTCCAAAGAGCTTCGTCATACCAACCGGCTTCGTTTGTCTCCTCTAAAGCGTTGAGGTAAGTTCTGTACGCGTAGTCATACTTGATGATCTGCTTGTTCTTAACATAATCGATTATCTCTTCAGACGCCTGACGGTAGTCCTCCGCGGACAGATTCGGGTTGCGAACCTTTTCGGCGTTTTCATACATCGCGTCGTACTCGGAGCTTATCCGATAATACGGCTGCCCGTCACCAAACAGTGTGATGGACGGTATCGACTGAAACAGGTATACCAGCTTGGAGTATTCCTTCAGTGTTTCGTCATCCATCGCGCGGGCAGGAATGCAGAAAGCGCAAACCAAAAGTGCGGTGACTAATACTATTGATAACAGTTTTTTCATTGTTTACACCTCCGTTATAATATAATGATTATACATAGCCGGCAACTATACGCTGGATTTCCGTAACGTCGCTAATTGTGACAAGCCCGTCACGGTCAATATCCGCCGCAAGCAATTGTCGGTCATTTAAGCTAATCATTTCTGCCAAGTATTCACTTAACAAGTCAGCGTCGTCCGAAGTGATTGATCCATTCAAATTAACATCTCCGAGTATCACAACTTTCACAGGCGTGCTGCTTGATGTATTTCCCTGTGAAACGTTTCCGTTTCCAAACGGTATAGCTACAGCTCTGATATAATACCCGAACAATGTGCTGCTAATAACATATTGATTAGATGTTACACCTGTAATGGTAGTCCAATAGTTGCCATTTGAAGAATATTGCCAATTATAAATCACATCATAGCTTTCGTGCTCGGGAACGCCTGTGCATTGCGCGTATAACGTGTTCCCGACAAAGGGATCTCCTGTTACGGTAACGCTTGTAATAATGGACTGCGGAATAAGATGCACGGTTTTTGTTGTATCGTTTCTAAACTCCAACACAAGATATGCCGGGGCGTTATCAAGCGTAAACTCGCCATACAGAATAACCGAATTAGAAGATAATTCATAATCAATATCCTGTCTTAAAACCGTTCCGTCGCTTGTGTGGATGCAAAACAGTTTGTCTATGGAAGATACAGAGATATCTACATCAAATTCATTTGCAATTACTTCATTAGGTGTAACCGAAATATTATCTTCAACAATTGTTGATTTCCCGAGAACTGCCTTAATCGGAATAGTTCCGCCAAATCCATATTGAGGCACCATATTATGACAGTTAATCCACGAAATCTGTCCGTTTTGGCTTTCACCCACATAGCTTATATTGCTGCTGGAATTTGGATGATTAACCGTATACGGCACATAACAATACGAACCGATTTCCGGAGAGACTTTTACAACAACCGCACATTTTTGACAAGAACTTATGTCATAATCCGAATCAAAATCAACAGTAATATATCCCTCTCCGCTATATTGACCGCTTGCTAAACAATCATAATAGTTATAATTACTAGCGACATTACCCAAACTATCTACCGGTAGAATCTTAACTTCGTAATTACAAATCCCACTGACAGAAAGATAAATCATCGCTTGCTTTATTACGTCGTATGTTTCATTATATTCGGAAACATCAAAAACATTACACATATATACCGTGCTGCTAAGCGGAACATTTGAATTCTTGCTTGCCAAATAATTGTATGAAAGCATATATTCATTATTGCTTGCTTTTTGAACATTGGTAATCACACACATTTTTTCAAATGTTGAGTTACAAAGCGACGCTTCATCATATGATACCCACTTATAGGGAATGGTTTCGTTGCTATCCCTAACCAACCAAGCTCCGTCATTAACGGGCTGGTTGTCTGCGCGAAAATTAGTCTTTGGAAATTCATCATCCCAACCGACTATCAGCAAAGCATGGTTAAACTCGGTTTGTGGGGTTAGTGAATCAGAATAATAATAGCAATACTCACCGTTAGCAAGATTTGTAGATTGAGGCTTATATCCAAATGGAGAAATAACACTACCGTACTGCAAAACAGCAGATTTTATGCTATTCATATCGTCGGAAATATACATAGCCCCGGCAACATTAAATAATGCTTCCGCATCGGTAAAGTCGTCGTCAATTGCAAACTCTGATTCTTCTATTTTTGTAACAGGATAGGAATTCTCGGAAACAGAAGCCTGCCAGCTAAACGCGTCATTGTAATACAAAGGAGCATTCCAGTTTGTAAAATACTGAAGTGCAAGACTTGGAAAACCACCATGACAAAGATCATATCCGGTGTATCCGGCATTGTTTATAAAATTGCTAGGCTTTATATAATTTGACAATGCTACCATAGCATGCGTTTCAGATACATTGTATTTTGCGCCGAATTTATGTGATACATATTGCTCCACCCCAGCAGTGGTAGCGTATAACCAGCAAGAATTAAATGTTTGCTGCTGAACATCTGTGAGAATGCCTGAGTCTCTTGGGTCAAGGCTATCCGGCAAAGAAGGACCGGAACGGGTATTGTTTATGGTTGCTTCCGTAGTGATCCTGTCCTCAACATCCGGCAACAAACCATAGTTTTCCGTTTCTTCCGAAAAGGCAACTATTCCCGAAAGCGGGATCATACCCAACACCATAACAATAGAGATACAGACTATCATTATTCTCTTTAGCTTCATAACACGCCTCCTGCTTGTTTGATAATATCAATAGTTTATTTTAATGATTCATAATAATTATATCGTATTTCACCAAATTTGTTAATATCCAATAATTACCAATTCAACAGGGACATATGCTTTTGCTATATCAATAAAACACAAAAATCGTTCACAGTTTTGTGAACGCGCAAAAAATGTGTACCCACAGTTTGAATCGTGAACTTCGTTTTTGACGAAATTGTAGTGTCCATCGACTTTTTCAGAGAAATAAAAGGCATTGCCGCAGAACAATTTTTGTGCGGTAATGCCTTTTAGATGTTATTAAGACCTTTTAATAGCAGTATGATTTTTGACTTTATGAATAATCAATGTTTCAAAGTTGTTATCGGAACTACAAAAACACCGTCTTCGCGTTGGAATGCATATGGTGATGTTCCTGTCAGCACCATCAAGAAAGAAGGTGATTTCATCTTTTCGGTATCTATTTTTTGCGCAACAGTTTTCAGAGTCTTCGCACCTTCTTCTATGAGATTGTCACCGCCAAATTTGATCTCAACTAAACCATAGCTGCCATTTCTCAAATGAATAACGGCATCACATTCAAGACCGTCCTTAGTCCGAAAATGATATATGCTTCCGTCTAACGCCTCTGCATAAACTCGCAAATCGCGGATACACATAGTTTCAAAAAAGCAACCCAAAGGTATTCAAGTCATTCATCAGATCCCCGGGGCCTACTCCCAACGCTGCTGTTGCTATAGATGAATCAACAAAATAACGCGTATCAGTGGTTCGTATAGCAGACTTGGATCGTAAATTCGGGCTCCACGCAGGGCTATCCTCAATTACAAAAATCTTTTTCAATGCGTTTGTATACGAAACCACGGTTTCTTTACTCAGTTCAGCATCATCATTAATATTTATATCACTGCAAATAGTTGTGTTGGGTGCTTGTGTTCCTTGATGTCTGGCTAAAGAGCGTATCAATAACCGCGCACGGGCTTCACTTCGGTTAATGCCGTCAACGCGGCTGATATCAGATTTTACTACGGCATCGAGATAGTCAAAGGACTGCACCAAAGCATCTTCTCCATCCAAGAAAGTTGCCTGCGGCCATCCTCCGCGGCATACAAGAAACGCAATGTCATCCAAGGTAACATTGTTTTCTGCAAACAAAGGCTTTTTTTCGGCAGAAAATAATGCACTCAAGCTTATTTCTCCGCTTGATTCTCCCGATTCATATAAACTCATCGGACGCATTTTAATCCAGGCAAACCGTCCCGTACCGGTGTGTTGCACTTGATCCATTTCGGCAGGAACAGATGAGCCGGTCAAAATAAAGTGTCCAAACCCGTCTCGGTGATCCGCTTCAAACCGCACGGCATCCCAAAGCTTTGGGGCAATTTGCCATTCGTCAATCAATCTGGGCGTCTTACCCTGAAGCAAAGAACTTGGGCTAATATCCGCCAATTGCAAATTCTGTTTTACTTTGTCCGGATTGCTCATATATAAAATACTTAAAGCATGTTGTTAGCATGTTGTTGTTTTAACGCACCACTTTGCGCCTTCTACCAAAACTGCGCCTTTATTTTTAAGGCGGCGTTCAATCGCCTCGTCGACAACGCGTCGTTTATAGTTAAACATATGAAAACTCCTTTTTATTGTTTAATCATATTATACCCTTTATTTTTGTCAATTGCAAGCAAAACCTGCGATTCGGCAAAAATCCGACCTGCGATTCGGCGGTTATTTGACCTGCGATTTGGCAAATCGTATTGATTCAATATAATATTATTGTTACTATCAAGGCAAAATGCATTCGATTTGATTTGAATAATTGCATATAGGCTTTTTATGCGGATTCACCATACAGAATTGCTTTTACCCAGAAGAATCACATTGTTGATATGTGATATACGCAATGTTGGCGCAAACAATATACAAAGATATGCTTGTTTAGGGTCTCTATTGTTTTATTTTTTGTGTGTTAACTAATAACTTGTTTCTCGGATGTTTGGAAGCGAGAATAGTTCTCTGCTTACTAATGCTAGTATGAGTATAGATTTGTGTTGTAGTAATGGAGCTGTGACCGAGCATTTGTTGTATATACCGAAGATCAACGTCTTCCTCTAAAAGTAAAGTAGCAAAAGAATGTCGAAACATATGTGGAGTTATGTGCTGTGGAATATTCGCATTCTTTGCATAGTCTTTAATCATATATCTAACAGATTGTTCTGAAATCCGATTACCCAACCTGTTTAAAAAAAAATAATCATCCTCATTCAACTCCATGGTAACTATGTATTTGTCGATCAATTGCTGTACACTAACATTGCAGATTTGAATTAACCGTTCTTTTGATCCTTTTCCATATATTTTTATTATGTAATCATTAAAATCAAACTGACTCATTTTTAATGAACAAAGTTCCGATATTCGCATACCGGTTGCAAATAATAATTCTATAATCAATACATTTCTTAAAGTTACCTTTTTTTGTATTTAGAAACAGCTTCTTTTTGTTGATCATAAGCATAAACAATGAGTTTCTCAATGCTTATTATAGGAATAGTTTTGGGAAGAATAAAAGGTTCTTTATATTTTATCTGGATTTTATGAAATGGGTTAGCTTCAATAATATTTTCTAATTCAAGATAATGAAAAAAAGCTTTTATGGAAGCTATTTTTCGTTTAATGCTTTTGGGCTTATATTGTGTATATAGTTGGTCTAAAAAAATCTCGATCGAAGCTTTTTTATTCCATTCTATATTTCTTGAGGCTACAAACTTGATATATTGCTTAAGATCTATCCCATATGCCTTTATAGTTTTACTGTCAAGGTTCTTTCGGTTGCGACAAAAGCCCAAGTATTTTCCCGTCGTTACAGTGTAGTCAACTAAATCTCTTATTACACTTCTCTCCTTATTCTTTTTTTAATAAATTATGTATCAATTACGTTTAATTGTCTATAGACGATATTAGTTTTCAATAAAACATACATATTCACAAAACAGTGTTAGGTTTTTTGTGCGCTATTCACAAACTTAAGTATCCATATTCTACAAATAGGTGCATTTATAGATTTTGTTGTATGAGGTATAATAACTGTGTAGGAAGATTAAGACTAAATAAAGGATAACTTAAACTATTTAAAAAGCAGTATTATTTGGAGGCAAAATGTCGAAAAGAAATAAACTATCAATATATTTATTAAAATCTGGAATTGAAAGACCTGAAGAAGTATTTAAGAACAGCGAAAGAATACGCTTGCTATATTAAAAACTCAATGATAAAATATAGTAAATAGTTACTGGGAAGTGATAGTATGTCAAATATTCAGTTTATTCCGGATATTCCGGCAGAGATAATCAGTGCGATTGAAAACGGAAATTTGGTTATTTTCGTTGGAGCCGGAGTTTCAGCGATTGCAGGATTACCTCTTTGGAAGACGTTTGCCCAAAATCTAATTCGTTCGTGCAGGCAATTAAAATATATCAATGAAGAAGAGTGCGATTTGATACTATCAAAAATAACAGAACCTAAGAAACTAATCTCTATTGCATATGAAAAATTCAAAAAAGAACAGAATTTAGAATGTTACTATTCTTATTTTTCTGAGAATCTCAAGCCGGAAAGCAGCGAACTAAACCAGGCAACTAAAGATATTTTAACATTTTGTAAAAGATCCAATGCTTTAGTAGTAACAACAAATGCAGATATGCTGTTAGATGAATACTTCGAACCGGAGCTTATATACATTAATTATTCCGATGAAGCACTCAGCGCTACAAAGCCAGGACTGGTTAAGATCCACGGATCACTTAGCGACAAAGAATCGTTGGTGTTTACGTCAAGTGAATATTTGAAAAGATATGCCAACACCGACTTCAAACATTTTTTACATAGCCTGTTTTCCGGAAACAGAGTTGTGTTATTTATCGGATATGGGCTGAGTGAATTTGAACTTCTTGAACATACAATTGGTACACCGGATAAAGAAGGTAAGAATAATATTAAGAATAATATTTTTGTTTTGTCTCCGTATTTCTCATATGAAAAATCCGTGAAAGAAAGCATGGATTTATATTATGAAAGTTTAAATATCCGCCAAATAGCGTATAGTAAGGATAAAAAAGGATATTATCAGCTTGCGGATGTTTTGCGTGATTGGCAGAAGCAAATTGAGAAGAAGACCAGCCTACGCCCAAAACTAATAGGTGAAATACAAAAGGCACTGTCTTCGGAGTCTATTGAGTCAAAGGTTCCTGTATTATTGCAGATATCATCTTCGCCGGAAATAGAAAACTATTTGTTTATTCAATTACGCAAAAGCAGTAATCTCGTGAAGTGGATAGATGCATTAATTGGCACCTCTTTGTTTGATCCAAGCCAAAAATTGCAACCTGTTGTTAAAACAGAATTATCGGATAACCGCGCGACGTATAGCAGTCCGATCTGGAACGGGTTGATGCTCATAGGCTTTGCAATAGATCGCGTTGACTGTTCTGCAATCTATGATAAAATTGTCACGTTTATGAATGTAACAGTATGTGATATCATAGATCATCCTGAAAAGGCAACAAACTTTAATGCGATATATTGTATTTCATCCATTATTTCAAAAATGGAAACGAATATTTTAGGGGAGACTCTTTTTTCATTATTAACCTTGATTAGTCATAGCAAGTTAAATGAATTTGATGACTTCTTTTCGGTTTTGTTGTCCGGTAAAACAAAATTCTTTGAATGGGGTTCGGAAGACATTTCAAAATCCTTAGAGTTGTTATTTAACTATTTGATGGCAAACATAAATATAAAAGTACATTACATAATAGCCGAAAGTATAGTAGAGAGAATAGATATCATTTGCAGGTACATCAACACTTCTACGATTAACAATATGATTAATATGCTTGATGAAAGAGAAAAGGAGAATTTGTTATCTTTCGCTTCGGTTGGGTCAGTTGAATGCTATAGCTATGATATCAAATATCAACGCACATCAGATCTGATTCTCTATATTTTAAAAGAGTATTATAAGACACAATTAAGAGTCGAGGATCAAGAGATTATTAAAGCGAAAGTATTCCGGTCATCCAGAACAATTTTCAAGTTGATGATTTATGCTGTTTCGCATCATTTTAATGAGTGTAAAAAAATATTATTCGAAGCGGGATACAATCCTTTTGACACATGGCATATTTATTCTGATTTGTATTTCATGATTCAAAGGAATAATCCGGTAATCTCTTCCGAGGAACGACGTAAACTATTAGATTGGATCGAAACCACCGGCTTTAATGGAAGAGAGATATCAAATGATTATAAAAGATATTTGAAATTCAGGATCGTTTCTTTGTTATCCGAATATGATTTAAGCTACAAGAAATATACTGAAAAGTATAAAGATTATTGCTTACCCAAGGAAGTCGAAATTGATGAAATAAATAAAATAATTTCTTTTGGTCATGTTCGATGGCATTCAAACAAAGAACTCGCAGAAGAGTTTAAAAACAAGTCATTCAAGCAAATTGTTTCGCAGGTGGCAAGTAAGAATAATAAAGATCAGTTTGAAATATACAGCTACTGTGATGCAATAAAAGCCTATTTAATTGAAAACGAATCGCAAATCTATGAAGATACATCTGTCTATGATTCTTTGGACTCCGATTACTATAACGCTGTTATTGATGCAATTATGGAAATAGGAAATGATCAGAAGCTGTTGGATACTTTGGATTTGTTTCAGTTGCTATTTGATAAGGTTGAACACCTTGATAAAAAAACAGAATTGATTTCCCGTTCTTTTGACTGTATAGAAAGATTTGATTTGAGTCATTTTGACAGTAAAATTCAAGAAGAAATCTATGACTTTGTGTACAATTCCCTTAACTCTAACATAGACTATTTTTATGAATCAAGTGATTATATATCGGATACGGAATTAACGATAGCCTTAATGAATCACTGGTTCTCAAAAGGTGTGGGGCTGTTATTTTGGCTTACTGAAAAAGACTCGTCAAGCAAAAGCATATTATTTGCCCAGAAACTTCTCAGTACCTCGTGCGATAAAGAACACGATATCTTTTTGCGTTACATTTTTGCAAAAGAAGTTGATAGATTGATTTCTTTAAATGAAGAGTGGGCAATGACTATTCTTAATCAAATATTCGTATCAGATGATTGTGTAACGGCCTATTTCCTGTTCAATCAAAAAGTTAATAAACACATTTATATATTTCTTTATAAAAACAAAAAGCTAAACTATTTAATTGATCCGGATTCAAACAACGATCATCATATTGTACAGACAGTTGTTTGTTTTAGCATTGAAATGTACATAAAGAAAAACTTTGATAGCAGAGAGTTGATTTATGCTTCGCTGGAAAAACAGAAGCCACATGGTTACGAATACGTTTTCTATAAATTAAGTGCGCTTTTAGAAAAGAATGAGCATTATAATAAGTGCTGCGAATTACTTGTTGGAATCTGTAAAAAGATTCTTGAGATTGAAATATGCAAGAATGAAAGCTATGATCAGGTGTTACGAAGTTTAGCAAAATGTACATTAACAATGGAAAAAGTTGATTCTTCAATTTGGGAATGCTTTTTGTATTTGTCCACCGGATACAGACATTTTTTCAGCGACGAGTTATTCGATGCATTGAATAAACATTTCAGCAACTATAAAACACAAATCGCTAAAATACTGATTTCCCTAGTAAAGCATGCAGATCGTAATCTGTATTATGCAGAACAATATAAAAGTCTTGCAAACAGGATGAAAAACGATAGCGCTCTTAATGAAGAGTATAAAGAGTTATACAATTGCTTGATTGATAAAGGAATATACGAAATATAGTGATTTGCATTTTAGACTTGTCTGTTTACAAAAGGGTTGTTATATAAAGGAAAAGTGGCTTTTGCAAGCGGAACAGTGTCCGTTTGCTTCGACTTGTCAGGAACATTCGGCATTTTTTCTCACAATAAACATCAAATAAACATCAAAACCGTTTTTGCGGGTTTACCGGCAAAAAAACAAAGTGGCTTAAACGTACTGTTTAAGCCACTTTCTGTGGTTGCGGGAGAGGGATTTGAACCCCCGACCTTCGGGTTATGAGCCCGACGAGCTACCGAACTGCTCTACCCCGCGATATATGATATGCTTTGGAAAGCTTAATTATTATATCATCTAACCAATTGTTTGTCAACACCTATTTAAAATCTTTCGGCAGGCGCTTTTCGGTTGAAAAAATGGCGATTATGTGGTATATTAGATTTATCTGAAAAAAGGGGGATTATTTATGCCCGTGCCTTTTGATTCGCAAAAGGTTTTTTACCGCTCGCCGTTCGGCGCGGTCGAGCAGGACGTCACGGTCTATATGCGAGTGCTGGCTCCGCGCGCGGAGCGCTCAAGCATCGTGGAGCTTTGCGTCAAATACGACTACGACTACAACTGGGAATATCATAAAATGGTCTGGTGCGGAAATTTCGACGAAAACAGCGAGATCTGGGAGTGCGACTTCACGCCGCACAGAACCGGTCTTTACTGGTACGGCTTCCGTCTGAACACCAAAAACGGAGTGCGCTATCTCATTCCGTCCGACCCGTACCGCATCTGCGAAATATCCGAGCACCCCGGCAGAAGCTGGCAGCTCACCTGCTACAAAAAGGGCTTTTCAACGCCGCGCTGGCCGGTGGGCGGAGTTATGTATCAGATTTTCCCCGACCGCTTTTACTTCAGCGGCGAGGAAAAGAAGCTAAAGCGCACCGATTTCAAGCGCAACAAGGACTGGTACGCCCTGCCCGTATGGCAGCCCGATGAAAACGGCGAGATAACAAACAGCGACTTCTTTATGGGCGACCTAAAGGGAATCACCGAAAAGCTCGATTACCTTGAGTCGCTCGGAGTCAGCTGCATCTACCTCAACCCGATAGGGGAGGCGTATTCAAATCACCGCTACGACACCGGCGACTATTCCCGCATCGACCCGATTTTGGGTGATGAGGACGACTTCCGCACGCTGTGCGCCGAGGCAAAAGAGCGCGGGATCCACGTCATAAACGACGGCGTCTTCTCGCACACGGGCGCCGACAGCGTCTATTTCAACCGCTCGGGCCGCTACGGCAAGGGCGGAGCCTACCGCGATAAGGATTCGCCGTATTACAGCTGGTATAAATTCAACGAATGGCCCGATAATTACCACAGCTGGTGGGGCTTCTACACGCTGCCCGAGGTCAACGAGACCGACCCGGCGTTCAACGAATACATCAACGGCAAAAACGGAATAATCCGCAAATATATGCGTCTCGGCAATTCGGGCTGGAGGCTCGACGTCGCCGACGAGCTGCCCGACGAGTTTATGGAGAACCTGCGCAAAAGCGTCAAAGACGAAAACCCCGAGGCGCTTATTGTCGGCGAGGTCTGGGAGGACGCGAGCAACAAGGAAAGCTACGGCGCGCGCAGAAAGTTCATCCTCGGCGAACAGCTCGACACGGTCATGAACTACGTTTTCCGCGGCGCGATACTCGACTTCTGCCGCGGTCAGAACGCGCGCTATACGATGGCGGCTATAATGAGCGTGGTGGAGAACTATCCTCGTCCGGTGCTCAGGGTGTTGATGAATTCGCTTTCAACTCACGACACCGAGCGCGCCCTGACGCTCTTGGCGGGCGAGCCGCTCAATGGCCGCGACAGAAACTGGCAGGCGAACCGGAAGCTCAGCCCCGAACAGCGCGAATACGGCGTAAAGCTGCTTAAGATCGCCGCCGCGATGCAATACACCCTGCCCGGCTTCCCCTGTGTTTACTACGGCGACGAGGCAGGCATGGAGGGCTATCGCGACCCGTTCAACCGCTGCTGCTATCCGTGGGACAAAGAGGACAAGGAGCTTATAAAATGGCACAGAAAGCTCGGACGTCTCCGCGCCGAATGCTCCGCGCTGTGGGACGGCGAGTTCGTCAGCGCCTATGCCGACGACAGACGGCTCGCGTATATCCGCCACGACGACCAAACCGCTATCTATTGCGTTTTCAACCTTGCCGACAGCGACGACGAGATCACGCCGCCGCCCGGATATTCCAAGGCGAGAACGTTCTTCGGCAGCAAGTTTGAGGACAACAAGCTTTATCTCAAATCGAAGAGCTGCGAGTTTTTGATCATTGATTTGTAAAGAGGTAACCATATGCTGAAAGGCGCTGTTTTTGATATGGACGGTCTGATGTTCGACACCGAGCGGCTGGTTTACGAAAACTGGCAGCAGATGATGGACAGCCTCGGATATCCTTACGATCTCGAGTTTTTCAAGCTGACTATCGGCAAGCGTAAAAAAGAGGTCGAGCAGATATATCTTTCGCGGTTCGGAAAGGATTTTCCGTATTGGGAGCTTGCAGACAGGTGCAGGAACATCTATGTCGAGCGGGTCTCGCGCGAGGGTATCCCCGTCAAAAAGGGGCTTTACGAAATACTTTCGTTTTTGAAGGATAAAAACGTAAAAATCGCGCTGGCGACCTCAACCTCGCGCCGGACGACCGAGCTGAACCTCCGCTCGGCAGAGGTCTATGAATATTTCGACGCGCTCGTATGCGCCGACGAGGTGAAAAACGGCAAGCCTCACCCTGAGGTTTTCCTGACCGCGGCAAAAAAGCTCGGGCTGCCGAGCGAAGAGTGCGCGGCGTTCGAGGACAGCATAAACGGCATAAAATCAGCCTTCGCGGCGAATATGATCACCGTGATGGTGCCGGACTTTTTGCAGCCCTCTGACGAGATCATCCCTATGATAAACTATCTTTTCGACGACCTTTCGCAGGCGGTAGAGATGAAGGAGTGGCAGCAATGAGTTTTCGTGAGATACGACGCGATGAAAAAGAACTGTATTTTGATTATGTAGACCGCTTCTATCATTCCGACGCGGTCGAAGCTCCCGTGCCGCCCTCGCATTACGAGGCGACCTTCAATGAGCTTATGCGCTCAGACGATTATCTGAAGTGCTACATTTTCGAGCAGGAAGATAAGCCCTGCGGCTTTGCGCTGCTGTCGAAAACCTTTTCGCAGGAGGCGGGCGGAGCGTCCGTCACGATCGAGGAGATATTCATCGACGAGGAGCACCGCGGCAAAGGACTCGCGACGGAGTTCTTTGAGTTTTTGAAATCAAAGGAGAACATCTCACGCCTTCGGATAGAGGTGGAAAGCGACAACGATGGCGCCCGCAGATTATACGAGCGAATGGGATTTAAGCTTCTGCCGTATCTGCAGATGGTGATCGAAAAATAATTCGGAATTCGGAATTCGTAATTCGGAATTCGGAATTTTAAATTTCTTTGATAGGACTCGTAGGGGCGCACCCGTGTGTGCGCCCGCTGTTTTAGATCAATCGATTCCTTTTTCGGGCGACCAATGGTCGCCCCTACTTCCGGCATCTGGCTTCCGGCCAAATTACGCATTACGAATTACGCATTACGAATTGTAAAAGCCTCCGGATTTTTACGTCCGAAGGCTTTTTCTTTTACTTATCTTTATCTTTTTTCCTGCGTTTGACATTGACCGCGTCGATTTCGAACCAGAAGGTGCTGCCCTTGCCGAGGGTGCTCCTTACGCCGTAGCGCGCGTTGTGCGCGTCGAGTATGCTCTTGACGATCGACAGCCCGAGTCCCGAGCCGATAACGCCGCGCTTGTGTTCCTTGTCGACCTTGTAATATCTGTCCCAGATATAGGGCAGCTTGTCGGCGGGGATCCCCTCGCCGTGGTCGGTGACTTCGATCCGCACGCGCTTGTCTTTGACCGTCTGGGTGACGATGACGGTCTTGTCCTCGCCGGCGTGGTTGACCGCGTTGTTCACGAGGTTGTAAAGCACCTGAGATATACGCAGCTCGTCGGCGTTGATATAAACGTCCTCGCGGTTATCGTCGAAGGTGATGTTGAAGCCGTCCTGCTCAACAAGCTTTGAGTAGCGCTCAAAGATCGCCGTTACGCTGTCGGTCAGGCAGAACACCTTTTTCTCCGCCTGCAAAGCGCCCGACTGAAGCTTTGACAGATCGAGCAGATCGTTGACGAGCGTCGAAAGGCGCGTCGCCTCGTCGATGATTATCTGGATGTTCTCGGGCGTGTTTTCACCCGGCAGATCGCGCATAACTTCGCCGTAGCCCGTTATCATCGTCAGCGGCGTTCGCAGATCGTGCGAAATGTTCGCTATCAGCTCGCGCTGCAGCTTTTCGGTCGCCGCAAGCTCGGTCTTTGCGTAGTTGAGGGTGTCGTTTAATTCCTCGACCTCAAGATACCCCTTCGCGCTGAAGTCGATGTCATAGTTCTTTTTCGCAAGCTCCTTAGCCGCGCGGTTGGTGCGGGCTATCGGCTTGGCTATCCTGCGGCTCGCGTAAACCGAGAACACCAGCGAAAGCAGTATAAACACGACCGAAACCAGAACCATCTGATTGCGGATAACGTCGATGGTGTTGTTCAGCGGCGTGACCGACGAGGTGATTATCATAAACGTCTGTCTGCCGTCGTTGCGGTTAATGATATACGTAAACACCAGGCTTTCATTTTGCTCGGGATCGGCTCGGTATATCTTCGCCTGCGCGCTGTCCGCGCTCGCCGTCGCCTGACGGAAGGTCTCCTCGCGCTTTTTCTGCGCGTCGTCGGAGTCGTTGAAGTCGGTAAAGCTGTGCTTGCCGCCCTTGTCCACCGTCGTTTCATAATAGCGCAGCACGTCGCTGTATTCGACATTGAGCCTTATGGCGGGGTTTTCGTAGGAGCATTCCTTTGAAAACTGCGGGGCTGTGCCGCCCACGTCGTACAGATAGACCGTCAGCGCGTTGCTGTGCGCCACATTGTCCACGGTCGCCCACACGTTCTTGTTGTATTTGACCGAGCGCGAAATGCTTTCCGCTCCCTTTTCGACCTTTATCGACTTTGAAAAAACATACAGCGGCTTCAGAAAGAACGATTGGAACACCCACAGAACGATCAGGATGATAGCTCCGAACGCCAGAAAGTAGCCCAGCAGCTTAAAGCGCAGCGACAGCTTTCTTATATTAAACCGTTTCAAATCTGTAGCCCACTCCCCGCAGCGTCACTATGCATTTGCTGTATTCGCCGAGGCTTTTCCTCAGCAGCTTGATGTGTGTGTCGAGCGTGCGCTCGTCGCCGAAAAAGTCATAGCCCCACACCTCGCTGATAAGGCTTTCGCGCGTCAGGGCTATGCCCTTGTTGCGAACCATATAGAAAAACAGGTCGTATTCCTTTGGAGTCATCTCAGCGCGCTTGCCGTCGATCGTGACGGTGCGAGCGGAAAAATCCACCTCAAGACCTTCATAGGTGAACACGTCGTTTTTCTTTTCGTCGTCGCCCTTGCCCGAACGCTTTATGACCGCGCCCACGCGCATCATCAGCTCCTTCGGCGAGAAGGGCTTTACAACATAGTCGTCGCTGCCCAGCTCAAAGCCGTGGATCTTGTCGTATTCCTCGCCGCGCGCCGAAAGCATGATGATCGGCGTGTTGCAGAATTTGCGGATCTCGCGGCAGGCTGAAAAGCCGTCGAGCTCCGGCATCATAACGTCCATGATGATAAGGTCAAACTCATTTTTGCGGCAGATCTGGATAGCCTGCATACCGTCGGTCGCTTCCTCGACCTCGTAGCCTTCAAACTCGGCGTACTTGCGGATGATCTGGCGGATCCTGAATTCGTCGTCTACAACCAAAATTTTACTCATACATATCAAGTCCTTTGCTGTCTGATTACGGATATTGTACCACAAAAAATCCGATATTGAAATACCTGAAAAAAAGTTTTATAATATATTTATCATATCATACAAAACGATTCTTAAAAAATGCTGAAAGGAAAACGGTATGGAGATAAGGAAAATCAACGCCGCCGACGTCACATCTGCCGTCAAGCGGCTGTTTACGGACTGCAACTACTACATCGGAAAGGACATTCTGTGCGCGCTGAAACGCGGCAGGGAAGAGGAGGAGCTTCCTCTCGCAAAAAACGTCCTCGACCAGATCATCGAAAACGATAATATCGCCGCAAAAGAGCAGATACCCCTTTGTCAGGACACCGGAATGGCGGTGCTGTTCGTCGAATACGGCGACAAGGTCTGCATCGAGGGCGGCAGCTTTGAAGAAGCGGTCCAGCAGGGCGTCCGCGAGGCGTACGATGAGGGCTATCTGCGCAAAAGCGTAGTCAGCGACCCGGTTTTCGACAGGGTAAATACCCGCGACAACACCCCCGCCATCATCCACACAAAAATAGTCAGCGGCGATAAGATAAAGATCACCGCGGGCGGCAAGGGCTTCGGCAGCGAAAATATGTCCGCGATAAAAATGCTCACGCCGTCCTACGGAGCCGAGGGCGTAAAGCGATTCGTGCTCGATACCGTCAAGTCCGCCGGACCGAACCCGTGTCCGCCGATAGTTGTCGGAGTCGGAATCGGCGGCACCTTCGAGCGCGCCGCTCAGCTCGCGAAAAAGGCGACCTTCCGCTCCATCGACACACAAAATCCCGACCCGCGCTACGCCGAAATGGAGCGCGAGCTGCTTGGTGAGATAAACAAAATGAACATCGGACCCGCGGGCTTGGGCGGCAAAACCACCGCGCTTGGCGTCAACATCGAGACCTCGCCCACACACATTGCCGGAATGCCCGTCGCGGTCAACATCTGCTGTCACGCCGCGCGCCACGCCGGCACCGAGATATAGGAGGAACTATGGCAAAAAGAATCACTCTTCCGCTAACGGATAACGATATAAAAGACCTCAAAGCAGGCGACAGCGTTCTGCTTTCGGGAACGCTCATCACCGGGCGCGACGCGGCGCACAAGCGCCTGTACGAGCTGCTTCAAAACGGCGAGGAGCTGCCCGTAAAAATCGAGGGAGAGGTCATATATTATGTCGGTCCCGCTCCCGCAAAGCCCGGCTACGCCGTAGGTCCCGCGGGTCCGACCTCCAGCTACCGTATGGATAAATACACCCCCGCCCTGCTCGACTTAGGGCTAAAGGGAATGATCGGCAAAGGCGCGCGCTCAAAAGAAGTCATCGACGCCATCGTGCGCAACAAGGCGGTATATTTCGCCGCCATCGGCGGAGCCGCCGCGCTTATCGCCAAAAGCATCAAAAAAGAGGAGCTCCTCTGCTACGAGGACCTCGGCACCGAGGCGGTCAGACGCTACACGGTAGAAGATTTCCCCTGCATCGTCGCCATCGACAGTTTGGGGAAGAATGTTTATGAAAGATGAATTAATAATGCGTAATGCGTAATGCGTAATTATGGCTTTCTTTGATAGACCTCGTAGGGGCGCACCTGTGTGCGCGCCCTTTTTTGTAATTGTGCGAAGTTGACCTTAACGGTAAGGCTCCTTTCGTAAAGGAGCTGTCAGCGAAGCTGACTGAGGATTTATTCAGCCGCGTTATTTGATAAACCGCTTTCATATAGG
This sequence comes from uncultured Ruminococcus sp., assembly GCA_902767325.1. Classification (GTDB taxonomy): domain Bacteria; phylum Bacillota; class Clostridia; order Oscillospirales; family Acutalibacteraceae; genus Ruminococcoides. The sequence continues at coordinate 17,375 of CACXGW010000159.1, forward strand.
ATATATATCCAATCCGAAAACGCCTGAAAAAGAATGTGTATGACAGAAGCTAGAAGTTATAAGTTAGAAGTTAGAAGTATAAGATGGAGTTCGAGTGACGATGTAACAACGTAGGGGCGCACCCGAGTGTGCGCCCTTGGAAAAGTCTGCATTATGACAGGGGCTGTGAAAAAATAGTCCCGAAAAAACAAGAAGGCACATAACCGAAAGTAGTGACGGTTATGTGCCTTTTGTGGTATAATGAA
>CACXGW010000160.1 GCA_902767325.1 uncultured Ruminococcus sp.
GGTATCACTCCCGTATGATTTCAAACATTGTATCTAAAGGGCTTTTATTTAAATCAATTATATCAAATAAACTGCCGCGCTTCAAGAGGATGTGAAAATGATTCTCAAAAAATGTAACGCAGTGGATCGGAGCAGTGAAGTATGAAAAAAGGCGCCCGCCGGGAATTCCGACAGACACCGATTTTTCATATTTTTGATTATTTGGATTCCGAGCTGATAAACATCATGGTGAATCCGGTTTCGATAAAGAAAGCGCCGATAAGTATTCCGACTATCCACGCAACGGAAAGTCCGAAAATCATGGGATGGAAGAAGGAATAAATACCAAGCAGCACGCCGAGGATACCGAAGATCAGCTGGAATATCCACATCTTTGATTGAGTGACCTTGCTGACACGGATCGAGGTGAAGATGGAAACGAAGCCCTGCACAACAAACCAGCCCGCAACCATATAGATGATGATCGCGTCGGCAAGCAGAAGCAGGTTGGGAAGGAACAGCACGGCGATACCGAAAACCACGCTGATGATGCTGAACACAAAGCCGACTCCGTAAGTTTTATTGGCGATACCGTATACGATACCGACAACACCGTAAACCGCCGCCAGAATCACAATATAAACATTCATACTTAACGCGGTTGCCATCGGAGTGAATATGCAGATTATTCCGAAAATAACCATCAATACTCCGAAGATGATTGATAATGCTTTCATTTGTTATACCCCTTTTGATTATTTAAGCGGTTGACCGCTCAAGTTGAATTGTACCATATAAAACGTCAATAATCAAGTGAAATATACTTATAGTTTCTGTTTTGGCAAAAATCAGCCTTCGCTGTCGGTTTTCGGCAGCTTTTGAAGTACATTATTGTAATGCGTTTGCTTTTTCTTTCAAGCTCATCAGCCCCGTTGATTTTTTGTCTGCGCTGATTCAATGACAGCATATATTATCAAGGTTTTCCATAGGTATCAAAAAAACGGAACGGAGATGATCATAAAGAAAGAGCAAGGCGGAAAATTGCAGGGCGGTGTTTCCTGTATTATTTCTTGGTTAACTCATATGTATTGCGCTCGATGTGAAGGTCATACTCTGTTTTTTCTCCGTCGGGAGAAACGACTGTCAGCACCGTATCGCCGCCCTTTTTAAAGTCAGCGTGCAGCATATAGTCCTCGACGTCTTCCAGATAGATGATTTTAACGTCGCCATAGCTGCTATCCGCAAGAGACACTGTATAAGAGGGATCAAGCGGGTGTTCCTCGTTGTTCCCCATGATTTCGGTGCTGTATACCGGAGGATTGAGCAGGCAGATAACCGTTATGGCGATCACGGCAGCGCTGCCGACAGCCGCTCCGACCGCCTTGATGATCTTGTTCTCAAATATGGCGACGGGATACAGGATCATCGCGCACGCGCAGAATACGGAAATCAGAATGAACCTCGGCATATAAAACAGGAAATCCGAAAAATAGGTCGAGTAAGACATAGCGGTCAGCGCGATCATCGGCAGGAGGATAAGATAGCCCCACCACTTGCCTTTCTTCATCCAATATCCGACAAAGCCCATCGGGAAACAAAGGATCGTCCATATAAACCAATATTTGTAGTATCCTAACAGCTGCCACCCGAGAGCGCTGAACGGCACCTGGATCAGATATACCAAAGGCTGACTGATCAGGAAAAACACAAGGCACTTCAACGCCGAATCAAGGTTCGATTTGCTGTTCATTATAATGAGTATCCCGAACAATACCCACACCTCAAACGAAACCGTAATGCCGATAAATGAGGTGTATCGAAGCTCCGGGATTATCGCTATAACGGCAGTGATCACGCCCGCGATGACCGCTGAGATGATCAGCTTCGGCCATGTCAGGTTAATCCCGCCGAACAGTTTTTTGATAACTTTTGACATTGGAAATTCAAATCCTCTCTGATAATTTTATTAGCAGTTATTTTAATTATCTTCCTCACGGAAATAACTTTCATTATCTTACCATATACAAATGGATTTTTCAATAATGCTGCATAGAGAACCGCAAAACAAGACAGCTGTAAACCTCGCGACGAAGTGAAGAGCTGCCATTCTACGGTTTTTCAGTATTAAGTTTTCAATATTCATTTAGAAAATCCTGTTATTATTTACTTAAAACTGAAGACTTAAAACTTAAAAATGAATAATACAAAGCAAAAAATCCCGCCACTTTCGTGACAGGATTTTCGCTTTGGTGGAGATAACGGAGGTTAGATTATTAGATAGCGTCGCTCGCGCTTGTTGCGGCGTGTTCATAGCTTTGCGTTTCTGCAACGCTCTCCCTAAAAACAGTCCACCGGACTGTTTTTTCCCGCCTTTGGCGGGCACAGTCGCCTTCGAGCCCTGTTATCTCTTTTTCACCAAAACAAAAAAGACGCCACAAAGGCGTCTTTTGTTTTGGTGGAGATAACGGGGCTCGAACCCGTGACCTCTTGACTGCCAGTCAAGCACTCTCCCAGCTGAGCTATACCCCCAAAGCTATCTCTCGAAAAAACCGCATTATTACTGCGTTTTTCGATGGTTGTCAATTCTTAGTAACGCTTTGTAAAGCATTGTTATACCTCTTGACTACCTTGCCAAACATTATAACATCTTTCTTTTAAAAAAACAACCCCCTTTTGAATATATTATAAATATATTTATACATCTTTTTTACAATACCAAACCACTTTGAACATCGTCGAACGTCTTTGAATATCTCTTGAACGCCTTGAAACATTTTTGATTATCCGCAAAACAGAATTAAGCCAAAAGAAAACGAAAAAGAATAAAAAAACAAAAAATAATGTTAGCGGTCTCCTGCTTTATAGGAGACCGCTTTTGCTATAATATATACAGAAAGTGAGCGAGAGATAAAAACAAAATCCTCCAAGCTTTCAAATAATTAAAACCAGGGTATAATACGCGATATAGCGAGTAGCGGTATGGCAAACCCAGAGCAAAAGGGCGTAAAATCGGCAGACCGCAAATAACCGCAGATGATATACCAGCGTCCTTCCTGCGACACTACCCAGCATATAAGGCTGGCAAAATGAATTTGTCAGAGCTGGCGAGAATTTGTGATTTGAGCAGAACTACGGCTTATAAGTATATTGGGCTGTTGGAGGGGTAAGAAAAAGGAGCAGACCAAAATCTGCTCCAAGCTATATTAAATTCCTCAAACCATTAATCATATTTTTCTAACTCTTTTTGTTTTATTTCTAAAAAATTTTCATATAAAGCAATATCTCTTTTAATAGAAGCAATTTTAGTTTGTGCTTTATCCATAATACTTTTTGTTCTTGATAGCTCAGAATCCCATTCTGATTTACCACTATATTTACTATATTTTTGATAAGTGGATAACGCTTCATCATAAATATTTTGATAATACTCTAAATCAGAATTTAGAGAAGTTATTTTTTCATTATATTCTGCTATTTCAGCTTCAACAGAAGCTTTTGAATCACATGCACATAATAAAGGAATACATAGCAATATAGTAATAACAAATAAAGCCATACTCTTTTTCTTCATATAAAAACCCCCCTATTAAAACTGTGGTATAATTATTTTATCACAACAATAATCATTTTTCAATCCCTATATACACAAATCCCCTCTTTTTTTCTGCCTTTTGGTATGCTATAATGAAAAAGCGAGGGGAGGCAAAAATATGTATAGAAACAACGGACAAAAGATAGCAGTCAGATTATTAGCCTTGCGTGATTATATATATGCGAACACAGACGAAAATCACGCCGTCAGAGTAGATGATATGCTAAAGGTTATATGTTTTCAGTAATAATTTAGAAAATCCAACAATTCACTAA
>CACXGW010000161.1 GCA_902767325.1 uncultured Ruminococcus sp.
GCTCAATCACAATATCCCGATCGAAAACGGCAGATACAAAATGCTGTTCAACCACCTGTCGTCGTTCTCCAAATACTTTTACATTCCTATGTTTTTCCACCGCTATCCGCAGTTCGGAATGTTCTCGAGCGCGTCGCAGGTGCAGCTCGATGTAGATTATGAGAATCTGCCCGAGATCATCGATACCTTCAACAAGCTCGAGCCGATCAAGGCGCTGCTGTTTTCAAATTCCGTTCTGCTCGGCGAGAACGAGGATTTGCTCTGCTGCCGCGATATGCTCTGGGAGAACAGCACCCACGGAATCAATCCGCACAACGTCGGTATGTACGACTGTGAGATAAATACGACCGAGGATATTTTGAATTACATCTCCACCACGAGCATTTACTGCGTTGAGAGAAACGGTAAATACCTCAACTTTCCGCCCGTAAATATACTTGAATATTTCACGCTTGATAAGTTGACGGGAGAATACACGGAAAACGGCGAGCATATTTTAATAGACTTTCAGCCGCAGCCCGGCGACATCGCCTATCTGCGCACCTTCAAGTTTGAGGACCTGACCTACCGCGGAACCATAGAATACCGCAGCGCCTGCTGTCAGCCGATCAGCGATGTGATGACCGTCGCAGCCTTCCATCTGGGCTTGCAAGGCAAGGTAAAGGAGCTGCGGGATTTGCTCGACAGCGATACAACGCTCTATCACCACGGCTACAACGCCGTCGAATTAAGGCGTCAGCTTGTCAGAAAAGTCCTGCCCTCAACCGTCAATGAGGACGCGCTCTACGACCTTGTGTCAAAGGTTCTCGACCTATGCCGCGAGGGACTTGATGACAGAGGACGCGGCGAGGAAATCTATCTCGAGCCGCTTTATAAAAGAGCCGAAAACCGCACCAACCCTGCAAAGGAAATGCTCAGCCGCCTGCAAGACGGAGAAAGCATCAACGATTTGATAAAAAGCTACGGATCGGTGAATAATAATGCCGGGGGTGACAGAAAATGAAATCCATTTTGATCAAAGACACAACGCGTGAGGAGCGCGAACAAATCGTAAAGCAGGCTTTATGGGGCAGCTGCGGAGCCGAATGTGAATTCTGCTCAGGCTGTGACAACCGGGGAGGCGGAAGGATAGAAACGCTGTATCAGCCGTATATCGACGGGCTTAAGGAGATCGCTGAGATCAACGCGGAATACACCGCGCCGTTTGTAAAATAAAATGTTAATACTTCAATAACATCTTGCCGATAAGTAAGCACTGCGCTGCGGCAAGATGTTTTTTTCTACCGATGTTAACAAAAAGAGTAAGCTCCGGTTGGTTGAAACTCGCTTATAATCGTGATATAATCGATATGAAAATGAATGAATCGGTATGAATTTCATACCGCGGGAAGGAGATCATATGTTAGCTTCCAACATAAAATACCTCAGAAAAAAAGACGCCCTAAGCCAGGAGGAGTTCGCCGAGCGTTTCGGTGTGTCGCGCCAGAGCGTCGCCAAGTGGGAAAACGGCGAGTCCGTGCCCGATATACACAAATGCGGCGAGATCGCCGACTTTTACGAAATATCGCTCGACGTATTGATCCGTATGCCCATTCAGGAGCAGGAAGTTACAATGGAAACCACCGAGGGAAAATACATCTTCGGAATGGTCAAGGTAGGCGACAGGGGACAGATAGTCATCCCAAAGCACGCCCGCGAGGTTTTCAACATCAAAACAGGCGACCGCGTTATGGTCATGGGCGATCTCGCAAAGGGCGGAATCGCGCTTGCGAAGGTATCGCTGGGCAGATTATTAGGAAAGGAATAGAGTGAAAAATGGACGCAATCAAAACTTTTGATCTGACAAAGCGATATAAAGAAAAAACAGCTGTCAACAAGCTGAATCTCACCGTCGGAAAGGGCGAGCTTTACGCTCTGCTGGGCGTTAACGGCGCGGGAAAGTCAACCACCATCAAAATGCTTTCGTGCCTAACACAGCCCACCTCGGGCGACGCTGAGCTTATGGGAAACAGCGTCGTCAGCCAAAGCGCAAAGGTAAAGGCGATAATGAACGTTTCTCCGCAGGAGACCGCCGTCGCGGCAAAGCTCAGCGTGCGCGAGAATCTCGAATTTATCGCGCGGGTATACGGCTTCAATAAAAAGGAAGCAAAGCAAAAGGCTCAGAAAATGATCGAGGACTTCTCGATGGAGGAATACGCCAAAAACAAAGCGTCAACTCTTTCGGGCGGCTGGCAGCGAAGGCTCAGCATCGCTATGGCGCTCATCAGCGACCCCGAGATCCTGTTTTTGGATGAGCCGACGCTCGGGCTTGATGTTCTGGCTCGCCGTGAGCTGTGGCACGTCATCGAAAAGCTCAAAGGAAAAATGACTATTATCCTGACTACTCATTATCTTGAAGAAGCGGAAAGCCTCTCCGACCGCGTCGGCATAATGTCCCGCGGAGTGCTCTGCGCGGAGGGAACCGCCCGGGAACTCAAAGAACAGGCGGGCACGGATGATTTTGAAGAGGCGTTCATAAGGCTCACGGAGGAGGCGTTGAAATGAGAGCGTTGATATTTGCTTCGCGCAATACAAAGGAAATCACAAGAGATATTATGACAACGGTTTTCGGCATAGCGTTTCCGATCGTGCTTCTTTTATTGCTGTCGGCGATAAACAACGGCATTCCCAAGGAATACGGTCCTAAGATGTTCAACATCGAAAGCCTCGCTCCGGGAATCACGGTATTCGGGCTCAGCTTTCTGTCGCTGTTTTCGTCTATGCTGATCTCAAAGGACAGAACCACGAGCTTTGTGCTCAGGCTCTTCACCTCGCCGCTGACTCCGTCGGACTTCATCCTCGGCTACACGCTGCCTATGCTCCCGATGGCGCTGCTGCAAAGCGTTGTTTGCTACGCGTGCGCGCTGTTTTTGGGCTTGCCCTTCAGTGCGAACCTGCTTGTTGCCGTCGTTGTCAACCTGCCTGTAGCGGTAGTGTTTATTTCATTGGGACTGCTGTTCGGCTCGGTGCTCAATGAAAAGGCTGTTGGCGGCGTCTGCGGCGCGTTGCTCACGAATCTCAGCGCGTGGTTCTCAAACATCTGGTTCGATACCTCCATGGTCGGCGGAGCGTTCAAAGCGGTCGCGGACTGCCTGCCGTTCTCGCACGCCGTCAATGCCGCCAGATACGCAGTTTCGGGCGATTTCGGCTCGATCTTCCCGGACCTTTGGTGGGTCATCGGCTACGCCGCAGTGCTCCTCATCGCCGCCGTAACGGTCTTTTCGGTCAAGCTGAAAAAGAGCTGAACTAAGTCGGAATTCAGAAGCCGGATGCCGGATGCCGGATGCCGGATGCTGGATGCTAGATGCTAGAAGCTAGTAGGGGCGACCATTGGTCGCCCGCGGATAGGAAACGACGTTTTACAAAACAGATGTCGGTGTGACAGGAAAAACCGGCTTAGCGGGCGTGCAATGCACGCCCTACTACCGACTACGACCCTTCACTTTTATATAACCATACTAAAAACTATCCATACCCTCCACATAGCCTCGAAATCCGCATAGCAAAGCCGTTTTTGGCTATGGAGGGTTGCTGTTCAACCTTCCACCCCTCCATAAAAAATTTCATCAGTATTTGCGCTGTCCGTGTTTTTTGTTGATTCTCAACAAAGTTTTGGGTTTAGTTTTTACACTCTCACACAATTTATGTTGCATTTGCAACTGAACTTAATTCAAATATGATGTAGAATAAAGACAATGAAACTTGGGTTTTTTAGGAAGTACCCCCTCTCTCTTTTTTAGGTAATTTAGGAGTTTTGAAATACGAGTTTTTCTCAGCCGTTTTTTTATTTTGATCTATTCCTTCTATAACCCAATTTACCCCCTGAAACAGTCGAGGCATAACCTCGGCTGTTTCCATTTTTTGATAAAGGAAAGCTCAAAAATATTACTTATTTCGTCATTTTGCCTATGTCAAAATCATAAGAAAGGTGATATAATAGAAATATAAAAAACCGCATAGCAATGCGGATTTCGTGAAGAAAAGAGGTGTCGGGATGTTCAGCGTCGGTCAGCTTGTTTTATATGGCACAAACGGTGTGTGCCGTGTGGATGAGATCACCGAAAAACATATCGGAAATGTCAAAATGGAATACTATGTCCTCAAGCCTGTTACCTCTGCGGCCTCGACGCTTTATGTCCCGACCTCCAACGAACAGCTTGTCGGAAAAATGCGCGGTGTTCTGACCCGGGACGAGATCAAAGAAGTGCTGTCCAACAAGCCCGAAGCCGGAGAGTGGATCGAATCAAAGCAGGAGCGCACCGACTTTTTCAAGTCTGTCGTCTCAAACGGCGACTGCGCCGCTCTGATCGGAATGATCCGTCAGATCAGCTTCCATCGCGACAGACAGCTTGCCGACGGAAAACGCCTGCATCTTTCCGATGAAAGATTCCTCAAGGAAGCCGAAAAGATGATCTGCGAGGAGTTTTCCATGGTCCTCGGTATCGACCGCGACAAAGTGATTGAGAGCGTATTGGCATAAAAAATGAGCCTCCGAACGCAATATCGTAATATTAAGGTATTATCCGGTCGTTTCCTTATAAATCGTAGGGGCGAGCATTGCTCGCCCGCCAAACCAAGTTTGCCTTTTTAACCGATTCTATATAA
>CACXGW010000162.1 GCA_902767325.1 uncultured Ruminococcus sp.
GGGCAGAAGGACTTGAACCCTCGGCACGCGGTTTTGGAGACCGCTGCTCTACCAACTGAGCTATACCCCTAAATATTCTGTTGCTGCGCGCGAAGCCTCGTTCGCTCGCAAGAGGTATCATACCATATTAGCACGTCTTTGTCAAGCAATTTTTGCAAGAGAAGCGCGCGATAGTTGTAGGTTTACAATAGATGCGTTACATTAGCAAAAAAATAATAGCAAATAGGAAAAACTGTGTTACAGTTAGTTTGCTACAGCAAAACCTTAACAGAAAGGATCCTATTTGATATGAATACTGTAACACAAAAACTAAAGTTTCATCAATCCCTTTTTCGATCCTTTGCCGCGCCTGCGATGCAGATGCGCAGGGCGCTGACAGGCGGCGGAGGGGGATCAAAAAATATCGCCGAAATCGTTTTGAAATATTGATTTTTTTTGGCTGTGTATTGTAAAATATTGACAGCGATTCATTTCAAACATTTTTCTTCTTACAGGAGGGGTAATTATGTGAAGACTCAAAAAATCCGTGAGTATTTTACTCGCTCTTATCATGGTGCCCGGTCTGTTCACCATCATTCCCGTCACCAATCAAGAGCTGTTCAACAGCGTTAAGGCAAGCGCGAACTTTACATACGGCGAAAAGGGATCGCTGATCTATTTTGAGCGCCGGGATATTTCTGCGCCTCTGCTTGACGCGGCTCAGACCTTCGGGATCGGCGAGTCGGAATATAATTATTCAGTTCTCGACTTCTCCAAGCTGGTTCTTGCCGACGAAAGCAAATCGCAGGCGGCTAAAGAGCTCGCCATGGCGACCTACTGGTATAACGGCGCCGCCAAAGCGTACTTCTTCGACTCCGAAGAATATGAGGACGACATGATATAACGGTTCGCCGTTACGGATATAAGGAGAGCTTTTCATGAAAAAAGAAACTTATGAGCGAACCGAACCGGAAGTCTTTGCGTTTGCTACAGAGGATGTTCTCAAAACCTCCGGGCTTGATGAGTACGAGGAGGACATCATAAAATAATAATCTGCGGCAGGGCCCGATTCCTCCGATGATCGAGTGTTGCCGCAGCTTGTACTTAAACAAAAATCATCCCCTTCGGCGACCGGAACCGATCGTCGGAGGGATTTCCTTTTTTTAAACCTTTGCCGCGGCGGAGGTGAGCATAAAATCATCCTGCGCGATTGACATTGCCGGAGGTTTTTTGTAGAATAGAAAGCGGAAAGATTTACTTTTGAGAGGTGTAGATATGGCACGGAAATACAGTTCGGGAGAGGTCAGGGCATGGCTCAGAAAGCATCAGGAGCTTTACGCGAAGTTCAGACGTCTTGACGACCTTGCGCAGCGCAGCCGCAGCGAGATCCGGGCGGCTTCGTCAAAGATCACAGCCGGAAGCTCCGCGAAGCTTTTGGAGAACATTCAAGTCGACGAGCTCAGCCGTCACAAAAAAGGCATACGCGTTAAGTCGCTTCACGACGCGGGCTTTCACACCATAGCGGATATTATCAGGGCTAACCCGATGCAGATCTCATCAATCAACGGCATCAGCCCCGAGGGTGCTAAGGAAATCAAAAACATTGCAGTTTCTATAGCACAAACCGCGCAGAAGGGGGAGAAGATCCGCCTGAGCGCCGACGACAAAAACCCGGCGTCGACCGCGCTCGTCACTGCGATCTGTAAATACAAAAGATTATTGCCGGCGATCAAAACCGTTGAAAGCTTCCGCGCTTACTATGACAGCGCGCTCGCAAAGGCGGTTTCCGACGCCAAGCCCGCTTCGGGAGGCCTGCGCTGGGCGTTTTCTTCATCGGCAAAAAAAGAAGCTGCCGACGCCGCCTGCGCGGACCTTGATCAGATTTTGTCCGACGCCAACCTTGCGCCCGTAAACGAAGCGCTCAACGTGCTGAGAGCTCAGTACGGTTATGTTTCGCCGAAGGACGCGTGGGACGATTTTTCGCGCGACAGCATTTCTTACGTCAATATTTTGGAAACTATCGACCCGGATAAGGTCGGCTCGGGAGAGGATATATACGGTCTGCCCGAGGACCTTGCGGAATCGGTCGCATCCGTTGAGCTTGACCTTACGGGGCTGAGATGCAGCCTGCGCCGCTATCAGGAGTGGGGCGTTAAATACGCTGTTGCCCAACGCAGGATATTGCTGGGCGACGAGATGGGTCTGGGCAAAACCGTTCAGGCTATCGCCGTGATGGTACATCTTCGCAACGGCGGCGCAACTCACTTTGCGGTCGTGTGTCCCGCGTCGGTGCTGACAAACTGGTGCCGCGAGATAGAAAAGCACAGCGACCTCGGCGTTGTAAGGGTGCACGGCAACGGCAAAAACGCCGCGCTGCAAAAATGGCTCAGCGAGGGTGGCGTCGCGGTAACGACATACGAGACCACCTCGATATTCGAACTTGATAACAGCTTCCGTATCACCATGCTCACGGTGGACGAGGCTCATTATATAAAGAATCCGTCCGCGCAGCGGACCGTCAACGTAAAACAGCTTTGCGCTCACGCCGACAGGCTTTTGTTTATGACCGGCACGGCGCTTGAAAACAAGGTAGAGGAAATGGCTGTGCTGATCGATATTCTGAACAGCGGCGTGGCAAAAACGATTCAGCCTCTGCTTTCGCTGTCGTCCGCGCCTCAGTTCCGCGAGGCTGTGGCGCCGGTATATTACCGACGCAAGCGCGAGGACGTTCTTACCGAGCTGCCCGAGCTTATCGAAAGCTGCGAGTGGTGCGACCTGCTTCCGAATGAAAAGAAGATATATCGCGAGGCGATCGCCGAGCAGAACTTTATGGCAGCGCGCAGGGTGTCCTGGCACGTTGATAATTTGGAGGATTCCTCAAAGGCGAAAAGGCTTTTGGAGATCGTGGACGATGCCTGCGAGCAGGACCGCAAGGTTTTGATTTTCTCGTTCTTCCTTGACACCGTCGGCAAGATCGCCGCAATGCTAGGCGACAGCTGCCTTGAGCCGATCACAGGCTCGGTCAGCCCCGCACGCCGTCAGGAGATCATCGACGAATTCGACAAGGCACCCGCGGGCTCGGCGCTTATCGCGCAGATCCAGTCGGGCGGCACGGGACTGAACATCCAAAGCGCGTCGGTCGTTATCATGTGCGAGCCGCAGCTGAAACCGTCCATTGAAAATCAGGCGATCTCGCGCGCATACCGTATGGGTCAGTCGCGTTCGGTGCTTGTTTACCGTCTGCTGTGTGACGACACGATCGACGAGCGTATCATGGAAATCCTGAAGCAAAAGCAAAAGGAATTTGACGCGTTCGCGGATGAGTCGAACGCAGCCGACGAGACCTTGGAGCTCGACAAGGCAACGATCGCGAGCATTATGAAGGCGGAGCAGCAGGCTCAGGCGGCTTCCGACGATCAACCGGCCCCGACTCAATGATCCTCAACGCCGATAGAATATAAAAAAACAAGCCCGCTTCGGTTTGAGGCGGGCTTATCTTATGTGCAAATCCACTAAAACGGCACCGTGATTTTTGGATTGCGATATTTTGTCTTGTATGATAAGATAATATTATCTATAAGCCTGTTAATGATCTTCAGCGCGCAGTTTTGCAGGTGATATTATTGAGGAGGCGAAACAATGAAAATGTTATTAAAATCCCTTGCCGTTTTTGTCACGGCGGCTATGATCATCACGATGCTGCCGTTTGCGGTGTATGCTGCGGAGACCAAGTCATCAGACGTCGGCGCTTCAAGCGGCACCTCGGGCGATTGCACCTGGACTCTCGGCGACAGCGGCGAGCTGGTCATCAGCGGCAGCGGCAGAATGTATAATTATTCTCTCAGGGGTCCCGCGCCGTGGGGAACGGATGTTACTTCGGTCGTGATTGAAAGCGGCATAACTCAGATCGGCTCATATGCTTTTTACGATTGCGTTGATCTGACAAGCATTGTCGTTTCCGACACGGTAATGAACATAACCACAAACGCTTTCTACGGCTGCGTTAGTTTGGCAAGCATCTCCGTCGACCCGGACAATCCTACCTTTGACAGCCGCGACAATTGCAACGCCATAATCAATTCGGGAAACAACACTTTGATCCGCGGATGTGAAACCACCGTTATCCCTCAAAGTGTGACAAGCATCGGCAGCGGCGCGTTCCGCGATAGTGTCGGGCTTACAAATATCACTATCCCCGAGGGCGTTACCGAGATCGGCTGGGATGTGTTTTGGGGCTGCTCTGAGATTGAAGAAATTGCGATCCCCGCAGCGGTCGCAAGCATCGGCGGCGGCTCGTTCCGCGGCTGCAGCAGCATGACAGGCATCACTGTTGATCCGGACAACACAGTCTATGACAGCCGCAACGATTGCAACGCGATCATTCAAACAAGCACAAATACTCTTATCGTGGGCTGCGAAAACACCGTTATGCCCCCCGACGTTGAATCTATTTACGAATATGCTTTTGCAGGCAGCCCGGGGCTGACTGAAATCGAGTTCGGCGACAGCCTCACCGAAATAGGCTTTCACGCGTTTGAAAATTGCACAGGGCTTTCCGAGGTAACGATCCCGAACAGCGTAACGACTATCGGGACAGGGGCTTTTCCGGCTGCACCGGTATAACCGAGCTCACCCTCGGCAACGGCATCGGCAGCATCGGCTACTATGCATTTGAAGGCTGCACCGGGCTTGCCGGGGTAGTTATCCCCTCAAGCGTTACGCGGCTTAACAACTACGAGTTCGCCGGCTGTACGGGACTTAAGGACATCGTCATACCCGCAAGCGTGACGACCTTCTTTTACACCGCGTTTTACAACTGCAGCGGAATCGAGAGCATCACGGTGGACGAGGACAATCCCGTTTATGACAGCCGCGGCGGCTGCAACGCCGTTATTGAAACAGCGACCTCCATTTTGATAATGGGCTGCAAAAACACCGTTATTCCGGATACCGTTATCAAAATAACCGACTACGCGTTTGACGGCTGTACCGGCTTGACCGATATCCGGATACCCCGCAGCGTCAGGATCATCGATAACTTCGCGTTTTACCGCTGTACGTCTTTGACAAGCATCACCGTTCCCGAAAGCGTTACAAGTATCGGAAGATATGCGTTCGGTTATGACTTCGGTACCGATGATTACGTTAAGATCCCTGACTTTTCCATTCGCGGAGTCCGCGGCAGCGACGCGCAGCGTTACGCAAACGCCGCCGCAAACGGCTTCACGTTTATTGAAATCAAGTTCGGAGACGCGAATCTTGACGGAACGATCGACGTCGGCGACGTTACCGCCATCCAGCGTCAGCTCGCCGAATACGAAAACGTTGACGACGCGTTCAACGCAGACGTTGACAGAGACGATAAAATTACCATCTCCGATGTAACAATGATCCAGCGCTACCTCGCCGAGTTTATCACGGAGCTGTAAAATCATACAATAAAACATAAAGCCCGCTTCGATTTGAAGCGGGCTTGTTGGTTTATTGTTCATGTGCGCGTTTTCCCTGCGCTATGGCTTCGCGTTCTGCGACTAGCTCACTATATAGCTGCGCGGAAGTGAAGCTTATGTTGACGTCCGTTTTCACCGCTTTGAGCGAAACGGGCGCTTTTTTGCGCTTGAGCTGATTAAGGAAAAGTGGAAGAAAGCTGTCGGGAATGTCCGCAAGATACAGCATTTCTTCCCCGAAATCCTCAAACGCTTCTTCGGAATCATCATCGCTTAGCCCGAGGATGAACGAGAGTTTTTTGCCGTAGTCTTCCTTCGGTACCTCATACGCTTCGATGAAAAACTGTCTGCAAAGCAGCTTGATCTTTATCGCCTTGCTTTTTTCGATATTGTACAGTAATACGGCAGCCATGGTCAGCTTCTCATAAGGTGGATCGTCGTTTCCGCCTTTTCGATTATCCGCAGATCGTTGTCGTAGGTGCACATTTTGCGAGCCTGCTGGAGGTCGACCCAGATGTAGCTGTCGATCTCCTCATCCTGGATCTTTACGTTGTCGGTGAACGCCTGCGCCAGGAAGAACACCACGCGCTTGCGGATCTTTCCGAACGGGCAGTACTCGCTGATCTCGCGGAAGTTGTTGACCAGCGTGACGTCCAGACCGGTTTCCTCTTTGATTTCGCGGATAGCGGTTTCCTGCTCGGTCTCGCCGTCTTCGATGTGGCCCTTCGGAAAGCTCCAATAGCGACCGTTGTTGTTCTTGACGAGCAGGATCTTCGTGTTTTGCTTTGTTTTATAAAAGATGATGCCGCCGCAGGATTTTTCGTAAAGACAGCGCAGGCTTTTGACCTTTGCGTTTTTAAGTCCTCCCAGAACGCTGCGTAGCTCGGGCTCATAGAAGATCTCTCCCGGCTGGGATATGATCAGCCGTTCGCCCGTCATCCCTTCAAATTCGGCGACAGCGACGACAACGCCGTCAAAAAATTCCTTGACCTTTTTGCGCGTCACGACATACGCGCTGCGGTTGCTGATGTTAGCCGAGCTGACGTATGCCGAATAAAGCCCTTCGGCAATGCTGCCGTAAAGCGTTCCTTTGACAAATTCCGAAATCATCCTGTCGCCTCCTTTCTTTTTATCTTCGGTTAATTGAACAGTCCCGCCATTTTGTCGAGCTGTTCGGGTGTGTTCGCGCTCATAACGCCGTTGAGGAACAGCACGTCGGTGATGCCGTTCTTCTTGCAATAGGTAACGAGGTCGTCGCTCGAAACGTCGCGGAAAGAGCGCAAATCAATAACGTGGGTTTCCTCATAGTTGTTTGTCAGATAAGGTACGAATGCGTTGCCGTAGCTTTCCTTGATGACCGCGATCTTCTTGCCGCTCTGCGCGTTCTCGGAAGAGGAGCGCATAACGGTCAGCGGGTTGTCGCCGTAGATGAACACGCCGTAGCTCAGGCTGCCGCTGTCCTCACCGTCGAAATACGGGCTTTCGTACGAGATCGTTTCGCCGCTGTCGTTGGTGATGTCCATGCTGACGTCATAGGGGAACTGCCAATAGTGTACCGTATCGGTGTCAAGACCGTCGGCAAGGCTGTAGAACGTGCCGGTGAAGTCCGCGATGGTCTGCTCGGTGCAGCTTTTGAGGTCGAGCGGCTTTAGTCCGAGGGTGTCGGCAAACGCCTTGTACGCGTAATAGGAGCCGAGTCCCGTCCAGTGGTGGTCGGACTTGAAGTAAATGTATTCGTTGCAGTGCTCGGAAAGGTAGTTGTACGCGTTGATCGGCGTTACGCTGCTGTTCATCGCCGCGTAAGCCGCCTTGATGTTGTCCGCCTGCGAGTTGGTGTTGACCTGCGACTTCAGTCTTTCGGGCAGTCCCATTTCGGTGTGGTTCGGAACGATCATGCTGTAGACGTTCATTCCGGTCAGCTTGCCGGCAAAGCCGTTGATCGTTTCGGCATAGGTCCTGCCGGATTCTTCGCTGCCGCCGAAGAGCTCAAAGCCCGTCTTGTTCCAGACATATATCACGCCCGAGTCAACGCCGGTGGAATTGTTGTCGGTAGGCTGTGCCGTAATAAAGGTTGCTTTGTCAAGCTTGTTGTTGCCGACCGCCGTGTTGTTGGGATCCGAGGACGGATCAACGGTCGTTTCCTGCTTTGATTTGATGTCGGTCGAAACGCCGCTTGGGGTCTTTTTGCCGCCGCAGCCCTTGAACATCAGCACGATAAGCGTGATGAGCAGCGCGAATATCAGCAGAAAGCACGTGACTATGATTATGCGGTTGCGTGTTCTCGTGCGGTTGCGCCGGTTTGGCCTGCGTTTGTTATAGGAGGGTCTGCCTCCGTAATTTGACTGTCGACGATTCGGCTGACGGCGGCGGTATTCGCGGCTGTCAAGACTTTCGTCAAAATTGTCGAGGTTGAAATAATCGTCGCGGTTGCGATCGCTCATTCGACTTCACCTGTCTTCCCATAAATAATGCATATATATAAACATTATACAACAAAATTCAAGCAAAGACAATACGCTTCAACAATTTTTTTGCAAATATTCAAAGCCTGAGCAGCTCTTTTTGCATAAAAAAATCCACCGGCACAGCCGATGGATTTTCCATATGTATTTTTTTACTCCGCGGCGGTGAGCTTTATCGAGCTGAGAAGCGATTTTGCAACATCGGATTCTACGTCGAAGCCGAAGCTCTGAATGACCGCTACGCGTCCGTCGACCTTTCCGTAAATATGGAATGCGGGGGTATCGAAATAGTCGTATGTCACGCCCGTCCACGTTGTTCCGGCGTCTACCGAAACGTCTTTGGCGCCCTCGTTGAACTCGCGCGTCGATTCAATACCCGCCTTTGCGCTGCTCTCATCGTCGCCGGCGGTGACAAGGAAGTAGTTGAGTTCGTTATCGTCCTTTTTGATCGTCAGCACATCGGGGTTATTGGCGTCGAGAACGTTGCCGCCCGTAAGCGTCATTCCATCGGGAACTGCCACGGTGATGTTGCCCCAGGTTTCGCCGCCGGCGGTGTTGCCGCCCTGAGAAGCCTCGGACTTTTCATCAGCTGAGACTTCAGCCGCGGAGGACTCTGCCGCCGAGCTTTCTGCCGCCGAGGACTCTGCCGCAGATGACTGACCCGCAGACGAAGCGTCGTCCTTTTTGTCGCTGCCGTTCTGGCAGGCTGCCGCGCAGAGGACTGTCAGGATTGCCGCCGCGGTGATCGCTCCTACCTTGATAAACTTTGTTGAAATGTGTTTCATAAACTATTCCTTCTTTCCTTTGTTTTGATTGATATAATCATTTTGCATTTCATTGAGCTTTTTGACCTGCGATTTATAAACCGCGTACAGTATCAGCCAGATGATAAAGAACACAACGATCTGGATGCCCGCGATGATCAGGGTCTCTGTTATGCTGCTCACCCAGCCGAGCAGCAGCGATACGGGAACGAACGGCAGCACTATAAGCGCACAGTGAAGCGCCGTGGCAGCCGCCAGGGGGAGCCGTTCGGCGTCATACAGATTCATCCCCGCAAAGCACATCGCGCCGTACAAGCCCGAAAACAGGCTTTGAAGCAGCATTGCGACAACTCCGTTGCCGCCCGACATATCAAGCAGCTTTTGGGAGGCGAAGGTCACTCCGCCGGTGTCCGAGCTGCCGGTGAGGATCGCTATAACATTGCCGATAACTATTCCGAGCAAAAAGCCGATGACAGCGCTTTTAAGTGTTTTCTTCAGCACAGATACCCCTCCTCTCCGGAAAGACGGGCTCTAATGAGCGGGATATAGCGGCGTGACGCCCAGGTCTCCATGCCGCCCTCAAACTCAACGCGAAGGGTCCCCATGATGGTAAAGTCGTATTTGCGTACTTTTTGCAGGTTGATAAGCTCAAAGCGCGATATTCTCAAAAACCGGCTGTCCTCGAGAATCTTCTCAACGCTTTGAAGCGATTGCCGGGCATAATATACTCCCTGCTGAGTCATAACGCGGACCTGTTTGCCGTCCGCCGACACGCAGATTATGTCGCTTTCGTTTATGATGCTGGGGCAGCCGCTGCGGTCGAGCAGCGTCAGCGTTTTTGCCTCCTGCCGCGTAAGCTGTTCGATCAGCGCGTCAACTTCGGCGTCGCGTTCGCCGGCGCGGATGACGACGTCGATCCGGTCGAGCGTTTTGTCCTGCTCAAAGCGTATGTTAAGCTTTTTCATCCGCATTTTCCCTCCGTTTCCTGTGGTGTGTTCTGCGCGCGGGATGACTGCACTTACCGCGCGCACCGCCGTATTGACAGTCCTTGCAGCCGGGCTCAAGCAGCGTTTTTTCGTCGCACCAGATTTGGTGAGCCCAGCCGTATTTTGTGCGGCAGCAGCGGCATACAAAATCGGGGCAGCTTCCGCGTATGATGTTTTCACTTTTTGTCATACGGAAGCTCACCTCACTTTCACGATATTGTGTCGTATTTTCGGCTGATGCCTTATTATACTGTTTTATTATATGATATAGCCGCGCGCAAATCAACGCCGAAGGAACGAACGGTATGTGAGAGGGAACAAACGGAGACTTAAACAGAGTTTAGAGTTTAGAGTTGAGAGTGGAATTGTTATTAACATAAAGGCTCCCCTGACGCTTTAACGTCAATTTATAATTATTTGTTCATTGCAATAAAGCAGTGGACAAGGAGCGACGAGGGCGTCGCTCCCTACATTTATAGCTTAAGTGTCAATACTAATTGTAGGGAGCGGTTCTGTAGCCAGACGGCAACCCTTTTGTTGCTGGCGCAACATTTCCCCTTGAAAGCAATGTCGTCAACTTAAGGAAACATTTCCTTTACAGGCGTAGGGGCGACCAGTGGTCGCCCGCTGATAGGAAACACAGCTTTCCTA
>CACXGW010000163.1 GCA_902767325.1 uncultured Ruminococcus sp.
ACCTGTGTGTGCGCCCTGTCATAATGCAGACTTTTCCAAGGGCGCACACTCGGGTGCGCCCCTACGTTGTTACATCGTCACTCGAACACCACCAATTCTCAATTCTGCATTCTCAATTCTCAATTCTGCATTCTCAATTCTCAATTCATAACTTATCTCTTGCTTCCTGCAAACATTTGTAGTATAATATATTCTGTATAAGTATGGGGGTGATTTTGTGGACTTCAGCGTAGGCGACAGGGTAGAGATGAAAAAGCTCCATCCCTGCGGCGGAAACGTCTTTTCGGTGCTTCGCGTCGGAATGGACTTCAAGCTCAAATGCGAGCGCTGCGGTCACGAGGTCATGCTTCCCCGCAAAAAAGCAGAAAAAAATATCCGCAAAGTTTTGGAGTAAACGATGTTTGAAAGAATAGAAGTATTTGATAAACGCTACAGCGAGCTCAACAGTCGCCTTTACGAGCCTTCGGTCGCGGCTGATCCCGATGAGTATCAGCGCGTTATGAAGGAGATCAAGTCGATCGAGGAGATCGTACTGACATACCGCGACTATAAAAAAGCCTTGCAGACCGAAAAAGACAGCCTCGATATCCTCAATGATAATTC
The DNA here is from genome assembly GCA_902767325.1 of uncultured Ruminococcus sp. Taxonomy (GTDB): domain Bacteria; phylum Bacillota; class Clostridia; order Oscillospirales; family Acutalibacteraceae; genus Ruminococcoides. The sequence continues at coordinate 604 of CACXGW010000163.1, forward strand.
TGATACAGAATTAAAAGAACTTGCACAGCTCGAGCTCGACGAGGCAAAACAGCAGATAGAAGCTCTCTCCGAGCAGCTAAAGATACTCTTGCTTCCCAAAGACCCCAACGACGACCGCAACGTTATCATCGAGATACGCGGCGGAGCCGGCGGCGAGGAAAGCGCGCTGTTTTCCGCGGTGCTGTTCAGGATGTATTCTATGTATGCCGAACGCCGCGGCTATAAAATCGAAATAATCAACGAAAACGAGACCGAGCTCGGCGGTTACAAGGAAATATCCTTTATGATCAACGGCGAGGGCGCATACTCCCGCTTTAAATACGAAAGCGGCGTTCACCGCGTTCAGCGCGTGCCCGAGACCGAAAGCCAGGGGCGCGTGCACACCTCCACCACGACCGTTGCGGTGCTGCCCGAGGCTGACGACGTTGAGCTTGAAATAAACCCCAATGATCTCAGGATCGACACCTTCCGCTCCAGCGGCGCGGGCGGTCAGCACGTCAACAAAACAAGCTCCGCAATCCGCATAACCCACATTCCGACTGGTATGGTCGTCGAGTGTCAGGACGAGCGCAGCCAGTTCAAAAACAAAGACAAGGCGCTCAAGGTTTTGCAGAGCCGCCTGTTAAAGCAAAAGCAGGACGCTCAGGCTAATGAGATCGCCGCCGACAGAAAATCTCAGGTAGGCACCGGCGACCGAAGCGAGCGCATCCGCACCTACAACTATCCTCAGGGCAGGCTGACCGACCACAGGATCGGGCTGACGCTCTATAAGCTCGAGGACATTTTAAACGGCAATCTCGACGAGGTCATCGACGCGCTGGTCACAGCCGACCGCGCCGAAAAGCTCAAAGAGAGTATGGAACAAAATGGATGAAAACGTTGATTCTTGATGAAACTCAAACAGATATAGCCGCGCGCATTTTGAAAGACGGCGGCGTTGTCGGCATACCCACCGAAACAGTCTACGGTCTGGCGGCGAACGCTCTCGACGGAAACGCTGTGGCAAAGATATTCCGCGCAAAGGGCAGACCGATGGACAATCCGCTTATCGTGCATATCGCGGACTTTGACGACATAGCAAAATTTCATTTAGTCAAGGAGATACCCGATGCGGCCGAAAAGCTATCAAAAGCCTTTTGGCCGGGACCGCTCACGATAATTATGAAGCGCACCGACATTATCCCGAAAGAGGTTTCCGCAGGGCTCGACACGGTCGCCATCCGCTTCCCAAGTCATCCTGTAGCGCAAAAAATCATCAAAGAGGCGGGCGTGCCTCTGGCAGCCCCTTCCGCGAACCTTTCGGGTTCTCCCAGCCCCACCACAGCGCGCCACGTCCTAAACGATATGGACGGAAAAATCGACGCGGTGCTCGACGGCGGCTCAAGCGACGTCGGCGTTGAAAGCACTGTTATAACGCTTGCGGAAGCAGTTCCGCGCGTGCTCCGTCCCGGCGGGGTAACGGTCGAGCAGCTGCGCGAGGTGCTCGGCGAGGTCGAGCTCGACGACGCTGTGCTCCATCAGCTCAAGGAGGGCGAAAAGGCATCAAGCCCCGGAATGAAATACAAGCACTACGCGCCGAAGGCGAACGTGGTTCTGTTAAAAGGCAGCGACGATGAGTTCATCTCTTATGTCAATTCCAAGTCCGACGACAGCGTCTGCGCGCTGTGCTGCGACGAGGACCTGCTGCTCTTATCTGTCAAGACCGTTTCGCTCGGCAGAAGAGGGGACTACCTGACACACGCCAGGCACCTTTTTGACTGCCTGCGCAGGATAGACGAAAACCCGACCGTTCACACGGTATATTCCCGCCTGCCCTCCACCAACGGAGTTGGCTTGGCGGTCTACAACCGCCTCATTCGCGCGGCGGGATTTGAGGTGATAGACCTTGAAAAACTATAAATTGATCGGACTGACAGGGCAGAGCGGTGCCGGAAAAAGCACAGTGGCACAGACTTTTCTCGATTTAGGGGCTGAGGTCATCAGCGCCGATGAGATCGTTTCGAAGCTTTACTCGGAAAACTCTCCCTGCGTAAAGACTATATCCTCCTGCTTCGGCTCGGATGTGCTCAAAAACGACGGAACTCCCGACCGCAAAAAGCTTGCGGAGCTTGCGTTTTCCTCAGCGGAAAACACCGCTCTTTTGGGGAAAATAGTCCATCCTTTCGTAACGGCTCAGCTTTTTGAAAGGCTGCGCGGCAAAAGCGGGACAGTCATTTACGACGCTCCCCAGCTGTTTGAATCGGGCGCGGACGTCATCTGCGACGATGTTATCGCTGTCGTCGCAAATGAAGACATCCGCAAAAAGCGCGTTATGCAGCGCGACTGCCTGACAGAAGCCCAAGCCGAAAGCCGCCTCAAAGCGCAGCTGAGCGAGGATTTTTTCAGAGTTACCGCCGATTATGTAATAGAAAACAACGGCGATCGGAACGAGCTTCGTGATATGGCGAAGTATTTGTTCGATCGCGTAAAACAGAGGTGAGTTGATGGCAAGCCGGCACGCGAAAAGTAAAAAAAAGAATAAAAAAGCCACCGTTATCATTACGGGAATAGCGCTCGCGGTGATCACAACGGTTACCGTTCTTATCATTGCCCAGTGTCACAACGGCACGGGCGACAAGCTCAAAGAAGTCTCATATCCCCGCGGCTACAGCGAATATGTCAACGCCGCCGCGGTGAAATATAACATTAACCCCGCGCTGATATACGCTGTTATCCGCACCGAAAGCGGCTTTAACGCCGACGCGGGCTCGGGAGCGGGCGCCTGCGGACTTATGCAGATAATGCCTGAGACCTTCGACCACTATCAATATATGCGCGGCGAAGAGGGCGCCTATTCTCACGACGCCTTGTTCGACCCCGCGGTCAATATCGACTACGGCTGCTATATCCTGCGCGAGCACCTCGACACCTTCGAAAACGAAGAATGTGCCGTTGCCGCCTACAACGCGGGCGCCGGCAGCGTAAGCTCGTGGCTGAACGACCCGAACATCAGCTCCGACGGCAAGACACTTATCGTCGACAATATCCCGTACGACGAAACCAGGGACTATGTACATAAGGTCGAGGACGCAAAGCAGGTCTATCTCGATCTGTATTATTGACAGCCGATAATAAGTCGGTTAAAAACGGTAATAATATTTTTATCATAGAGAGGAAGATAATAATATGTCCGAAGAAAAGAGCAAAACCGCGCTGCTGCGCGAAAAACTGATGAATGAAAAAAAGGGAGCAAAGGAGCTTTCCGCCGAAGAGATCAAACTGGCTGACGATTTTTGCGAAGGCTACAAAAAGTTTCTTAACGCTTCTCCGGTTGAGCGCGAGGCTGTCACATACACCGTAAAATCCGCACAGGAAGCCGGCTTTACCGAGTTTGACCCCGACGCTTCATACAAGGCGGGGGACAAGGTGTATCTCGTCAATCGTGACAAGGCTATAGCCCTTGCCGTTATCGGCAAAAACGGCGTAAAAAACGGCGCGCGTCTCGCTATCGCCCACATCGATTCTCCGCGAATCGACTTAAAGCCCAATCCGCTTTACGAGGCAAATAACCTCGCGCTGTTCAAAACGCATTACTACGGCGGTCTGCGCAAATATCAGTGGACGGCTATCCCGCTGACGCTTCACGGAGTCATCGTCCGTCTCGACGGAACAAAGGTCGAGATCAACTGGGGCGACGCCGAGGACGAAAGCTGCTTCTGCATCACCGATCTGCTGCCGCATCTGGCTCAAGAGCAGGTCGCAAAGCCGCTTGCAAAGGCGTTTACGGGCGAGGATCTGAATGTTCTGGTCGGCTCGCGTCCTTATGATGAAGCCGACGACGACAAGGAGCTTGTAAAGCTCAACATTATGAACATCCTCAACGAAAAATACGGCATCACCGAAAGCGATTTCCTTTCCGCCGAGCTGTGTTTGGTTCCGTCCTTCAAGGCAAAGGACGTCGGCTTTGACCGCAGTATGATCGGCGGCTACGGCCACGACGACAAGGTCTGCGCCTATCCCGCGCTGATGGCGGCGATAGACGTCGAAGCTCCCGAGCAGACCTGCGTGACATATCTGACCGACAAGGAGGAGATCGGCAGCGACGGCAACACCGGTATGCAGAGCGATTTCCTGCGCTATTTCATCTACGACCTCGCA
>CACXGW010000164.1 GCA_902767325.1 uncultured Ruminococcus sp.
GGGAGCGGTTCTGTAGCCAGACGGCAACCCTTTTGTTGCTGGCGCAACATTTCCCCTTGAAAGGGGAATCACCTCACCGCTCCGCCCCCGCAATTCATTGCGAGGGAATGACAGGGGCAAGCCCTGTCACTACATACAAATCCAAAACAAAAAGCCGGCTCAGGATGAACCGGCTCATTACTATTATTTTTTATTTCACCGTCAGCTTACAGGTCGCGGTTTTGCCGTTGTTTGTTTTTGCGGTGATGGTGCAGGTGCCTTTCTTTTTGGCGTTGATAACGCCGCCTGCGCCCATTCCGGCGACCTTCGGATCGCTTGACGACCAGCTGACGTTTTTGTTGGTCGCGTTGGAGGGAGTGATCGTCGCCTTCAGGGTGTATTTCGTTCCCGCTGTCATCGTCAGCTTTGAAGCGTTAAGCTTGATTCCCGTAACGGCGACCGGGGGACCCTTTACCGTCACCTTGCAGGTAGCTGTCTTGCCGATGTAGGTCTTTGCGGTAATGGTCACGGTTCCGGCTTTTTTCGCGGTCACAACGCCCGACGACGAAACAGTCGCCACGCTTGTGTTGCTCGACGACCACGTCACTTTTTTATTGGACGCGTTAGAGGGAGAAACGGTTGCTTTGAGCGTGTAGGTTTTTCCCTTTGAGATGGTGACAGCTTTGGTGTTGAGCTTTACGGAAGTCTCGGGAACATACGACGCGCTGATGACCGTGACCTTGCAGGTGGATTTCTTTCCGTTGGCGGTCTTTACCGTGATGGTAGCGGTACCTGCCTTCAAGCCCTTGATCCTGCCTGTGCTGCTGTCGACGGAAGCGACAGAGGAATTCGAAGTGGTGTAGGAGTAGGATGTGATGGTGTTGACCGGGCTTAAAGACTTGCTGAAGCGGTAGCTGTTGCCAATGCGCAGATAGAGGTTGCTGACTCCCGCGGAGATGCTGCTGCCGCCCGAGGCGGTTTTGTAGTAGGTGCCGACCTTGACCTTGCCGGTGCTCTTTGTGTAGGCGATGTTGTCCGTACACTTATAGCTGGTGTTTTTAGTGATAAGAGCCGCGGCTGATTTGGCGTCGACGTGGATCGCGGGACCTTTTACTCCGCTCAGACGGTTGAGCGTGACCTTTCCCGTCACGTTGGAGCCGCTTAAAATCGCGATGCCCTCCTTTGCGGCGGTTTTTATATCATTTTGACTGATGAGCTTGATAACCGAGCTGTATGTACCCATTCCGTATTTGCCGGGGGAGTATATCTCGTTGCGGTAGATCTGATAAACGGTGCATTTGTCGGTGATCTGAAGTCCGTTGACAGGCGAGGACTTGATGTAGTTGTTGTTGATGCTGCCGGTAACATTGTAGCGAAGCACGATGCCGTAGTCGTTTTGCGAGGTGTTTTTGGCGGTGTGCTTTATAACGTTGGATTCCATCAGAACATTTTGAGCTTTTTCAACGCGGATTCCGTTGCCCTTGACGTTCATCAAATTGTTTTTGATGGTGATGTCCTGGCAGAAGTATTTTCCTTTGGGAGCCTTGCCGCTCTTGGCTGAGGTGATCTCGGTGCCGATAACTGAGATGGCGGATATTTCGGGGCTGTCGTACGGGTCTTTTGATGTGCCGCAGTTGTATATCTCGTTGTTTGCTATGACGATGTTTGATTTGAAAGTCGAGTACTTGTCGGCACAGTGCTGAGTTGTTTTGCCTTCCTTTGCGATAGCGCTCGGTAAAACCGTTCCGGCGCTGTCAACGGCAAATACAGCGATTCCTCTTGGGGTCCCGCTTATATAATTGTTTGTGATGTTGCTGTTTTTCCAGCCCAGCGTCTGGATAGCGACGCTCTTTATATTGGTGAATGTGTTGTTGCGGATGTTGATGTTGGTGTGGGGATTGTTGTGCACAGCCGTGTGCGAACCAACGCCGCGGGGACAGTTCTTGAAAGTGCATTTTTCAACGGTAACGTTTTTCATGCAGAGGTCTTCACTGCGCGCCATATTGATGTTATCGCTGTAAAGAATGTCAAGCTGAAGCGCCTCATAAGCCTTGTATCCGACCTGGAGCACATAATCAATGAAGGAGCAGTTGTAAACGGTAAGACCGTCAACGCCGGCGGCTTCGATCATATGAGCGTTTTTGGCGGTTTTTAAAGTGACGTTTTTCAGCGTTACGTTTTTGGCGTGAACCAGCTTCATCATGGTTTTCGGGATGTTGTTCCCGATAAATGTGCCGCCGGTTATGGTGATGTTGCGGTAATAATAGCCCGTGACACCGGTGCTCTTGCTGTTGCTGTTATCTCCGATGCGGAGCATATTCGTTGTGTCGGTCGTGCGTTTGAGAGTAACGCCGGTCAGATCGAGAATAGTGTTGCTGTAGATAAACAGGCTTCCGCCCAGATTATATGTGCCTGCCGTGACCTTGACCGTGAACGGCTTGCTGTCGGTGCCCTTTGACTTCGCGGTATTCAAAGCATTCTGGATAGCGGCGCACGCGCCGAGTGAATTGATTTCGTTTTTAGTCACAGTAACGCTTGTGGGCTGTGCGGGCTGAGTGGGTTTTACGGTGGTGGGAGGAACAGTAGTCGGCTGGACTGTGGGCTTCACAGTGGTCGGCTGTACCGTTGTCGGAGCGGCGGTCGAGGGTTCCTCGGTCGTCGGTTCCTCGGTCGTGGCTTCCTCGGTAGTCGGCTCCTCGGTGGTGATCTCTTCGGTAGTCGGCTCCTCAGTGGTTTCCTCAGGATCTGTGGTCAGCTCCGGATCGGTGGAAAACTCGGGATCACCGTTGCCGTCCGGGTCTGTTGTGTATGAATAGTCCGTGTCTCCTGTGTCCGTTTCGTTCGCAAAAGCATTTATCGATAATTGAGTAAATACTCCTGCTGTCAGAAGCAGAGTCAGAAGTACGGCTAAAAGTTTGTGGTGCAGCTTCATTTTGACATCTCCTTATAAAGCATATTATTAATATATTATACCACAATTTACACTATAGTGCAAATCAAAAATGAACCTGAAAATTTGGTAAATTTGCCGACGGCATTTTCTTTGAAATATCAAAAAAATAATTTAAAATATTTTGAAATGTTTAAGGCTTTTTTAAGGTTTACGATGTAGAATACAGTCAAACAAATCAAAGGAGGCATTCCAATGAAAGCACATATCCGAAAAAAATACATCGCTCTTTTCGCGGTTCTCGCCGCGTTTTCAACGACGATAGCTCTGACATCCTGCAACAGCGGTTCCTCTTCAAAAACAGAAGAGACCTCCGCTTCGCAGACGCAAACAGAAACACAGGAGGAAACTCAGGCTGAAACCGAGGCTCAAACCACTCAGGCGGCGACCGAAAGCTCGAAGGTCCTCTCGGAAAGCGACATAACTACAAACGATACTATCGAAAACAGCGCCGACGGCGAACACGCTGTTACAGCCGACGGCGAAAGCGTGAGTTATAAAAATACGCTCGTAACAAAAACCGGTGACTCAAGCGGCGACGAGGCTGACTTCTACGGAGAAAACTCCGCGCTGTTCGCCACAAACGGCGGCACGCTCGACCTCAGCGATATGGTCATCAAAACCGACGGCACCCACGCCAACGCAGTATTCAGCTACGGAGAAGGCACCACAGTTAATATTTCAAATTCATACATCGAGACGAGCGGTAACTGCTCGGGCGGTCTGATGACAACAGGCGGCGGCACGATGAACGCCGAAAATCTCACCATCACCACCTCGGGCAACTCCTCGGCGGCGATCCGCAGCGACAGGGGAGGCGGCACCGTTAACGTCAAGGGCGGCAGCTACACCACAAGCGGCAAGGGTTCTCCGGTCATCTACTCCACAGCGGACATCACCGTCAGCGACGCGACTTTAGAATCGACCACATCGGAGGGCGTTGTGATAGAGGGCAAAAACTCCGTCACGCTCAACAACGTCGACCTCACAGCTGACAACAACGCTCATAACAGCGACAAATCAGACTACTATAATGCGGTCATGATCTATCAGTCGATGTCGGGTGACGCCGCGCAGGGACTTTCCACCTTCACGATGAACGGCGGAACACTGACAAACAAAAACGGCGACGTGTTCTTCGTAAACAACACCGCTACCGAAATATCGCTCGATAACGCGTCGATCACCAACGAGGGCGACGGTGTGTTCCTCAGAGCCGCGGCTGCGGGCTGGGGCAACGAAGGCAGCAACGGCGGTCAGGTCACGCTCAACGCTTCAAACCAAAAGATCAACGGCGATATGGTCGTCGACAGCGTGTCGAATCTAAATCTATATCTAAAGAGCAGCTCGAGCTTCACCGGAGCGATCAACTCCGACGGTCAGGCGGGCGAGGTCTATGTTGAGATCGAGGACGGCTCCACCTGGACGCTCACGGGCGACAGCTACATCACAAGCCTTACCTGCGGAACCTCTGCCATCAAGCTCAACGGGCACAAGCTCTATGTAAACGGCGAGGAGTATAAAGAGGGCACGGCTTCAACCGGCACGGCAATCGAAGTCACCGTATCAAGCTCAGGCGGCGATTCCCCCGACGGCGGCGGAACTCCTCCCGATAAGCCCGGCGACGGCAACGACGGCGGCGAACCGCCCGCAAAGCCCGGCGAGTAAATAAATCTATTACACTGTCTTTTCATAATTTCATATCAATTCCATCCGACCGGGCAGGGGAGACCTTGCCCGGTTGAATATTTTTCAAAGAAGTAATTGACAATTTAAAAGATGTTTGCTATAATATCACTTACGGGTCAAGCGATATGCTCCGTCTCGGCAGCTCTCGCCGTGTAAAAACAGAGAGCAAAGTGAATACGCAGGTATGGCGGAATTGGTCGCGTTGTGAGCGCCGCCGGTGGCGGATGAAGCGAACAAAAGCGAGGTTTGAAATAAGGAGTACAAGGAAGCACATTTATGTGCGACGCGGTGCGACTATATTTCAAGCGGGACACACCGCGCATGGTTCAGGTTATCCTGCAAAATGCGGATCAAGCTAAGTGCTTCGCCTCGGCAGCTCTCGCCGTGTAATAATCGAGAGCAAAGTGAATAACGCGGATATGGCGGAATTGGCAGACGCGCATGGTTCAGGTCCATGTGAAAGCAATTTCATGCAGGTTCAAGTCCTGTTATCCGCA
>CACXGW010000165.1 GCA_902767325.1 uncultured Ruminococcus sp.
GTTCAAGGAGGTCAACGAGGCGTACGAGGTGCTGTCCGACAAGGATAAGCGCGCGCGCTACGACCAGTTCGGCCACGCGGGCGTCGACCCCAACTTCGGCGCGGGCGGCGCAGGAGGCGGCAGCCCCTTCGGCGGCGGAATAGACCTCGACGACATTTTCTCGAGCTTCTTCGGCGGCTTCGGCGGCAGAAGGCGCGGAAGCGCCAACGCTCCCCAGCGCGGCAGCGACGTGGAGGCAAGCGTCACCGTTACCTTTGAGGAAGCCGCGAAGGGCTGCAAAAAGACCATCACCTTCAACAGCGTTTCCACCTGCGACGAGTGTCACGGAACCGGCGCGGCGGCGGGCAGCCAGCCCAAAACCTGCTCCGCCTGCGGAGGCTCGGGCAGAGTGACTATAAACCAGCGCTCGCCGTTCGGAGTCATCCAGACGCAGCGCTCCTGTGACGCCTGTCACGGCACGGGCAAGATAATCGACAATCCCTGCCGCAAGTGCAGCGGCTCCGGCAGACAGAGAAAGAGCCGTTCGGTGGACGTCACCATTCCCGCCGGAATCAAGGACCGTCAGATACTCAATGTAGGCGGTCACGGCAACGCGGGCTACAACGGAGGCCCCGCCGGCGATCTGCACGTAAACGTGAACGTACGCAGCCACACGCTGTTTGAACGCCGCGGCGACGACGTATGGTGCGACCTGCCCATCACGTTCATGCAGGCGGTGCTCGGCACCGAGGTCACTGTCCCGACGCTCGACGGCACGGTGAGCTACTCCATCCACGAGGGCACCCAGCCCGGAGACGTTTTCAAGCTCAAGGGCAGAGGCATCCAGCATCTCGGCGGACGCGGCAAGGGCGACCAGTATGTGCGCGTCGTAGTCGAGATACCCAAAAACCTCAACAACAAGCAAAAGGAGCTTGCGCGCGAGTTTGAAAACTCCACCACCGAGAAAAACTACGCCAAGAGAAAGAGCTTTTTCGAAAAGCTGAAAAAGATATTCAACGACTGATATGAACACCTGGACGGAAATAAAGATCGCGGTCAGCGCCGCGGATGCCGATAAAGCGGGCGACATCGCCAACGCGGTGACGTCCTGCGGGATATACATAGAGGATTATCAGAACCTCGAGCAGACGGTCGAGGAGATCGCGCACATCGACCTTATCGACGAGGAGCTGCTCAAAAAAGACCGCTCAAAAGCATATGTTCACCTTTATCTTGAGCCGGACGTATCGCCTGCCGAGGCGGTGGCGTTCGTCAAAGAACGGCTCGAGAGCGAGGGGATCGCGTATGAAATTGAGCTGCTCGACTGTGCCGAGGAGGATTGGCGCAACAACTGGAAGCAGTATTTTCATCCGCTGCCTGTCGGAAAGAATCTGATGATCGTGCCGTCGTGGTACGAAAACTACGACGCTCAGGGCAGGACCGTGCTGAATATCGACCCCGGTCTCGCCTTCGGCACCGGCGGTCATGAAACCACGCGGCTGTGCCTTGAAATGTGCGAAAAATATATGAAGCCGGGCGACAGCTTGCTCGACGTTGGCTGCGGCAGCGGAATTCTCGGAATTGCCGCTCTGCTGTGCGGAGCGAAGGAAGCCGTCGGCGTAGATATAGACGAAAAAGCCGTGGACACCGCGCGTGAAAACGCTGAGCTCAACGGCGTAGGCGACCGCTTTTCCGCCGTGTGCGGCAGCTTTACCGACAAGGTCAGCGGAAAATATGACGTCGTGCTGGCGAACATCGTGGCGGACGCCATATTGTTCCTCTCGAAGGGCGTCGCGGATTTTATGAAGGACGGCGCCGTATATATTATGAGCGGTATCATCGACACCCGCGCCGATGAGGTAAAAAACGGTGTTTCAAAGTATTTTGACATCATCGAGGAGCACCTCGACGGCGGATGGGCTTGCTTTGCGGCAAAACGTAAAAAATGATTTAACGTATTATAAATATTTATCTAGTGTATTGTAAAATGTTTATTTATACTGTATTATATATTATATAAAACGATAGTGTTTTTTGCAGTTGTTTTTGATATGTTTTTGTAAAGGGGATAGAAATATGTTGAGAAAATCTGTATCGGTTTTGCTTGTATTTGTTATGATGTTGTGTGTTTTTGCTGTTAAACCGGTTAATGTTGAAGCCGTAACGTGCGGCGATTATGATTATTATATTTCGAATGGTACTGCTTGCATAAACAACTACCACGGTGACGCCACAGAATTAGACATTCCCTCTGAGTTGGATGGGTATTCTGTTACACAAATACGTAGTCTCCGAAACAATAATTTGCAGCGTGTAAATATTCCGGACAGTGTAACAATTATAAATCAATCTGCTTTTGAGAATTGTACAAACCTTACCGGTGTTTCACTTGGAAATTCTGTTTCTTCAATCGGAAGTTATGCATTTAGAAATTGTAAAAAACTGAAGA
>CACXGW010000166.1 GCA_902767325.1 uncultured Ruminococcus sp.
CGCCAGCCTTGCTGCGTCCTTCGCCTTGTCTTGCAAAAAATATCCTCGCAAAATATAAGTCTACTTTCTATCAGGAATTAGTATAAGCTATCAAATTTTTATCAATATATAAATCTATCAAAAATCAAAACACCAATAGGAGGAAATCATTATGGCTAAAACAATAGGTATCGATTTAGGTACAACCAACTCATGCGTAGCGGTTATCGAGGGCGGCGAGCCCGTAGTTATCGCAAACGCCGAAGGCAGCAGAACAACACCTTCTGTCGTAGCGTTCTCCAAGGACGGCGAAAGAATGGTGGGTCAGGTCGCAAAGCGCCAGGCTATCACCAATCCCGAGCGCACCGTTTCGTCGATCAAGCGCGAAATGGGCAGCGCTTATAAAGTTAACATCGACGGCAAAAGCTACACTCCGCAGGAGATCTCCGCGATGATCCTGCAGAAGCTCAAGGCTGACGCCGAGGCTTATCTCGGCGAGACCGTCACCCAGGCTGTCATCACCGTTCCCGCATACTTCACCGACGCTCAGCGCCAGGCTACAAAGGACGCGGGCAAGATCGCGGGTCTTGACGTAAAGCGTATCATCAACGAGCCCACCGCCGCGGCGCTTTCTTACGGCGTCGACAAGGAAAACGACCAGAAGGTCATGGTATACGACCTCGGCGGCGGCACCTTCGACGTCTCCATCATCGAGATGGGCGACGGCGTTCAGGAGGTTCTCGCGACCGCGGGCAACAACCGCCTCGGCGGCGACGACTTCGACAAGCGCGTCATCGACTGGATGGTCCAATCCTTCAAAACCGAAACAGGCATTGACCTGTCATCTGATAAAATGGCCATGCAGCGCCTCAAGGAAGCTGCGGAAAAGGCAAAGATCGAGCTTTCGGGCGTTACGACCTCTTCGATCAACCTGCCCTTCATCACAGCGGATCAGACCGGTCCCAAGCACCTTGATCTCACTCTGACAAGAGCCAAGTTCAACGAGCTGACCGCCGATCTGGTAGAGTCCACGATGGGCCCCGTCCGTTCGGCACTGTCCGACTCCGGTCTGCAGATCGGTCAGATCGACAAGGTATTGATGGTGGGCGGCTCCTCGCGTATCCCCGCTGTTCAGGAGGCTGTTCAGAAGCTCATCGGCAAAGAGCCGTTCAAGGGAATCAACCCCGACGAGTGCGTTGCCATCGGCGCCGCTATCCAGGCGGGCGTCCTCGGCGGCGAGGTCGAAGGTCTGCTTCTCCTCGACGTTACTCCGCTGTCCCTCGGCGTTGAGACTCTGGGCGGCGTAATGACCAAGATCATCGACAGAAACACAACCATCCCGACAAAGAAGAGCCAGGTTTTCTCCACCGCGGCTGATAATCAGACCCAGGTTGAGATCAACGTTCTCCAGGGTGAGCGTGAGTTCGCCCGCGACAACAAGCAGCTCGGTCTGTTTGCGCTGACCGGCATCGCTCCCGCAATGCGCGGCATCCCGCAGATCGAAGTTACCTTCGACATCGACGCCAACGGCATCGTAAACGTTTCGGCTAAGGATCTCGGCACCGGCAAGGAGCAGAAGATCACTATCTCCTCCTCAACCAATATGAGCAAGGAAGACATCGACAAGGCTGTCAAGGACGCCGAGCAGTACGCGGCAGAGGACAAAAAGCGCCGTGAAGAGGTCGACGCCAAGAACGAAGCCGAAAACCTCGCTTATCAGGCTGAAAAGCTCATAAACGAGAGCGGCGACAAGCTCGACGCGGCTGACAAAGACGCGGTCAACAGCAAGGTTTCCGCGCTCAAGGAAGCTATTTCCAAAAACGACATTTCGCTTATCAACGCGGCTAAGGAAGATCTGCAAAAGACCGTTTACGAGGTTTCCGCAAAGCTGTATCAGCAGGCGGCTCCCCAGGGCGATCCGCAGCAGGCTGCTCCCGATCAGGGCGCGCAGCAGAATAACAGCGGCGACCCGAACGTATACGACGCTGATTTCACCGACGTTGACGGCAATAACTAACGCTTTTATCTACCATGGAGGGAGCTGCATTTTTTGCAGCTCCTTCAGGTGGTTATAATGCGCCGAAGGCGCAATTCATGTTCACAGAACAATTCATGGCGAAGCCAAGGCATGAAACGCAGTTTCAATTCATTTCCGAACCAAGCCTTGCGGATTTCGCTTTTATACATCGTGAAAAAGACTTTGCTCGGAAATGAATTGACGGCAAGCCGTCATGAATTGCTGCAGCATGAATAGCGCGGCACGCCGCGCGTGAATTGGATTTCCCTGAAATTCATTTGGAGGACAGATTATGGCAGAAAAGAGAGATTATTACGAAGTGCTCGGGCTCAACAAGGGCGCAAGCGACGACGATATCAAAAAGGCGTTCAGGCAGAGCGCCAAGAAATATCACCCCGACCTCCACCCCGGCGACAAGGAGTGCGAGGAGCGGTTCAAGGAGGTCAACGAGGCGTACGAGGTGCTGTCCGACAAGGATAAGCGCGCGCGCTACGACCAGTTCGGCCACGCGGGCGTCGA
>CACXGW010000167.1 GCA_902767325.1 uncultured Ruminococcus sp.
GTTGTAGCAAACTAACTGTAACACAGATTTTTCCTATTTGCTATTCTTTTTTATTTGCTAATGTAACGCATCTATTGTAAACCTACACGCGGCAGATAGCGCGCTTCAAAAAATCCTTGCGCTTAGGTCGCCGTTGATGTATAATAACTGTATATGCGTATAGGGAGGAAACGTTATGGCGTTGATTACCAAAAAAATAAAAGGAACCGAGGATGTGCTGCCGCGCCAAAGCTACCGCTGGCAGTTCATCGAAAAGATAATGCGCGAGGAGGCGTCCGCTTACGGCTTCCGCGAGATCCGCACACCGGTGTTTGAACACACCGAGCTGTTCGCGCGCGGCGTGGGACAGACCACCGACGTCGTTCAAAAAGAGATGTACACCTTCGACACCAAGGGAGGCGAGAGTGTAACGCTCCGTCCCGAGGGCACCGCGGGTGCGGCGAGAGCCGTGCTTGAGCACGCGCTCGAAAACGAAGGTCTGCCGATAAAGGCGAGCTACTTCGTGTCCTGCTACCGTTACGAAAAACCGCAGGCGGGCAGGCTTCGCGAGTTCCACCAGTTCGGCGTTGAAGAATACGGCACACAGTCGCCCGCGGCAGACGCGGAGCTTATCTGTCTGGCGCAGTCCGTGCTCGACCGTTTAGGTCTTACCGAAGTCCGTCTTGAAATAAACTCAATCGGCTGCCCCGAGTGCCGCGCGAAATACAATCAGGCGCTGCGCGATTATTTCTCGCAGTATAAGGATCAGCTTTGCACCACCTGCCTGTCGCGTCTGGAGAAAAACCCGATGCGCTTGCTCGACTGCAAAAGTCCCGAGGATCACAAGATCGCCGAGGGCGCTCCGATAATCACCGACTATCTCTGCGAAGAGTGCGAGGCGCATTTTGAGCAGACCAAAAAATATCTCGACAGCGCCGGCATTTCCTACGAGGTCAATCCCACGATCGTCCGCGGACTCGATTATTACACAAAAACCGTGTTTGAATTTATCACCGACTGCATCGGTGCTCAGGGCACCGTGTGCGGCGGCGGAAGATACGACGGACTAATCGAGGAACTGGGCGGCAAGCACCTGCCCTCGCTCGGCTTCGCTATGGGTCTTGAGCGCATACTGATGGTCATGGACGCTCAGGGCGTTGAGATACCTCAGCCCGAGCCGTGCGCGCTCTACATCGCCACGATGGGCGACGAGGCTAAGGTCAAGGCGTTTTCCCTGCTCCGTCAGGTCCGCGAATGCGGACTGCAGGCGGAAACCGACGTTGTCGGCAGGGGACTGCGCGCTCAGATGAAATACGCCGACAAGATCGGCGCGAAGTATTCGCTTGTGCTCGGCGATAACGAGATCGCCGAAAACAAGGCAAACGTAAAGAATATGGACAGCGGCGAACAAACCGAGCTTGCGCTCGACGAAAGCTTCGCCGAGAAGTTTTCCGTGCTCAGTCTTACCGACAAAGCCGGGTTTGAAATTTAAGGGGGAAGCAAAATGGCAGAATTTATGACAGGCTTGAAGCGCACCGATTACTGCGGAGACCTGCGCGCCTCCGACATCGGCAGAGAGGTCACCGTGTGCGGCTGGGTCCAGCGCGCCCGCGACCTCGGACAGCTTATTTTCATCGACTTGCGCGACCGCACGGGTATCGTGCAGCTCGCGTTCAACGATACCACCGACAGAGAGATTTTTGACAAGGCGTTTGCCTGCCGCAGCGAGTTCGTGCTGGCGGCAAAGGGAAAGGTCTGCGAGCGCAGCGCCAAAAACGCCGACATCCCCACGGGCGATATCGAGATCCTCGTAGACGATCTGCGCGTGCTTTCAAAGGCGCAGACCCCGCCGTTTGAGATCGTGGACGAGCTCAGCACCAACGAGGAGCTTCGCTTAAAATACCGCTATCTCGACTTGCGCCGCCGTCCGCTGCTCAACAACCTTATGCTTAGAAGCAAGGTGGCAAAGGTAACGCGCGACTACTTCGCGGAAAACGGCTTCATCGAGATCGAGACCCCGATGATGATAAAGTCCACCCCCGAGGGCGCACGCGACTACCTCGTGCCCTCGCGAATCCACAACGGAAAGTTCTACGCTCTGCCGCAGTCGCCGCAGATCTACAAGCAGCTTCTTATGCTCGCAGGCTTTGACCGCTACATCCAGCTTGCGCGCTGCTTCCGCGATGAGGACCTGCGCGCCGACCGTCAGCCCGAGTTCACCCAGATAGATATGGAGCTTTCGTTCGTCGATGTTGAGGATATCCTCGAAATTAACGAGGGGCTGTTCAAGCGCCTGTTCAAGGAGGTTATGAACACCGACCTGCCCACGCCGTTCGCGCGTATGACATACGAAGAAGCGGTCAACAACTACGGCTCCGACAAGCCCGACATCCGCTTCGATATGAAGATACAGGACATCTCCGATCTTGTAAAAGACTGCGGTTTCGGCGTGTTCACCTCCGCGATAGAAAACGGCGGCTCAGTCCGCGCTATCGTCGCGAAGAACGCAGCGTCCGTCTACACCCGCAAGGAGATCGACAAGCTGACCGAATACGCCAAGGGAATCGGCGCGAAGGGCTTGGCGTATGTAAGATGGGTCGACGAGCCGAACGCTTCCTTTAAAAAGTTTATGACCGAAGACGAGCTTGCAGCTATCTACGACAGGCTCGGAGCCGAAAAGGGCGACGTTATCCTAATCGTCGCCGATAAAAACAGCGTTGTGCTCGGCACCCTCGGCGCTCTGCGCCTGACCGTGGCAAAACGCCTCGAAATAATTCCCGACGAATTCAAATTCCTGTGGATCGTCGACTTCCCGTTCTTTGAAAAGGACGAGGAGAGCGGCGAGTGGGTGGCTATGCACCATCCCTTCACGATGCCGCGCGAGGACTGCATACAGTATCTCGACACCGACCCGTCAAAGGTCATCGCCAAGGCATACGACCTCACGCTCAACGGCGTTGAGCTGTCCAGCGGCTCGATGCGTATAACCGACTACGAGCTGCAGCAAAAGATGTTCCGTGCTCTCAAACTCACCGACGAAGAGATCGAAGCGAAATTCGGCTTCCTGGTTGAGGCGTACAAATACGGCGCACCGCCTCACGGCGGCATGGGAATCGGTCTTGACCGCGTGACGATGCTGCTCTGCGGAGCCGACAGCCTGCGCGACGTCACCGCCTTCCCGAAGGTGCAGAACGCGGGCGAGCTGATGTCGTCCTGTCCGTCGCCGGTCGACAAGGAAAGCCTCGACGTGCTCGGGATCGAGCTTAAGAAACCCGCCGAAGAATAAACGCGCAGAGCATACCGGAGATCATAATGGAAAAGATCATTATACCCCTTGCGGTCATCGCGGGGCTGCTGCTGTTGATCATCGGCGCAGCGTTTTTCATCAAAGTTAAATTGTCAAGGTTTTCGCGCTCGGCGTTCGGCACCGACGATATAATCAAGGGCTACAACGAGCAAAAGAAAAAGCTCAGCGAAACGCCGCGCTCGGTGCACTCCATGACAGATATTTATCTGCCGCAGATCCACCGCGACTTTCCCGAGTTCGATTACGAGCGTTACCGCGAAATGGCTCAGACCGTTCTGCGCGGATATTTCAACGCCATCTCAACCGGTTCCACCGCCTCCTTGCCCAATGAAGTCACACTCGCGCTGAAAAATCACATAATAGAGATCATCGAAGGGCTTAATGAGAGCGGACACAGGCAGTATTATGTCGAGCCGGTGCTCCACAACACTCAGCTTGCGCGCTATTTCAAGGACGGCGCGACGGTCACGGTGCTGTTCAACATCGCCGTCGGTCTTTACGATTATGTCGAGGACGAAAACGGAAACGTCATAAGCGGCAGCCGTGACGAAAAGCTGCAAACCATCTATGAGGTCGGGCTTATTTACCTTCAGGACGCCGACAAAATGGGCGTTTACAACGAGGCGCTCGGGCTCAACTGTCCCAACTGCGGCGCGCCGATAAAGAATCTCGGAATGAAGTTCTGCGAATACTGCGGCGCCGGCGTGGTGGAGGTCAACACCCGCGTCTGGAAGTTCAACTCGGTAAAAGAGATCACCAAGCGAAAAACCGTATTTTAAAAACAAAGGCTGTCACATCAACGTGACAGCCTTTTCAGCTTTTTGAAAAAGTTTAAAACATGATTCCCGGGCAGAGGACAAAAGCGTCGAACGCGATTACCGCGAGCGCGATTATCCACAAAACCGGTTTCTTTTCGGCGCAGGGCGAGAAGTAATAGACATTCTGTTTTCTCGGCTTTACCATGTGAGCCACAAACATATAGCCCCAGAAGAAGCCGATCATACCGAAAACATTGATTATCGGGCTGATGATCAAAAAGTTGCTGATATTTTTCTGAGCGACCGGTCCTCTCAGTTCTACCAGCGTGAATACGACAGCGTTGAAAAGATACGGGAACAGATATATAGCGGAAGCGACTCTGTTTCTTTCTTTTTTGTCGTTGTTGTCGCTGATAAAGTGGAACGCCTGTCGATAGGCAATATAGAAAACGAACAGGATGCCCAAGCAGCCGATAATCAGCATTGTGATCCTGAGCGCCATATTTCCGCCGAAATTTTCAAAAACCTTTGCCCAGTCTCCCTGCTGAACGTCGGGATCCGGATTCGGGTCGTACAGGAAGAAGTCCCTTAGGAAATATCCGAAGCCCATGCTGTAGTGCATAATTGTTGTCATAAGCACGAGCGGTCTGCTCAGCGGTCCGAGCTTGAATTTTTTGAGTATGATCAGCAAAATGGTGCCGATAACTATATTCATCAGCGCCGCCGATCCGCTGTACATCACCTTCCAAAAAGGCGAGTCGAGATTAGCGGTCGGGTCTATGGTACCGGCACATCCGAACGCAAGCACCTCCGGTTTAGCGCCGGCGATCATCTGAGTCAGCAGATGCGTCGCCTCGTGAACGGGCGCCGTCAGGTTCATCGCGATGATTCCCAACGCCAGGCAGTTTATTATGAGAAATAACCTGCTTTCTTTTTTTGAACTACTCATTTTTTACTCCGCCGTTCTTACTTGTTCTTTTTGTTCATTCCTGCCATAACGATGGAAAGAATCGCCATCAGACAGCCGCCGATAAATACAGCTATCCAGCTGATGTTCCATGCGTTGCCGAGCATACCCCAAACAATCATGACCGCTACGGAAATGATCGCGATAATAGGATAAAGAATCGCTAACGTTTTTGTGTTCATAATTATCCTCCCCTCTTTTGATGTTTTTTTGTCGAAAACATTATACAATATTTTACAAAACGCTTCAACAAATACGGAACAAGCGGTATTAAATTGTGCACGAGCGGTAACTGAAAAAAGCATTTGAAATATCGCGTGGGATGGATTATAATAAAACAAAGAAATCCAAAATGAAACGGAATGATAACGATGACAAAAAAGCTAATTGCTGCTTTGCTCTCCGCCGCTATGCTCTTTATGCTTTTCGGCTGCTCGGGCAAGAGCGAAAAAACTCAGTCTGCCGCATCGGGCGATGCTGAAACGAGCGCTCAAAGCTCCGCGGAAACGACCCTTGAAAGCAAAGCCGAGGCGTCCGAAACAGATATTTATGAATATACCGACCGCGAGATCTACAGCGGCAGCAGCAACGACATCTACGGCGTTGCGTACATTCCCGAAAAAGACGGCAAAACTCCGCTGGTCATCATCTCGCACGGTCTGGGCGCCAATCACCGCAGCTGTGAGGAATATGCGCGCCGCTTTGCGGAAAAAGGCTATTCGGCGTATGTGTTCGACTTCCCGAACGGCAGCAGACCTCATTTGGATAACAAAAGCGGAGACGACTCCACAAAGATGTCGGTCATGACCGAAGCCGACGCGCTCGGCGAGGTGCTCACCTCCGCAAAGGGCTGGGACTTTGCCGACAGCGAAAAAATATATCTGATGGGCGAAAGCCAGGGGGGACTTGTGTCGTCTCTTGTTGCGTGCGACCGTCCCGGTGAAGTCGCGGGGCTGATGCTTCTGTATCCCGCGTTCAACATTCCCGACGAGATCCACGAGGCTTATCAAAGCCTGGACGAGGTTCCCGAGGAAACAGAGATCTATGACGGGCTTCCTGTCGGCAAGATCTATGCCTCCGATGTGTGGGATCTGTATGTTTATGAAAAGCTGCCCGCCTACACCGGCAAGGTCGTGATCGTTCACGGCGACAACGACTCGGTCGTTGACATCTCGTATGCTCAGCAAGCGAAGAAAACGTTTAAAAACTGCGAGCTGCAGATCATCAGCGGAGCTCATCACGGCTTCAGCGGCGAGTATTTTGAACAGGCAGCGCAGTATCTGCTCGACTATTTAAAGGAGAATAAATAATGCTTGGTCCTCAAATGTGCGGGGGAGTATCGCAGAATTTTGACGAAAACGCGCCGAAAACTATCAAGTCGGACAAAATGGTTTTCTTTAAAGCGGAATCGGCGCTCCACACGCTTTATGACCCCGATTATCAAAAAGAAAACCATTGGATAAATCATATTTCCGCGTACGCGGCGCCTGTTGACGGAGGATGTCTTATAACTCTGACCGCAGGCGACCGCCGCGACAGAAACGAGTCTACATGGGCGTTTGTGAAGGAAAACATTTTTCCCGGGCTTGCGGCGTTGGTAAAGGAAGCTGATCTTGCCGCGGCAAACGGAAGGCGGTCGTTTGTTTACGGTCTGCCCGAAAACTTCGGCGGTTCGGTTTTGATAAAATACGACAGCGGCGAAAAGATCGATTACGCAAACAATCAGTCGCCCGTTTTCGGCAAGGATTTTGCCGCTAAGCTTTACGAGCTGTTTTTGCAGGCGCTGAAGGGCGAAAGGGTTCAGCTTCCCGACGCCGGAAAAATAACCGCGGTGAAGTTTCACGAAACCCGTATGAGCAGCTATACTCACGCCGAGCTTACGCCAAACGCCGACGGCACTTATAATATGCAAAAAATATATAAATTTGACGACTCGCCGCCATCCGAATACAACAACACGGTTTCGGCGGATGTGCTTGAAAAAATAAAAGACACGGCGCAAAAAAACGCCGTGCTGATCTGGAGCAAGCTTCCTAAGTCGGAATTTGATGACTTCATCCAAAAAACGCTGACGTTTGTTCTCGACAGCGGCGAGGAAATCGTCGTCAAAAACGACCGGGCTTTTCCCGGTCAGCTGTCGGGAGCGTTCTATGCGATCGAAAGGGAGCTTCTCGCGAATTATCAATAAAACAAAGAAAGGTGTGTTTCCGTGTTTAAAAAACCTGCTGTTGATTCCTTCGGCAAGATCCTGCTGAAGATAAGCGGAATGAGGGGAAGCATTGAATATGAAATAACCGACCGTGAGGGTCAGACCGAGATCTCGCTTTACGAGTTCCGTTACGGCAACGGGGCAGAGGAAAGAATACTTGAAAAACAGGCTTTCTGCAAAACGGATGAGTTCATCGCTTTTCTGAACGAATGCAATATAATGCGCTGGGACGGCTTTGAAGGCAAACACCCGCGCGGCGTTTTGGACGGAAGGATGTTCCGCTTCAGCGCCGAGGTAAACGGCGGAACGACTATCCGCGCGAACGGCTCGGAAAATTTTCCGAGGCATTTCCGCGACTTTGAAAACAAACTCTACGAAATCCTGAATCAAAATTAAGTCAATTAAAAACCAAACGCGCAGGCAGCGAAAACTCACAGCCTGCGCGTTTTTATGTTTTGTTATCTTTCAAATTTTTTGAGCAGCGACATCTTCTGCTTTTCCGCTTTGCCGGAATAGGGGTGTTCCCTCAGCGGCAGATTAAAGCGGGTTTTGCCCTTTAAAACCGTTGTCGGGTGAGTGAACTCCCTAAAGCCCCACTCGCCGTGATAAGCTCCCATTCCCGAGTGACCCGTTCCGTTGAACGGCACGCCCTTGACCATCATATGGACGCACACCTCGTTTATGCAGCCGCCGCCGTATTGGTGGGTTGACATAAACTTTTTCGCCCACTTCATATCGGACGTGAACACATACATCGAAAGCGGGTGCTCGCGTGACGCGATGATGTCCGAAATCGAGTCGATATCGTCGTCGGCAAACGGCACCACGGGAAGTATCGGACAGAACAGCTCGTGCTGCACGATGTCCTCGTCAGGCGTGACGGGATAGATGATCGTGGGCGCGAAACGCCTTGTCTCGCGCACGCCCTTGCCGCCGAATATTACCCTGTTGCCGAATTCTTTTGTCAGGCGCTCGCATTTGTCGAACACTGCCTCGGTGATGAGCTTCGGATATTCGGGATTCGTTTCGGGAGCTTCGCCTATCTGACGGATAAACTCGTCTTTAAGGCATTTCAAAAACTCGTCGGCAACTTCGTTCGCCACCGCGATCTGGTTGATGTTTATGCAGATCTGCCCGGCGTTGCAAAGCTTGAAAAAAGCGATCTTCCGCGCGGCGTCTTTTAGGTTCGCGTCCCGGCGCACAACGCACCAGTTGCCGGTCTCGCCGCCGAGCTCCAGCGCTACGGAGGTGAGGTTGCGCGAGGCTTCCTCCAAAACGTGCCGCGCCACCTTCGGCGAGCCGGTGTAGAAAATCTTGTCGAAGCGCTCGCTCAGACACATATCCGACACGTCGTGACCGCCGTCGATGAGCGTTACATAATTTTCGGGGAAAACATCGGAAATCAGCTTTTGCAGCGCCTTGGTGCTCGCCGCGGATTTTGAGCTTGCTTTTATCACGGCGGTGTTGCCGCCCGCAATAGCTGCCGCAAGCACGCCGAGTGTCAGCAGCACCGGGAAGTTGAACGGGCTGATTATCAGCGACACGCCGTACGGCATTTTATAGACCGTGGTGCGCGTGCTCGGAAAGCACATCAGTCCGCTGAAATGCTTTTCGGGGCGCGCCCATTTTTTTATTCCGCGCAGGATCTCGTTGATTTCGACTATCACGGGACCGACGTCGCAAAGATACGCCTCCGCCCTGCTCTTTCCCAAATCCTCATACAGCGCTTTTTCAAGCTCTTCCTCGCGCTCGATGACCGCCTGCTTCAGCTTTTTGAGCTGCGCGACGCGGAATTTCACGTCCAGCGTTTCACCTGTGCGAAAGTATTCTCTCTGCGCCCGAACGACGGCGCTTATCTTTTCCTGTGTGTATGCCATGGTCATTCTCCTTTGGCGATATGATCCAGTATCCCGATCACTTCGCTGTTTTTAAAGGTCTTCGGCGGCGAATAGTTTATTGAATCGGCGTTTATCATTTTCAACAGTTTCGGATAGTCCTCTTTTTTAAGAGCGGCGCAGCCTTTTTCAAGCCCGCAGTCGTCAAGCAGTTTTTTGAGTGCCGAAAAGAACTTTTTCGCGGCTATATCTGCTCTGTCGGAATCCTTTGCCGTGCCGCAGTAAACGGACAGCGCGGCAAGCTTTTCGCGGCAGACGTCCCTGAGCATATCGAGCACCGGCATGGTACAAAAGGCGATAGCCTTGCCGTGCGGGATATGATATAGCCCGCCGATGGAGTGGGCGCAGGCGTGGATGTAGCCCGCGAGCTGCTTGTTGATTGCGTTTCCGCCGTAAAAGGCGGCAAGCGCCATCTTTTGCCGCGCGTCGATGTTTCCGGGGTCATTAAGCAGCACGGGAAGATTCTCCATAACGAGCCTGACGCACGCCGAGCTCTTTTTCATATCGTCTTCGTTGTACTTTACGTCCGACAACACGCCCTCCAGACCGTGGCTGAGCGCGTCGATTCCGCACCACACCGTGACGCTTTGCGGCGCGCCGACAGTAAGCTCGCTGTCGAGTACCACATGGCGCACATCAAGTCCGACGACGACCGTGGAATTTTTCACGCCCTTTGAGTTTTTCACCACGGCGCCTACGGTGTATTCGGCGCCGGTGCCGGCTGTGCTCGGCACGGTTATCAGCGGCAATGTCTTGCCCTTTATAAAATCGAATTTGTGAAGATAGCGCGAGACGGATTTGTTCGGTTTTTTAGCGCCCGCGGCGATGATTTTGCTGCTGTCCATCACCGAGCCGCCGCCGAGAGCCGCGATACAGTCGGCTTTGCAGTCAACCGCCGCCTGTCTGCCCGCGCGGATTATATCCGTGGTGGGTTCGGTGGAGATGTCGCTGAACACGGCGCAGGGCACGCCCTCCGCTTTGAGCGAACCGACGATCTTTTCGTGAAAGCCGAGCGAGAAAAGCGTTTTATCGGTCACCAGCAAAACAGATTTTGCGCCCAAAGCCTTGCAAATCGGGCCGATTTGTTCTCTCGAGCCGAAGCCCACGGTCACCTCGGGCTCGGGGATCGGAACGGCGTGTATTACCGCGCCGGGAAGTCTGCGGATGCACCGCCTGAAAATATAGGATCCCATGATGTGTACCTCGTTTTGCTGTTTTTCTGATTCTATTTTACAAAATACTTTTTGCAAAGTCAATGAGGGAGAGGTTATTTTAGCGTTATGATCGCAATATGAATAACATACGGCAGCACGCGAAAAACTAAGAGTAACCACAGACCGTTTGGTGAAAGAATAGTCCGAAAGGTTATTGTGCTCCGCCGCTTTCTGTGATACAATCAAAGAAAAAGGAGGTTTTCCCATGGCAATGAAGTTTTATATCTGCGAAACCTGCGGCAACATTATCGCGCCGATAAAAGAGAGCGGCGCTCCGGTGATGTGCTGCGGTAAAAAAATGACCGAAATCGAGGCGGGCACCACCGACGCCGCCGTCGAAAAGCACGTTCCCGTTTACGAGGTGAAGGACGGAAAGGTTATCGTCACCGTCGGCGAGGTCGCTCACCCGATGCTTCCCGAGCATTACATCGAGTGGATCGCGCTGTGCACCGATAAGGGCAACCAGCGCAAACAGCTCAAGCCCGGAGACGCACCCACGGCGTGCTTCGCACTGTGCGACGGCGAAAAGGTAGAGGCGGTATACGCCTATTGCAATCTCCACAGCCTGTGGAAAAACTGAAACGGAGGAAAATTATGTCAAAATACGCCGGAACTCAAACCGAAAAGAACCTGGAGGCTGCCTTTGCGGGCGAATCCCAGGCGAGAAACAAATACACCTACTTCGCTTCAAAGGCCAAGAAGGAAGGCTACGAGCAGATCGCGGCGCTCTTTTTAAAGACAGCCGAAAACGAAAAAGAACACGCGAAAATGTGGTTCAAGGAGCTTGAGGGCATCGGCAACACCGCCGAAAATCTCAAGGCCGCAGCCGAAGGCGAAAACTACGAGTGGACCGATATGTACGAGGGCTTTGCAAAAACCGCCGAGGAAGAGGGCTTCCCGGAGCTTGCGGCGAAGTTCAGGCTTGTGGCGGCTATCGAAAAGCACCACGAGGAACGCTATCGCGCTCTGCTCAACAATGTTGAGACCGCTCAGGTTTTCGAAAAGAGCGAGGTCAAGGTATGGGAATGCCGCAACTGCGGACACATAATTGTCGGCACAAAGGCGCCCGAAATTTGTCCCACCTGCGCTCATCCCCAAAGCTATTTCGAGATCCACGCGGAAAATTATTGATTTTTATCGCAAACAAAACCCGAAGGAACGGCAAACGCCGACCTTCGGGTTTATTATTTGCTGTTTGATTTTAGAAGTTCAGAAGTCCGGCGCCGTTGTTCACAGCCAGGAACGCGGTCGCGAAAACAAGCGATACGATCGTCATAAGCTTGATCAGAATATTGATCGACGGACCCGAGGTGTCCTTGAACGGATCGCCTACGGTGTCGCCTACGACAGCCGCCTTATGCGCGCCGGAATTTTTTCCGTCGGGGCTGGTTTCGATATACTTTTTGGCGTTATCCCACGCTCCGCCCGAGTTTGCCATAAATATCGCGAGCATAACGCCCGTGATAAGCGAGCCTGCGAGCAGTCCGCCGAGCGCCTCGACTCCGAGCAGATAGCCCACCAACAGCGGGGCTACTACCGCCATAACGCCCGGGAGGATCATCTCTCTGAGCGCGGCGTGAGTTGAGATCGATACACACTTTGAATAGTCGGGTTCTTCGGTGCCCTCAAGGATGCCGGGCTTTTCTCTGAACTGCCGTCTTACCTCGGCGATCATCTTGTTTGCCGCTTTTCCGACGCTGTCCATCGTGAACGCCGAAAACAGGAACGGAAGCATTCCGCCGATGAAAAGTCCCGCGACGACCTTCGGGGAAAGGATCGACATTCCGCTGTCGACGATACCCGCGGTCTGCGCAAAGGACGCAAAGAGCGCCAGAGCCGTGAGTGCCGCGGAGCCTATGGCGAAGCCTTTGCCGATGGCGGCGGTGGTGTTGCCGACGCTGTCGAGCTTGTCGGTGATCTCTCTGACGTGGTGATCGAGCTCGCTCATTTCGGCGATTCCGCCGGCGTTGTCCGCGATGGGACCGTAAGCGTCAACGGCGATGGTCATTCCGGTGGTGGACAGCATTCCGACTGCCGCCAGCGCGATGCCGTAAAGACCCGCGCCCTCCTGAGCCATAACATAATAGGATACAAGAATGCCTACGACTATGAAGATTATCGGAACGGCGGTGGATTTCATTCCTACGCCGAGTCCGGTGATGATATTTGTTGCGGGTCCGGTTTTCGAGCTCTCGGAAATGCTTTTTACGGAATGGTAGCGGTCGGAGGTGTACATCTCGGTCAGCTTACCGATGGCGGTTCCGACGATAAGTCCCGCAAGCACGCAGAAAAACGGATTTAGCGAATTGAACATAAACCAGCTGAGCAGTCCGCCGCAGATGATAACAAGTCCCGTGGCGATATATTCGCCGAGGTTCAGCGACTTCTGAGGGTCGGAGTTTTTCTTTCCTCTGACAAAGAACACCGCGATCACGGCGCCGACGATACCGATGGCGCACAGCAGCATCGGGAACACTGCGGCGCTCATTTTGTTTTCGCCCTTAAAGCACGCGAACGCAAGCGTTACCGCGGAAACGATCGAGCCGACATAGCTTTCAAAAAGATCCGCACCCATACCTGCAACGTCGCCCACGTTGTCGCCTACGTTGTCGGCGATGGTGGCGGGGTTGCGGGGGTCGTCCTCGGGAATGCCCGCCTCGACCTTTCCGACGAGATCGGCGCCCACGTCGGCTGCCTTGGTGTAGATTCCTCCGCCCACGCGCGCAAACAGCGCGATCGACGAGGCTCCCAGGCTGAAGCCCGTAAAGACCTTGAGCATACCGCTGTCGTCAACAAGGTTGAACATCGAGTTGAGAACAAGGAACACCGCGCCCAAGCCCACAACGCCGAGACCGACCACGGAAAGACCCATTACGGCTCCGCCCCGGAAAGCGATTTTAAGCGCCTTGTTCATGCCGCTTTCTCTTGCGGCGTTGGCGGTGCGCACATTAGCCATCGTGGCAACGGTCATACCGAAGTAGCCCGCGAGCGTTGAAAACAGCGCGCCCAAAATAAAGCAAAGCGCGGTTCCCCAGTCGATGACAAAGCCTATCGCGACAAAAAGCACGACGGCAAATACTATAAGGATCTTATATTCGGCAAACAGAAACGCCCGGGCGCCTGTTGCGATAGCCGAAGCGATCTTTTTCATTCGGTCGGTGCCTTCGGGTTGTTTCCGTATAAACATCGCGAAATAAAGCGCGAAGCACAGCGCCAGCGCTCCTGCCGCGACGGGGATAAGCAGCATCCAATCCATTAAACCGACTCCTTTCATACAAGAGTATCTGTTCGGTAAATTTCATTTTACCATATTTTGAAAATATAATCAACAAAAAATATTCAATTTGTACGAAATATTTCAAAAATATCTTATTGATTTCCAAACAAATGCCGATTTAAGGTTTCAAAACGGTGCTCCGCCGGTTTTCAGCAAACCGATTGAACCGTTATTTGCGAAAATAAAAGCGCTCAACCGTCAAAAGGCTGAGCGCTTTTTAAGAGATATGAAAAGTTTGTATTCTTATATTTTTTATTTGTTTGTTAAGCTATCGTCCAGGGCCTTATGTCTTGTTCCCCTCTGTTGTGACACAAGTATAACACACCGAAAAGGACAAAAAAGGGACAAAAATCACAGAAAAAATAATTTTTTTAAAATTTTAAAAAATTTTTTGATTCGGCAGCATTGTCCGTTTTATCGGACACTATGATATGGTATAATATAGATGTTAAGCCTAAATTGAAAAAGTAAATGCAAGTTTTTGGAGTATTTTTGAGAAAAAGTGTTGCAATTAGTTTTGCAACAAGGTAGTGTGATA
>CACXGW010000168.1 GCA_902767325.1 uncultured Ruminococcus sp.
AATGTTGAAAACTCAAGCAGCTTTTTGGAGTCTGTTTAGTTTGCTATGAAATTTGTAGAGATTAAAGCCGATACAAACAAGATAAATATTATATCATATCCAAAACATCATATATATTGGCGAAATGTAAAAAAAATCCGGAATTGTTAATCAACATTTGTTTATGATGGCAAACCTGTTTTTGGGCAATTTCGTAAACTTAAGGTTTTAGCTGTCATCCCGAGCGGTTTGCGGAGCAAAATTTCGCAAATGCGAAATAGTCGAGGGATCCCCTAGATAGGAAGCCGGTGTGTGCCGCCGAGTGGGATTCCTCCGCTAAACGCTCCGCGTTTTGCCCTTCGGGCACCGGTCGGAATGACATTGCTGCTTAAGTTGACGGCATTGTGTTTTTGGGTGTAAAAAATATTTTATCAAACGCAAAAACCGGTCTGACAGCCTATGCTGCCGGACCGGTTTGTCGTTTACTTGATTTAGTTGTATTTTCTTCTGCGGTAGAGATAAATGATCAGCTCAACTATACCTATAACCGCGCCGACTCCGATCAGTATCCAGATATAGTAGGGGATCCCGGGGTCGGTATGAGCGCTTTTTTCCGTTTTTGTTTCAGCCGCTTCCGTATGGCTCTGCGTTGCCGGTTCGCCCTTTAATGCGGCGCTGATATTTTCAACGTTATACAAGCCGCTGTAGTCCTTAGTCCCGTTGGCGCCCTTTGTCACCAGTTCAACGTCGGGCTTCACGCCACCGTCAATGTCGCTGCCGTCCTTGTCGACCATAATCAGCGTGCTCGACAGAGTGAAGGAGGCTGCCTCGGGATAATAAAGCTGTAAGAGCATACAGGCTCCGCCGCCGCTTGTTTCGCCGAGTATCTTAACGCCGCGCTCCTTAGCCATACCTGCCATGAGGTTGGCGCTTGAATAAGACATTTGCGAGGTAAGGATGGCGTAATTGAAGTCATATTTTACCCCGTCGTCATTACTGTCGAACTTGCCGTCGAGGTTTTTGTCCGCCGCTGCCTTTTCTGTCAGGCTGTTTCCGGTGGAGAAGTTTTTCATCGACAGATCGCCGCTGCCCGTTATGACCGAAAGCATATATATGGCAACGGAGGATAAGCCGCCGCCGTTTGCCGAAATGTCGATCACAAAGTTTTCGGCGCCCTTCTTTTGAGCGTAGTCGAGCGACCAAATGAAAGGCTCGACGACCGTGTTGTCAAATCCGTTGAACACAAAGATAACGGTCTTGTCTTTCAGGAGCAGGAAGTTGTTCTCGCTCCAATCCTTGACCTTGTCATAGTCGGAATATGCCTTTTCACGGGTCTCTTTTATTTGCGCGGAAAGCTTATTGTCTGCTTGCTGTGCGGCGAAATAGTCCGACAGCCTTGCCGTTCTTTTGTCGCCTGTATCGCTCAGCGCCTTTGTCAGAGCCTTGCCTGGGGCGGTGTCGGACCCGGCTTCTGCCGACTGCCTGATAAGTCTGCCGAAGGATGTGTGTCCGCCGTCGTCAAACACCGTGTCAAGATATAAAAGTCCGAAGCAATAGTCTGTTTTGTTTTTGGATTTCAGGAGCTTTTTGGCTTCCTTGGTCAGCTCGCTGTACTCATCAAGGCTTTTGTCAAAGCCTTTTTTCTTTATGCTTTCGGCGATCTCAGCCTTTTGCGGTTTTCCGTAGAGGTTGTCGACCACGAAGCACAGCTCGTTATAGGTGTAGTTGATCAAAGTTGAGTCGCGCTCGACAGAAGCGAAAAACGGGTCGTCGCTGTAGTATGGCTTTTCATCCGTAATACTGCTGAAATACATATTGCCGCCGATGTAGACCGCGGTCTGATAGCTTGCGGAAAAAATGTCGGCGATCGTGGTCAGCGGAAAGTAAACCTTGCCGTCGTTTTCGGTGATGTCGATGTTGTACTTTCCGAGGTCGAGGTCGAGCCCTTTTTGTTTTTTGTCGTTCAGAACAAACTCGTCGTTATCGAGATAGTTGATCTCTTTCGATTCGGGGGTCGGCTTTGCGTCAAAATAAACGAGCTTTTCAAAAGAGTCAAAATGAACGGTGTCCTTTTCGGGATCAACAACAAACTTGCCGTTTTTGTTGGATATTGTATATGTCCCGTCTTCGTTATCGGTCGTTTTGAACGATTCGGTATAGATTTGATTAAGATAGTCCGCAGCGTTTATAAACGGAAGCTTCATATCCTCGCGAAAAAGACAGGAAAACGTTTTTTTGGTTTTTGAGTTGAACATATAAGCGGTCACGTTCTTCTCTTCGTAATCAACGTATTCGTCCTCCGCAAAGACCGCTGCGGGCATTATCAGCATTGCAGCCAAAATCATCACGGCAAGCAACGATGATACGATTCTTTTCATTATGGGTATCCCTTCCTTTTTGGCGCACCTGCGCCGGTGTATATAAAGATTTTACCAAACAACAGCACAGGCTGTCAAGGATAAAACATTGTTAATTCTTATGCAGTTATTCTGCGGGTGACAGATGTATGACCTCATAGCTGCAATTCGCTTCGCTTCTCAGCGGAAACGCCCAGTCCGAAAATCCGGAGCTGACATAAATATCGGTATCTCCGGTGCGGTATTCGCCGTAAATGTTGTCGACGGCAAGAGCAAACATCATCCTCAGCGGGAACAGCTGCGCGGCGTCCACAGAAGGAACAAACCGCAGTAGACGGCAGCCGTCATAACGAACCATAATATAAAAGCAATGACAGTCATAATCTGACCCCTCGATTCTTTGCTATGAACTAATAATAGCATACAAAGCAAACAGAATCAACAGATAAAACAAAAAGACCGCCTCTTTTTAAGACGGTCTTTAATTCTGTTATGGAATTATTATGCGCGTTCGGAGTAGCCGTGCGCCTTGTCGAGCAGCATATCCTTTACCTTCATAAGTCTTGTGCGGCTTGAGCGGTCGTTTTCCTCAAGCTTCATCGAGATGTATTTTATCGTCTCCTGATAGCGCGGGATCATAACGTGTTCCAGCGAGTTTACGCGGCGGCGGGTCTTTTCGATCTCCGCCGACATCAGCTCGCAGCTTTTTTCGTACTGCGCAAGCAAAATCATATCGGGCAGGATCTTATCGAGCGACATAACCGCGTCGTCAAGCTCAAACGAGGTGAACGCGAAGCCGTAGGGGAAGATGTCGCCCTTGTCGGCTGTTCTGCTTTGCGCCTCAAACTGCGGGATCTCAACGCTCATAACGTTTTTGGAGCCGATCTCCAGATTCACCTGCTGCTTCGGAGAGAGCAGCGAGCCGTCGAGCGATTGCTTGCTCATCACCGCCGAGGCGTTGACAAAGTGCGCGTTGCAGTTTTCGAGCTCGCGCTCGACCTTGTCGCGCAGCTCGCGCGTTTGGCGCACCAAATCAAGGAACTGACGCATAAGCTCGTCGCGCTTATCCTTTAACATTTTGTGACCCCTCATAGCCGTGACAAGCTGCTTTTTCAGCTTGCTGAGCTGCATTCGCGTGGGGTTAACATTCATTACTGCCATTTATGATACCTCTAAAAATGTGCAAAGCACAATTTATGTACAACGTACAATTCATGAACCAGCGGTTCAATTCATGTGCCAAAGGCACAATTCATTCCTGCACTTTACGGTTGATTATCCTTTGCAGTGGTTATTGACGCAGAAAGCAGTCTTCTAAGTTTATAACACTGCTCTATCAATTGATTGTACTCGCTGACGGAAATAATATTTGTTTCCT
This sequence comes from uncultured Ruminococcus sp., assembly GCA_902767325.1. GTDB lineage: Bacteria > Bacillota > Clostridia > Oscillospirales > Acutalibacteraceae > Ruminococcoides. Next base: position 3,715 of record CACXGW010000168.1, read on the forward strand.
TGAATAAACCAAGCCAATACTCTGTTTCGTAACACTCTTTTAATGCGATTTGTAGCTTGTTAATAAAATCGGCACGGCTTGAAGCATAATTCGCCTCGTGAATGTTAGCACCAATACTTGTACCGCTTTTTAAAAGCTGATTTATCAGTACGTTGCCGCGTTTATTTTCGCGGACTGTGTTGCAAGTATTTACAGTGTCTACTGCAAGTTTTTTCGATAAATATACCAATTGATTTTCTTTCATAGGTTTCCTCGGGAATGAATTGACGGCAAGCCGTCATGAATTGGTTTCACCGTGAATCGGCTGCGCCATGAATTGAATTTTTGCAAAATTCATTATCCCTTCGGATAAAACTCATCCAGCATATCGTCCTTGATACGCTTCAATTCGGAGCGGGGGAGGATAGCCAGGAGCTTCCAACCGATGTCGAGAGTCTCTTCGATAGAACGGTTGGCGTCGTAGCCCTGGGAAACATATTCCTTTTCAAAGGCTTCGGCAAACTCGGCGTATTTTTTATCCATATCGGTCAGCGCCGCTTCACCGAGAATTACCATCAGCTCGCGCGCGTCCTTGCCTCTCGCGTATGCCGCGAAAAGCTGGTTCATCGTAGCCGCGTGGTCTTTTCTGGTTCTGTCGGGGCCGATACCCTTATCCTTGAGTCGCGAAAGCGAGGGCAGAACGTCGATAGGCGGAGTCACGCCCTTGCGGTACAGCTCGCGGCTGAGGATGATCTGACCCTCGGTGATGTAGCCGGTAAGGTCGGGGATCGGGTGGGTCTTGTCGTCCTCGGGCATTGTGAGGATCGGAATAAGC